>JANWVR010000037.1 GCA_025056735.1 Saprospiraceae bacterium
GAATTTCACGGTAACCACGCCTGCCGGCGCTTGCGAGATGAAGGTTATTTGGGACGACCCCAAAGTCGTGGATGCCTGCGACCCATATCCCATCTGGCCCAAGTCCAACATTCCTTCGGGCAGCGTGTTGCCCACTGGAAATACGACGATTGTCTACACCGCGCAGGACACTACCGGCAACGTTATGACGTGCAGTTTTGTCGTTACCGTGAAGGAAAATATCCCGCCGGTGCTGGTGGCATGCCCGAAAGACATCACGCTGTACACCAACAACTGTACGGCCGTGGCGACGTGGACGGCGCCGCAGGTTTCGGACAACTGCAGCCCGGTAACGCTGACCTGCAGCCATACTTCCGGCACGCCGTTCCCGGAGACGACAACCGCAGTCACGTACACCGCTACCGACATTTGGGGCAACACGGCGGCTTGCAGCTTTAAGGTAACGGTCATTGACACGGTGGCGCCCAAATTCAGCGGATGCCCGAAAGACACGGTAGTGAATTCCAATGGCGCCTGTTCTATCGCGGTCCATTGGAAGATGCCGACGGCTACCGACAACTGCGCGCCTGCGCCAACAGTCAAGGCTTCCTCGATGCCGGGCGACACCTATCCGGTGGGCCACACGTTGGTGAAAGTAACGGTGGAAGACCCCAGCGGCAATCAGGATGTGTGCACATTTAAAATTACTGTCATCGGCCCGCCGTTGAGTTTTGTGGATGCCCCGGCCAATCAGTCTTTTGTCGGTTGTTCGGCGGTGGCGGTGTGGTCGCCACCGGCGACGGTAGGCGTGTGCGCGCCGGCAACAGTAACCTCCACGCACCAGCCGGGCCAAACGTTCCCGGTAGGTACAACGGTGGTAACCTATACGGTAACCGACACGCTGGGCTATTCAGCCTCGGTCAGCTTCACCATCACTGTCACGGAAAGCATTCCGCCGGCGTTTAAGTGCCCGACTTCGCCGATCCTGACCGACATCAGTGGAACCATCAAGAGCGACTCTTCCAAGTTTTTGACTTCGGCGCAGGCAACGGCCTCGTGCGACGGCGCCGTACTGGCATTTGGCCTGCCCAGCGCTACGGACAACTGTGGCGCTCCGTTGGTGGAACAAACGAGCGGCCTCAAGAGCGGCGAGTTCTTCCCTGTGGGCACACATGTGCTCGCATTCCGCGCCACCGATGCTGCCGGCAACACTGACGTGTGTTCCGTTACCGTGGTAGTGGCGCCTCTGCAGCCCTTAGCGCCTCAGGTCAGCGATAAAATCGGCTGCGCCGGCGACGATATCGTCATCAGCACACCTGTCATCCCGGGCGCCACCTATCTCTGGACAGGTCCTAAGCCGCCGTATCCGAACTCGAATAACCTGCTCATCGAAAACCTGAGCCCGGCGCTCACGGGCATTTACACAGTGCAGGCCATCGTGAACGGCTGCTATACGCCCAAAGACACAGCCTTGGTGCGCATTGGCAAGCAACCTAAGGCTGTGGACGACCCGGACTTCGAGGCCGAAACGAACGGCAAACTCGAGGGCTTCAACGTGCTGACCAACGACACCTACGAGGCCGACGACTTTACGGTAACCGTTGTTGGCCCGTTGGCAGGGTTGACCGAATTGGGCAATGGCCTCTTCACCTACCAGGCCGGCCCAAACAACGGACGGGTGAATTTCATCTATCGCCTCTGCTCGGCTGCCTGCCCCGACCTGTGCAGCGATGCGGTGGTTACCATCACCGTGCGCGAAAGCTTCTGCACATATATCCCGAACGTCATTACGCCCAACGACGACGGCATCAACGATTACTTAGAAATACCGTGCCTCAACACCGATCTGTACCCGAACAATCGCCTCATTATCTACAACCAGTGGGGCGATAAAGTCTACGAGGCCGCGCCCTACGACAACAACCCGGTCAAGGCCTGGCGCGGCACCCTGCATGGCCGCCAGGGCCAGAACCTGCCCGACGGCACCTATTTCTATTACTTCCAACCTGCGCCTGACCGCAAGCCTCTGTCGGGTTATATTGAAATTTTCCGTTAGAAAACGCCACAGCAGGGCGCGCTTTTCCTCAACAGTGCGCCCTGCCGGCTCTACCCATTTTCCCAACCTTCACACTTCGAACAACTCACACCATGCGCTCATATCTCCTCCTCATCGCCCTCCTGTGTTCGGGTCTGGTGGCTTTTGGCCAGCAAGAGCACCGCTATACGCAATTCATGTACAACAAGTTGTCGTACAACCCGGCCTATGCGGGCATTCGCGGTTTGTTGACAGGTACGGCCATCTATCGCAACCAGTGGTTCAAAATGGAAGGCGCCCCCCGTGCCGCCCAGGTGAGCGTACACGCGCCAGTGTTTACGCAGCGCGTGGGCGTGGGCGCCGTGCTGTCGCACCACCAGATTGGCCTGCATCGCGACGTGCAGCTGACGGCGGCATACTCGTACAACATCATCAACGGCGACGAATTTTCGATGCGCATCGGCGTCTCCGGTAATTTGCGCGTGCTGAGCATTGACTTTGCAAAGGCCACTCCACTCATTCAGTACGATCCTTCACTCGACGATAAGCGAGTTAATGAAGCGTTGGCCAACTTCGGCGCGGGCATCTACGGCACGTTTCAGGAGAAGCTCTATTTCGGCTTTTCGGTACCGCGCATCGTGCGCAATAACATTGGCCTCAATACCGAACCGGGGATGCGCACAGCGCGCGAGGAGCCGCACTTTTACGGCACGACCGGCGGTATCATTCCGTTGGGCGACGACTTTAACCTGATGCCGGCAGCATTGGTGCGCTACGTGCACAACGCGCCCATTGATGTGGATTTGTCGCTGAGTTTAGAGTTTCGCCGGATCGCTTCGCTGGGTTTGGGCTACCGGGCTGGCGGCGACGGGCTGGGCGAGTCGCTTAACCTTTTGACCTACTGGCAAATAGACCCGCGCATTGGCATTGGCGCCGCTTACGACATGACCATCACCAACCTGCGCTCGTTCGTGGGCGGCTCGTTCGAGCTGATGATGTACGCTGACTTGGTGAAGCGCAAAAAAGGCATGTCGAACCCGCGTTTCTTCATGTAAGAGCAACGCACGCGAAGCAGCCTGTTAGCAGGTGAAACATCGCCCATAAGGAGGGGGAAGGGAGGCAGGTAACTGTGGTGGCTGCAAATGCTCGAATGCGCGCCAAGAGTTGCTTAGTGGGTTGAGTACATGCGTGGCTTGTTCAAACCTCCGGCAGCGCATTCCAGGCGCGTACACGGGCTACAGAGCGTTCTTGATTTTCAGCGCCGGCATAGATGAGGTAGCAATCCTCTGGCGAGGCGCCGCTCAGCTGCTGAAAAAGCGCCAGATTTCGGAAATAGTCAGCGTGTAGGGTATCGGCTGCTTTTATTTCAAAGGCGTATAGACGCTGTCCTTGCTTCAAGAGGAGGTCCACCTCGTGACCGGCACTATCCGCCCAGAAGTAGAGGTCAGGGCGAATGCCAGCATTGAGGAGATTTTTGTGGATTTCATTGACGATGAAATTTTCAAACAGCGCGCCTCGGGCGAAATGGGTATCGAGTTCTGCTGCCGAGCGAATGCGCAGCAGGGCGCAGGCTAACCCCGTGTCGTAAAAGTAAAGCTTAGGCGTGCGCACAATGCGCTTGTTGAAGTTTTGGAAATAAGGCGGCAATAGATAAGCCACGAAACTGGCCTGCAGCACCGACATCCAGCGGGCAATTGTGGGCGCTGAGACGCCTACCTCCGTGGCTACTGCGCTCTGGTTGAATTTTTGCCCGATGCGCCCTGCACACAGGTGCAAAAAGCGCTCAAAAGCCATCAGGTCGCCGATGCTCTGCACCTGTCGCACGTCGCGCTCGACATAGGTCTGGATATAGGAGGGATAAAACACCTCAGGCGATGCCGATTGGTCGTATAGCCGCGGAAAAAGGCCTCGATAGATGTATTGAAATGGGTCTGGCAGCTCGTAGGCCGTGCCTTTGAGTTCCTGCACGGAGAACGGCAAAAGGTGAAAGAGAGCCACACGCCCGGCAAGCGACTGAGTGATTTTTTCTAACAACAGAAAATTCTGGGAGCCGGTTAGGATAACCCGGCCGTTTTGGCGCGTTTCGTCCACATGCACCTGTACGTAGGAGAATAACTCAGGCAGGCGCTGTGCTTCGTCAAGGATGATGCCCTGAGGCGCCTGGCGCAAAAAGCGAAACGGATTCTCGCGCGCGTACTCGCGAGTAAGCGGATTTTCTAAGTCAGCGTATTCGTAGTCCGGGAATACTTGTTGCACCAGCGTTGTCTTGCCGGATTGACGAGGGCCGGTAATGCTCAACACGGGCATTTGAGCGGCCGCTTTACGCAGTTTTGTCGAAAGAGCGCGCGGGATCCACATATTCCTTGCAAATTAAACGCGGCATTTTTAATTTGCAAAGGTAATTTGGGAAAATGAAACCTGTCTGCGTATTGAGCAGGTTTCGTCTTTCCTTTTATGAACCGCGCTCAGATAGACGAGGCAGAATGCCGTTCGCCGAAGGTTGCGTCGCCCTGTTTCGGCAGGCACATCAAACATCCTGTAAGCGCCCGATTCATCGGGTGGAACGGGCTGGCTGAGCAGATGGGATGCTGGCAAGGCGCTGCATTCCAACCGTGCGTAAACCGGTTATTATGCGGCTATTGGCTGAAGACGAACCGGACGATGTTAGCGCCCATTTGCAGGGCTTTGAGACGGATGTCTTCGGGGTCATTGTGCACGTCGTCCCAGCCATCGCCTAAGTCGGTTTCATGGTTGTAGAAGACCACTAAGCGTCCTTGCCAGATGAGGCCGTAGCCGCGCGGGGGTTTGCCGTCGTGTTCGTGTATTTTGGGCAAGCCGTTTTTAAATTCGTATTTCTGATGGTATATGGGATGGCTGAAGGGGAGTTCAACTAATTCCAACTCGGGAAAGACCTTTTTGAGTGCCGGGCGCACGAATGGGTCGAGGCCGTAGTCGTCGTTAAGGATGAGGAAACCGCCGCCTTCTAAGTAGGTGCGGAGGTTTTTAGCTTCTAAATCGGAGAAGAGCATGTTGCCGTGGCCAGTGGCATAGACGATGGGGTAGTTGAAGATATCAGCGCTACCCGGCTCCACGATGGCATACTCTAAATTGAAGTTAGTACGCAGGTTTTGATTGCAGAATTTGGCGAGGTTTTTCAGCGAATTGACGTCGTTGTACCAGTCGCCGCCGCCCGAGTATTTGAGCAGGGCTAATTGAAGGGTGGGTTTTTGAGAAAAAACGGTCGAGGCCGTCAACAAGAAAAACAGGAAGAGGCAAATGCGCATGAGGCAGAAGGGATGCGGTGGTGTGTGGTTACAGGCTATGGTCAGATAATCGTGCCACTGAGGTTTACTCAGTCTTTTTCTTTGGTTTTAGAGTGGATACGGAAGTATTTTATTGGAATAACGCCTTCGAAGAAGGCTTTGCCAACGAGGGCGCCGGCGCAGCCGATGGCCTGCAGTTCTTCCAGGTCAGCGACGCTACTGATGCCGCCGGAGGCTACTAGCTGGAGGTCAGGGAAGTGTTTGATAATATCCTTGTACAGGTCAAGAGCGGGCCCAGAGAGTTCTCCGTCGCGAGCGATATCGGTAACGGAGACGTGCTGAATGCCCAGTCCCTGCAGTCGCTTGAGTACTTCGAAGAGGGGGATGTCGGTTTGCTCTTGCCAGCCGTGGACGGCGATTTTGCGTTCGCGCACGTCGGCGCTGACTAAGAAGCGGTCGGGGCCGAAGCGCTCGACCCAGGCGCTGAACTCGTCAGGCGCCAGTACGGCCACACTGCCCACGGAGAACATGTGCGCGCCGGCGTCCCACACCTGCCGCAGAGCAGGAATAGAGCGCAGGCCACCGCCGTAATCTATCTCTAAGCGGGTGTTAGCGGCAATTTGCTCCAGAACACGCACGTTAACCGGGCGGCCTTCGCGAGCACCGTCTAAGTCCACTATGTGCAGGCGTTGGATGCCGGCCTCTTCCAATTCTTTAGCCAGTGCCAGAGGGTCGTTGGCGTATTCCGTCTTTTGTTCAAAATCGCCCTGGCGAAGTCGGACGAGCCGACCGTCCATAAGGTCGAACGAGGGAATGATTTGCATGGCGGAGAGATTCGTGCACAGAAAAGCGGGAGGCTTCCAACCGCGGCCCAAAAGTAGCATGCCTGCTGTAGTTGAAGAAATGGTTATTTAACAAGCAGCGACGAGTTGGGCGGGGCGCGTTGTGGTACCTTTGCTTGCCGTTTTCCGTCCGGTTACTCACCACTTGTCTTGCATTATGGTTCGGATGATGCTTTTCTATGCAGCGATGGTCTTTTCGCTGCTGCTGTTTTCTCCTCAAAAATTCCTGGCCCAATGCCCGCAAATCGAGGCAATCATGATTGACGCTTGCGGTACGGAGCAGCTCAATGAGTTTGTCATCATTCACTCGGGTGGCGGGTTCAATACTGCCAACATTGAGCTGGACTTTGACCCGAACAACAACTTTGCCGGGCCTCAGAACAACGACATCAACATCAACGCCAACCCTTGCGGTCTGATGGCAGGCAATATCAATGCCTACTCGGGATGCCCTAACCTGATTGCCGTAGGGCCGGGAGTAAACATTCCGCCCAACGCTATCGTGGTGTTGCAGACGAGCGCCGGTTCGCAGCCAAACACCTATAACTTTTCTAACCTGTGCGGCGGCGGGCAATGCGTGTTCGTCATCTCCAGCACATGTGTACGCACGGGAGGCGCTTTTACCAACGGTGGCGGCAATGGCTTGCGCACAACGAACTTTTCTATCGCTGGCGGCTGTAACCAGAGCATTACGTACGACCTTCAGCAGGTGCCCGTAGGTAACGGTACATACATGCTCCCCTTGGCTGGTACGTTTGGCAACGACGGCTGCGTGGCGCCGCCGGTGTCCGCTCCGTTCCCGCGGCCTAATATTGACCCTATCCCCAACGTGACGGCTTGTGGCTCTTACATCCTGCCGCCTATTACGGGTACTAACCTGACGCCCAACGCCGCCTACTACACTGGTACGAACGGCAGCGGAACGCGATACGACCCAGGCGACACCATCACGACCACAACCACGCTCTACGCTTTTGATAGCAATGGCCCGGGTTGCTCTGACCAGGAGCAATTCACCGTAACCATCATCCCAACGCCTACGGTCAATCCACCGGCTAACCAGACGGTTTGTGGCAACCAGGCTGTTACAGTCAACTTTACGGGAAGCCCAGGAGCGACGTTTCAATGGACGAACAACAACACTAACATCGGCTTAGGCGCCTCAGGCACGGGCAACATCTCGTTCACGGCGGCCAACCCGGCTAACCCGGAAGTGGCCACTATCACGGTTACGCCCGCGCAAGGCAGCTGCCAGGGCACGCCCGTTACGTTTACCATCACGGTCAACCCGCGTCCGGTGGTGAATAACCCGGGCAACCAGACGGCTTGTGCGGGCCAGCAGGTTACGGTCAACTTCAGCAGCCCGTCAGGCAACCCAACGTACAGCTGGACGAATAACAACACGGCTATTGGCCTGGGGGCCTCGGGTACGGGCAACATTTCTTTCACAGCCGCCAGCCCGGCCAATCCGACGACGGGCACGATCTCGGTAACAGCGACGGAAAACGGCTGCACGAGCACGGCTCAGACATTTACCATCACCATCAACCCGGCAGCTACCGTGAACACGCCCGCCAACCAGACTGTGTGCGCAGGGCAGCAGGTTACGGTCAACTTCACGGGCAGCCCAGGCGCCACCTTTGCCTGGACGAACAACAACACTAATATCGGTCTGGGTGCTTCGGGCACGGGCAACATTTCCTTCACGGCAGCGGGTGTCAGCAGCCAGGAGGTGGGTACCATCACAGTAACGCCCACCAGCCCAGCGGGTTGCACAGGGGCGCCGGCCACCTTCACCATCACCGTGAACCCCGGCCCGACGGTCAACAACCCGGGCGACCAGGCGGTATGCGCCGGGCAATCGGTAACGATTAACTTCAGCAGCCCTTCGGGCAATCCGACCTACAACTGGACGAACAACAACCCGGCCATCGGTCTGGGCAATTCGGGTACGGGCAACATCAATTTTACGGCCTCGAACCCAGCCAACCCGGTTACCGGTACCATCAGCGTAACGGCTACCCTGAGCGGATGCACAGGCCCGGCGCAGACCTTTACCATCACTGTCAACCCGGCAGCCACTATGACTGCGCCGCCCAACCAAACGGCATGCGCCGGCCAGCAGGTAACGGTCAACTTCAGCGGTAGCCCAGGCGCTACGTTCAACTGGACGAACAGCAATACGAACATCGGCCTACCGGCCTCAGGATCAGGCAATCTGAATTTTACAGCAGCCAACGTCAGCAGCACGCAAACGGCCACTATTACCGTTACGCCTGTCAGCCCGGCCGGCTGCGCCGGAAGCGCGGTGGTCTTTCTCATTACGGTAAACCCTGCGCCCAACGTCAATCCTCCGAGCAACCAGACTGTGTGCGGCGGCCAGTCTGTAACGGTCAACTTCAGCGGCAGCCCAGGAGCGTCATTTCAATGGACGAACAGCAATACGGCTATTGGCTTGGGTGCTTCGGGCACGGGCAACATTTCCTTCACAGCGGCCAACCCGGCCAACCAGGAAGTGGGCACAATCACAGTAACACCTGTGCAGGGCGCCTGTCAGGGGACGCCCGCAACGTTCACCATCACCGTAAACCCGGCGCCGACGGTGAATAATCCGGGCAACCAGACGGCGTGTGCAGGTCAGCAGGTTACGGTCAACTTCAGTAGCCCGGCGGGGAACCCAACGTTCAACTGGACAAACAACAACACGGCTATTGGCCTGGGCGCCTCGGGCACGGGGAACATTTCCTTCACGGCGGCCAGCCCGGCTAATCCGACAACGGGCACGATTTCGGTGACGGCCACCTTGAATGGCTGTACGGGCCCTGCTCAGACGTTTACCATCACCATCAACCCGGCGGCTACAGTGAACCCGCCGGCCAATCAGACGGCGTGCGCGGGTCAGCAGGTAACGGTGAATTTCACGGGCAGCGCAGGGGCGACGTTTGCCTGGACAAACAGCAACACGGCTATTGGCCTGGGCGCTTCGGGCACGGGGAACATTTCTTTTACAGCAGCGGGCGTGAGCAGCCCGGAGGTGGGCACGATTACCGTGACGCCGACCAGCCCGGCAGGGTGTGTGGGCAGTCCGGCTACGTTTACAATTACGGTCAACCCTGGTCCAACGGTCAACCCTCCGGGCGATCAGACCGTGTGCGCCGGTCAGCAGGTAACCGTCAATTTCAGCAGTCCGGCGGGCAACCCGACGTTCAACTGGACCAACAACAACACGGGTATTGGCCTGGGCGCTTCGGGCACGGGCAACATTTCCTTCACGGCGGCCAGCCCAGCCAACCCGACGACGGGCACAATTTCGGTGGCGGCCACCTTGAATGGGTGCACGGGCACGGCCCAGACGTTTACCATCACCGTCAACCCAGCGGCCACGGTGAACCCGCCGGCCAACCAGACGGCGTGCGCGGGTCAGCAGGTAACGGTGAATTTCACGGGCAGCGCAGGGGCGACGTTTGCCTGGACAAACAGCAACACGGCTATTGGGCTGGGCGCTTCGGGCACGGGCAACATTTCATTCACAGCGGCGGGTGTAAGCAGTCCGGAGGTGGGCACGATTACGGTAACGCCGACCAGCCCGGCAGGATGTGTGGGCAGTCCGGCTACGTTTACGATTACCGTCAACCCTGGCCCGACGGTGAACCCACCGGGCAACCAGACGGTCTGCGCCGGTCAGCAGGTAACGGTGAACTTCAGCAGCCCTTCGGGCAACCCGACCTACAACTGGACCAACAACAACACGGCCATCGGTCTGGGCGCTTCGGGTACGGGCAACATTTCTTTTACAGCGGCCAGCCCGGCCAACCCGACGACGGGCACGATTTCGGTAACGGCCACCCTGAACGGCTGCACAGGCACGGCCCAGACGTTTACGATTACAGTCAACCCGGCGCCGACGGTGAATAATCCGGGTAACCAGACGGCTTGTGCTGGTCAGCAGGTTACGGTGAACTTCAGCAGCCCGGCGGGCAGTCCGACGTTCAACTGGACGAACAGCAACACGGCCATTGGTCTGGGCGCTTCGGGCACGGGTAACATTTCTTTCACAGCGGCCAGCCCAGCCAACCCAACGACGGGCACGATTTCGGTCACGGCGACGGAGAACGGCTGCACGGGGCCTGCTCAGACGTTTACCATTACGGTCAACCCAGCGGCCACGGTGAACCCACCGGCCAGCCAGACGGCATGTGCGGGTCAGCAGGTTACGGTCAACTTCACGGGCAGCACAGGGGCGACATTTGCCTGGACAAACAGCAATACGGCTATTGGTCTGGGCGCTTCGGGCACGGGCAACATTTCTTTCACGGCAGCAGGTGTGAGCAGTCCGGAGGTGGGCACGATTACGGTAACGCCAACCAGCCCAGCAGGGTGCGTAGGTAGCCCAGCTACGTTTACGATTACGGTCAACCCTAATCCGACGATGAATGCGCCGGCCAACCAGGCGGCTTGTGGAGGCGATGCCGTCAGCGTAACGTTTAGCAGCCCTTCGGGCAACCCAACCTACAACTGGACCAACAACAACCCGGCTATTGGCCTGCCGGCTTCGGGCACGGGCAATATTTCATTTACAGCGGCCAATCCGGCCAGTCCGCAAACGGCTACGATTACAGTAACGCCGACGCTCAACGGCTGTACGGGTACAGCGCAAACTTTTACCATTGCGATAACGCCCCGCCCGACGGTGAACCCGGTGGCCAACCAGACGGCGTGCGGTGGCCAGACGGTAACCATCAACTTCAGCGGAACGGCAGGCGCCACCTTTGCCTGGACGAACGACAACCCGGCGATCGGGCTGCCGGCCTCGGGTACGGGCAACCTGAATTTTGTAGCGACCAATTCGCCTAACCCACAAACAGCAACCATTACCGTAACGCCCCAGTTGGGCAATTGCACGGGCAATCCCATTTCATTTACACTGACCATCAACCCTACGCCGGCGATAGACCCGGTGAGCAATGTGTTTGCATGTGCAGGCAATTTTATCAGCGTTGTGTTCAGCAGCCCTTCGGGCAATCCGACCTACACCTGGACGAACAGCAACCCGGCCATTGGTTTGGGCGCTGCGGGGGTGGGCAACATCGGCTTTAACGCTGCCAACACGGGCAGCACGCAAACGGGACTCATCACCGTAACGCCTCAATTGGGCGGTTGTGCGGGCGCGCCGACCACGTTCACCATATCGGTCTCGCCTGCTCCGACAATGGGGCAGCCCGCCAACGCTTCGGCCTGTGGCGGCTCCACTGTGAGCGTTGCCTTTGCGGGCACGCCGGGGGCAGTATTTGAATGGACGAACAACAACCCTAACATCGGGCTGGCGCCTGCGGGCTCGGGCAACATCTCCTTTGTTTCGGCCAACCCGGACAACGTCGAAGTGGCAACCATCACGGTAACGCCAGTGCTCAACGGCTGTGCCGGTCTCTCGCGTACGTTTACCATTACCATACGTCCGACGCCACAGGTGAATTTTCCGGGCGATCGCGCTGTGTGCGGCGGCGACCCGGTCAGCGTAGTCTTTAGCAGCCCTTCGGGCAATCCGACCTATGCCTGGGCGAACAACAACCCGGCCATTGGGCTGGGCGCCGCAGGCGTGGGCAATATTAACTTCACTTCGGCGGTGGTAACGACGCCGCAGATTGCCAATATTTTAGTAACCCCGTCGCAGGCGGGCTGCACGGGGCCGACGGTTTCGTTTACGATCATCGTCAGCCCAGCGCCTACGGCTAACCCAGTAAAAAATGTGGTGGCGTGCGCGGGTCAGGTGCAAAGCATTGCTTTAAGCGGCTCGCCAGGAGCGTCCTTCAACTGGACGAACAACAACACGGCCACAGGCTTAGCCGCTTCGGGTAGCGGCAGCACGATTGTCTTTACCCCGGCCAACGTGGGCGCGCCGCAGGTCAGTGTAATCACGGTAACGCCCGTCATTGGCACGTGCAGTGGCCCGCCGGTAACGTTTGAGGTCGAGGTGCGCCCCACGCCGACGATGAACCCGGTGAGCAACCGCACGGTGTGCGCGGGCGAGTCGGTGGCGATTGTATTTTCGGGCACGCCGAATGCCAGTTTTAACTGGACGAATAGCAACCCGGCCATTGGCTTGCCGGCGCAGGGGGCGGGCAACCTCAGCTTCGTGGCTGCGGGCGTGAGCGCGCCGCAAACGGCGCAGATTGCCGTCGTGCCCGAACTGGGCGGCTGTGTCGGGCTGGCGCAGAGTTTTTCCATCACCGTTACGCCGGGCGCTACGCTGCCGCCGCTGTCCGACACCACCGTGTGCGCGGGTGACACGGTTTTGCGGACGCTGGTAGTTCCGGGGGCATCCGTTGCCTGGACGAACAGCAACCCCGGCATTGGTCTGCCGGCTTCGGGCCAGGGCAGCCTTCAGTTTGTGACCGCGCCGGTCAGTTCGCTGACCCAAGCGCTAATTTCGGTAACGGCCACGCCCGATACGGGCGGCTGCCCAAGCGTCTCGAAGACATTCGCGCTTCGGGTGAAGCCAACGCTCCGTGTGGATAAACCCAGCGACCGCACCGTGTGTGCAAATGAGTTGCTGCAGGTGTTGTTCTCCAATCCCAATGTACGTTGGAAGAACGATAACCCAGCCATTGGGTTGCCGGCCTCCGGTGTCGGCAACCTGAACTTCACCGCAGCCAACGTCAGCGGGGTGGAAACTGCAAACATTACTGTGGAACCCATCCCGCCGGCAGGCTATGCGTATGTGCCGAATATTGTCGGCTATGTTTCGGTGATTGACCTGGCGACAAACACGGTGGTTACTAACATACCGGTGAGCTCTGAAGCGTATGGCGTAGCGGTCAGCCCGGATGGCAGGCGAGTGTACGTCAGTACGGGGGGGAATGTTATACCTAACGGTTCGCTGACGGCCATTGACGTAGCCACGAACACTGTGATTGGGAGCACGCCGCTGACGCATCCTCGCGGTGTGGCAGTATCTACTAACAGCAGTGAAGTTTATGTGAGCACGATCGGTGCGCTGCCGAGGTATTTCATCGTATTAGATGCCCAGACGTTGGCCATTAAAAATAATTTGACACCACCATTTATGAATTATGAGGGCATTGTCGTCAGCCCTGACGGCGCCACTGCTTACGTGGGCGCTTCGTCTAATGTGCTGGGCATCAACCTCACCAACTATGCGCAGGCGGCTATTCCTGCGCCTACGAATGCGCAAATGCGCGGCGTAGACATGGACCCGTCCGGCCGATTCCTGTTTGCCGCTTACGACAGTAAATTCTCTGCTCTGGATAGTCTGTGGATGCTTGACCTCCAGACGGGCAGCACGGTAGCTTTTGCTACTGTAGGAAGTGCACCTAATGGGGTGGCGTTCAACCCTGCCAACGGTCTTGTGTATGTGGCTAATGAAAATTCGGACAATGTTTCAGTAGTTAATCCGGCAACCGGGACAGTCGTCGCTACAATTCCTGCTGGTATTGGGCCTATGGGGGTGAGTGTAACGCCCGATGGTCAGCGGGTCTATGCGGCCTGTCTCTCTGGTGAGGTCTATGTTATCAACGCAGCCAACAATACCGTTTCTACAGTCATCAATGTAGGCGGCTCCGCGACGGCTTTTGGCCGCTTCATTACGCCCGCTCAAGTATGTACGGGGCCGCAGACCTTCCGCATTACGGTAACGCCGCCGCCTGCAGTAGCGCCGGTAAGCAATGTAACGGCTTGCAGTAAACAGCAGATTAGCGTGGCTTTCACTACCTCGCCCGGCGCGTCGGTGCAGTGGACAAACAACAATCCGGCCATTGGGCTGCCGGCTTCGGGCACGGGCAATCTGTCCTTCACGTCGGCATCGGTGAGCACGCCGCAAACAGCAACCATTACGGCCACGCCTGTTGTGGGCAATTGTACGGGCACGCCTATATCGTTCAGCATCACCGTAGTTCCGGGAGGCGCAGATACGTTTTTAATCAATAAAACGACCTGCAACCCCAGCCTGGCAGGCACGACAGTGCAGACGCTGACCAACCGGTTTGGGTGCGACTCGGTGGTCATCACAACCACGCAATTGCTGCCCAGCGACACGGTAAACCTCAGCCGGACGACGTGCAACCCGGCGGCGGTGGGCGTTTTCACGCAAAGGCTGACCAACCGGTTTGGCTGCGACTCAACGGTCATCACCACCGTAACCTTCGACCCGGCGGGCGCGGATACGACGCTGCTGAGCCGAACGACGTGCAATCCGAACTTAGCGGGCACGACGGTGCAGACGCTGACTAACCAGTCGGGGTGCGATTCGGTGGTCATTACAACCACGCAGCTGCTGCCCAGCGACACAGTGAACCTGAGCCGGACGACGTGCAACCCTGCAGCAGCGGGTGTTTTCACGCAAAGGCTGACCAACCGATTTGGCTGCGACTCTGTAGTCATCACGACCGTTTCACTGCTGCCGTCGGATACGGTGCTGCTGAGCCAGACGACATGCGACCTGGCAGCCGTAGGCGTTTTCACACAACGATTGACCAACCGGTTTGGCTGCGACTCGGTGGTCATCACCACGGTGTCGTTAGACCTAGCGGCTTGCGCGCCGGCGGTGTCGGTGCTGGGTCAAAATCCGCCTTGTGCGGGTCAGGCGAGCGGTTCGTTTGCCGTGCAGGCGCAGAGTGGACAGCTTCCTATGACTTTTACCTGGGCAGGCGGAGGTAAGAGTGGTTCCGGCCAAATTGCCTCGCTCACTACTCCAGTGATAGTGAATAATTTACAGGCGGGTACGTATTCAATAACCCTCACGGCGGCAAACGGTCTTACGGCCACGGCCAGCGTAACGCTGACGGCGCCGCCGGTGCTGACGGCTTCGGCTTCGGTTACCTCTAATTTTGGCGGCTTTGGCGTGCGCTGTGCGAATAGCTCAGACGGCGTGGCTGCGGCTTCCGCTGTGGGCGGTACTTCGCCGTACGCTTATTCGTGGAGTACGGGGGCCTTTTCGCCGCAGGTTACAGGGCTTTCGGCGGGCACGTATTCCGTGCAGGTGCGCGATGCCAACGGCTGCACAGCGACGGCCTCGGTAACGCTGACGGCGCCGCCTCCGCTGGCGTTCACCGTGCGGGCAGGCACAGTGGACTGCGGCGATACGCTGCTGGACATCACTGTACTGGCCAATGGCGGCCTCTCGCCCTATCTCGTTACGCTGAATGGCAATGCCGTAGCAGGGCCGGTACCCGGGCTGCCCGCCGGCACGCACGTGGTGGGCGTCCGAGATGCCAACGGTTGCACGGTGGACTCGACAATAACGGTGGCCCTGCCGCCTGCGCCTACCATCTCGCTGCCGGCAGATACGTCGGTGGTCATGGGCAATACGCTGACGATTGAGGCGACCACCAACCTGACCTCCTGGCAGCGCTTAGTGTGGGAGCCGTTGCCCGATAGCGCCTGCGCCAACTGCCTGCGCCAGACCTGGATACCCGAACGCACGCAGCGGCTGACGGTGCGCATCACTGACGCCAACGGCTGCACCGCCTCTGCGCGCATGTGGGTTCGGGTGCTGCGCCTTGTGGAACTCTATGTGCCTAACGCAGTGCGCCCACAAAGCGGCGATCCGGCCAACAGCGTCTGGCGCCTGTCGGCAGGCCGCTCGGTAGCAGAATTGCGCGAGGCAGCCATCTTCGACCGCTGGGGCGACCTGCTCTACCGCTGGACGACACCCACGCCCCCCAACGAATGGCCGGGCTGGGATGGCACAGCGCGCGGGCAAAAGGTCAACCCCGGCGTGTACGTCTATTACCTCAAGGTGCTGCTGGCCGACGGCAGCGAGGAGGTGCTCAAAGGAGATGTTACAGTGATGGAATAAACTGCTGGCCCTGCGAATGGGAATCCTTCAAATCAGCCCAAAGTCTGGCCAATCAAACCAGGCGCGTACCTGCTCGCCCTGCGAAGTGGGGTACGAGTGCTCGCCAGCGTAGATAAGGTTAGAATACTCGGGCGGATTGCCCGACGCCGCATTGAAAGCCCGAATGCCTTTAAAAAAGGCAGGCAAAATCGTTTGCGCAGCCTTTATTTCAATGGGATAACATCTGCCGCCTTCCTCGATGAGCAAATCCACCTCGTTCACGCCCCGCTCTGACCAGAAATAGGCATTTGGCCGAATACCGCGGTGGTAGAACCGTTTGAGGATTTCCACCAGGATAAAATTCTCAAACAAGGCGCCGAAGGCGAAATGCTGGCGCAAGTCGAACTCGGAGCGGATGCCGAGTAGCGAACAGGCAATACCGGTGTCCCAGAAGTAGAGCTTGGGGGTCTTGACGATGCGCTTATCGAAGTTCCGGAAATATGGCGGCAGGGTAAAGGCCTGAAAACCCGTTTGCAGAATGGTCAGCCATCGGCGCGCCGTCTTTTGATCCACGCCGACTAAGGCGCCGATCTCGCTCTGGTTGAACAGGTTGCCTATCCGACCCGCGCACAAACGTACAAAGCTCTGAAAGGCGTCTAAGTCGCTGACGTTGACTATCTGCCGGGCGTCTCTTTCTATGTAGGTCTGGATGTAAGCCGGGTAGAAATCCGCCGGCGCTATCTCGGCTGCGTGCAGACGCGGAAAAAAACCTTTGAAGATATAGGTAAGCGGGTCCTGTCGCGGCATTCCAGCAGCCAGTAACTCCTCTACCGAAAACGGCAGCAGGTTGACGATGCCCACACGCCCTGCCAGACTTTGCGTAATGCGCTCCATGAGCAAGAAGTGCTGAGAGCCGCAAAGGATGTAATTGCCTGGCTGATTGCGCTCATCGGCTTCTAATTGCAGGTAGGAAAACAACTCCGGCACGTACTGGGCCTCATCAATAATCAGGCCGCCAGTGCTCTGCCGCAAAAAGTCGAGAGGCGCCGTTCGAGCTGCCATTCGGGCATCCGGGTTCTCCAAATTGACATACCCGTAGTCCGGAAAAAGGCTTCGGGCCAGAGTAGTTTTGCCCGATTGCCTCGGGCCAGTAATGCTCACCACCGGAAACTTGGTGGCCAGATACAAGACCTTTTGCGCTAACGTGCGTGGTATCATGGAGCAAATATCTGGCAAATCAGGCATTCAATGCCTGATTTGCCAAAATGGAAAGTGGACTCACTGCCACAAATCGCCACAGATCTTGAGTCGGTGAGGCAGAAGGCCGTTTCCCTTAAAAGGTGTTGCGCTGTTGTGGCAGGTCTATCGAATATCCTGGCAAACAGCGCATCACATAAGAGCCTCCTATGCCTGCGCCCAAGCTTCCTCAACGGGTGCAGGTTCAGGGCTTTTCACCTCGGGCGGCAGCCCGCGCTTCACACCGCTCAGATACGTGTACATGGCCGGAATGACGAACAGCGTCAGGATGAGGGAGAACAGCATGCCGCCCACAACCACCACACCCAGCGGAATGCGCGAGGTGGCGGCGGCGCCCAGGGCTAAGGCGATGGGCAGGGCGCCCAGTACGGTGGCCAGCGTGGTCATCAGAATGGGCCGCAGGCGCTGTTGGGCGGCCTGAATGACCGCCTCTGTTTTATTGTCTGCGACGCCGGCGCGCATTTTCTGGTTGGCAAATTCGACGATCAGAATGCCGTTTTTAGTAACCAACCCGATGAGCATGATCATGCCTATCTGGCTGAAAATGTTGAGAGTGTGGTCGGTGATGGCCAACGAAAGGAAAGCGCCTGCAATGGCCAGTGGCACGGTGAGCATGATGATGAACGGATCGCGGAAGCTCTCGAACTGGGCGGCCAGGATGAGATAAACTAAGCCCAGTGCGAGCAGGAAGGCGAAAGCGGTATTGCCACGGCTTTCGCGGAAATCGCGCGAGGGGCCGCTAAGGTCGGTATTGAAAGAGTCGTCGAGCGTGCGTTGGGCGATGGCTTCCATGGCGGCAATGCCTTCGCCTAAGGTTTTACCTGGGGCCAGGGCCGCGCTGACGGTGGCCGATTTGAAGCGGTTGTAATGGTATAGAATGGGCGGGCTGCTGGTTTCGGTGAAGCGGACAAAGTTGTCCAATCGAATGAGCTGCCCCTGGTTGTTGCGCACGTAAAGCGCAGTCAGGTCGGCGGGTTCGTCGCGATTGCTGCGCTCCACCTGGCCGACGACGGGGTACTGACGGCCATTCATGATGAAATAGCCGAAGCGCCGGCCCGATAAGGCTAGCTGGAGGGTCTGGTTGATGTCTAAGACGCTGACGCCCAGTTGGGCGGCCTTCAGGCGGTCTATTTCGACCTGGAGTTCGGGTTTATTAAATTTCAAATCCACATTCACGTTGGCGAAGGTGGGGTCTTGCCCGGCCTCTTCCAGAAAGCGCGGGAGGGCCTCTTCCAATTTTTTAAAGTCCTGATTTTGAATAACAAACTGCACCGGCAGGGCCAACCCGGCGCCGAAGCTGGTCGAGATGGTTTGCTCCTGATTAGGGAAGATGCGCGCTTCGGTGAAGCGGCGGGTCATGCGGAGCAGCTGGTCGTAGATTTCCTGTTGCGAGCGTTCGCGGTATTGCGGCTGCACCAGTCCAAGGCTGATGAAACCTGAGTTGGCGCCGGCCACGCGCCCGCCGCCGGTGATGCCAAAAACCATTTGATACTCCGGCACCGAGTCCATGATTTGCACCACCATTTTGCTGATGATAGCCTCGGTGGCGTCCACGTCAGTGCCCTCCGGGGCTGTTACAATGGCGCGAATGATGCTGCGGTCTTCCAACGGCGCCAGCTCAGTTTTCAGGGAGTTGCCGATGAAATAGATGGCTGCAAAGCAGGCTAACACGATGGCAACGCCTACCCAGCGCTGGCGCATAAAGGCGCGCAGCAGGCGGCCGTAAAAGCGGTCCATAGCCTTGAAGAACGGCTCTGTAGCGCGATAAAAGCGCCCATGGGCCTGTGGGTTTTTGCCGCTCAACTTCACACTCAGCACCGGCGTCAGCGTTAGCGAAACGAAGGCTGAAATGAGGACTGCGCCCGCAATCACGACTCCAAACTCCCGAAACAGGCGGCCCGTGAAGCCCTGCAAAAAGATGATCGGCACAAACACTACGGCCAGCGTCAGGGAGGTGGAGATGACGGCAAAAAAAATCTCGCGCGTGCCTTCGCGCGCCGCCTGCCATTTGTTCATGCCTTGCTCGATTTTCTTGTAAATGTTCTCCGTTACTACAATGCCGTCGTCCACTACCAACCCGGTGGCCAATACCACGGCCAGCAAAGTGAGCACATTGATGGAGTAGCCGAAGAGGTACATAATAAAAAAGGCGCCGATGAGGCAGACCGGAATGTCCACCAACGGGCGCAGGGCGATGAGCCAGTTTCGGAAAAAGAGGTAAATGATCAGGATCACGAGCGCTACGGCGATGACGAGCGTTTCTTGCACCTCCATGACAGCGCGCCGGACGAAAATGGAGCGGTTGAGGCCCACCTCCATGATGATGTCGGGCGGTAGGTTCTTTTTAATCTGTTCGTATCGGCGCTCGAACTCTTCGGCGATTTCAATGATGTTGGCGCCAGGTTGGGGGATCAGCGCCATCGAGACGTTGGGCACGTCGTTGCGCCGGGCGCTAAATTCCTCGTTTTCGGGACCAAGCACTGCTTCGCCCACATCGCGGAAGCGGACGGTACCGCCGCCCCGCTCGGGAGGGAGCTGGCGGATGATCATGTTGTTGAAGTCCTCTTCCGTTTCCAATCGGCCAAAGGTTTTGACGGTGAGTTCCACGGCGTTGCCGCGGATTTTTCCGGCGGGTAGGTCTACGTTTTCGCGGTTGAGGGCCAGCTGCACGTCCTGTACCGTCAGGCCGTAGGCGGCCAGTTTGGTTGGGTCCATCCACAGGCGCATGGCGGGGCGTTTGTCGCCAAAGATGCGCACCTCGCTGACGCCAGGGATGGTCTGCAGTTGCTCAGCCAGCACGTTGGCGGCATAGTCCGACAATTCCATCACGCTGCGGGTGCTGCTTTGCACCGGAATGAACATGATCGGGTCGCTGTTGGCGTCAGCTTTGGTAACGACGGGTGGGGCGTCAATGTCCTGCGGCAGCGCGCGCACTGCCTGCGAGACCTTATCGCGCACGTCGTTGGCAGCGCGCTCTAAGTCTGCGCCTAACTCGAATTCAATGGTAATGGAACTGGTACCCTGCGACGACTGCGAGCTGATGGTACGAATGCCAGCGATGCTGTTGACGGCTTTTTCTAACGGTTCTGTGATCTGGCTTTCAATCACTTCAGCGCTGGCGCCCGTGTAGGTGGTGCGTACATTGATGGTAGGCGGGTCAATGGCCGGATATTCTCGGACGCCCAAAAAAGTGTAGCCCAGCGCGCCAAAGACCACGATGAAGATGCTCATCACGGTGGCCAGCACCGGACGGCTCAGGGAAAGGTCGGACAGGTTCATACCCAAAAAGATGATTGCCGGGCTAAAGGTCGCTAAGAGCGAGTTTAGGTGCGCATTTTTCGGCCAATACTGGATGCCTCTCCAGCAAGAAGCTGAAGTGTTTAAACGAGCATTGGGCGCTACTTCGAGGCCACAGGGGCTTTTGCGGCGCTTGATTTATTCTAAAACGACCAGCGTGGCGCCCTTTTCCACAGCCTGGCCACTGTGTGCGGGCACCTCTTTCACCGTGCCTTCGTTGGCTGCTTTGATGACGTTTTCCATTTTCATAGCCTCCAGAATGAGGAGTGGATCGCCTTTCTGCACTGCCTGGCCCGGCTGCACCATTACCTGGAGCACTAAGCCGGGCATGGGCGCTTTGATGGTGTTCGTCTTGTGGCCAGCGCCGGTAGCCATACCCAGCTGCCGGACTAAGCGTGTATAGAAATCAGCAATTTGTACGGTATATGGCTGCCCATCCACCCGAAGCAAGTAGCGCCGGGCCGCATAGTCGGCCTGCACGACCTCTGCCCGAAAAGCGCGCCCTTCGTGCAGAATGTGAAAGCGGCCAGGACCATCGGACACGGCATCTAATTGCGTTGCGTCTTCGGGCAATGTGTCGAAGGAGTACTGTTCATTGACAGCGATGCGGAAGGGTTCGTTTTTCGCGTGTGTAGCCATGATGTTGCGCTAAAGGAAAATTTTGCAGGTCAGTACGGTGATGTCGTCGGGTAACGGTTGTTGCTGTCGGAAGTCTTCGACGTGGGCGAGGAGTTTGGTATTCAACGCTCGAGCATCTAAATGGCAGTTTTCTTTCAAGAATGGGATAAGTCGCTCTTCGCTGAAGAATTCCCCCTGGTTGTTGCGTACGTCGGTGAGGCCGTCGGTGTAAGCGAAGAGGGTAGCGTTGCGCAGCAGACACAGTCCGCCAATTTCGAGGAAGGGCAATTTGGGCAGGCCGCCGAGGATGGTGCAGCCGTTGGTCAGCGGGATGACTTCGTCTTCGCACAGCAGCAGCGGCGGCGTGTGGCCAGCGTTGATGTAATGCAGCGACCGATGGCGAGGCTCGTAGCGGCAGATAAACAGGGTGATGAACCGGTCGCCGCCTGTAACGCGGAAGATAGCGTTGTTCATTTCGGTTACTATCTCTTCCAGCGACTGGCAGCGCGTGACTAAAGCATTCAGCGTGGCCTGAATATTCGACATGAGCAGCGCAGCTGGAATGCCTTTGCCGGTAACATCAGCGATGCAGAAGAGGAGCGAGCCATCTTTGAGTTCAAAAACATCGTAATAATCGCCCCCTACGGCAAAGTGCGGCTTGTAGATGCTGGATAGCTGGTAGTGCTGGCTCGAAGGCAGCCGCACGGGTACGAGGGCTTGCTGAATTTCGGCAGCGTACTGCACCTCGCGATTGAAGAGCTCCTGCTGGAGTTGATTTTTGAACAGGCGCTTATTCTCAATGGCTACAGCCAGCACATTGGTGATGGTAATGGCAATTTGCAGCTTGCTGTAAGCATCCTCGCCCGGCACTTCACTCCAGAAAGCATAAGCGATGGGTTCGCGTTTGTGCATTACGGGCAATACTAAATCGAACTGTTGCACAAACGGGTGTGTGTCTCCATTGACGCGTGTATTGGTAACAAAACGCGGTAGCTCCTCGCTCATGTCATATCGGCGCACATCTTCTTCAGGAATGCCCACCGACTGCACACACTGCCAGCGTCCATTTTCCTTGAAAAAGAGCGCCACTTTGGCAATGCCGATATGCCAGTGCAAAAAATCGCAATACATTCGATACAGCTCCGCCGCCGGCACATTTTCATTGATGGCTTGCGTGAGCGTCAGCAAGTTGTTGAGCTGCAATTTCTTGAGCGACAGCTCCCGTTCCAATTGCTCGATGTTTGACAAAGGCGTTGCGATTTTAATTCGTTGCTACCTGAAGGTGCAAAGAAAGGTGCTTCTCTTGCGGAATCGTGCGAAAAATACGGATAATCCATAGTTTGGCGTTGCCACAGATTGCGTTGGCGCCCAAATGCAAAGCGTACACCTGCGCATTTTACGGATAACCTGTGCAGAAGCAGCAAAAACTTATCAACTTTGCGGCCCGAAATAAGCGTATGTCCGCTTAACATTACTAAAAAACGGCATTTTTATGGAAGATATCCATCGCACCATGACAGAGGCTCAGGCCCATATGGAGAAAGCCATTGAGCACTTGAACCACGAGATGGTCAAGCTGCGCACGGGTAAAGCATCGCCAGTCATGCTGCAAGACATTGTGGTTGAATACTACGGAAGCCCTACGCCGCTAAACCAGGTGGCCAACGTGCAGGTGGCCGATGCCCGTACGCTGGTCATTCAGCCTTGGGAGCGCAATCTTCTGGCCGCTATCGAGCGGGCCATCATCAACTCCAACATAGGTCTGACACCCTCGAACGACGGCGAAGTAATACGGCTATCCATCCCTCCGCTTACGGAGGAGCGCCGCAAGGATTTGGTAAAAAAACTCAAACACGCTGGTGAGGAAAGCAAGGTCGGCGTGCGTGGCGCTCGCCATAAAGCGCTGGAACACATCAAAAAGGCCACAAAAGAGGGTTATCCTGAGGATATGGCCAAGCGTACGGAGCACGACCTGCAAGAGATGGTTAACCGCTACATCAAACGTATTGACGAATTAGTGGCGGCCAAGGAAAAAGAAATCATGACCGTTTGAGCGCCGGCCCTTCCTACTCACATGTTTCTTCGCACGCGCTTTCGGCAAATCATTCGCCTGCCTCGCCGGATGTTTTGGGCATTGGTCATGGAAGGCGTTGAGACCAAACAAATGATGCACACGTATGCCCTCTTGGGGGCGTCTTACGTCCTGCCCATCGCCAGCCGGCGCCCGACAGTCGAGCAATTGGCACAGGCGCGCGAACAGCTGGGTGACCTGCCGCGTTTTCTGCCGCTCTTTGTCGTTATTATCGTGCCCGCGCCGGGTGTTACCGAAGGCTATGCTTTATTAGCCCTTTCACTCCAGCGCTGGTTTGGGCTGAAACTCCGTTTATTACCCTCACAATTACATCGAATTTTTCAAAAAGACCCTCACGAGGCATCCGAGGCTTCGTGAGATTTCAAAACAGACCCGTTTATGTCTCATTTCAAGTCAGACGTTGAAGCCGTAGATGCCCTCGCTCAGTCGTATCGCGACCTCTCGCAGGAGATTGCCAAAGTCATTGTGGGCCAGGAGAAGGTCGTGCAGGCAGTTATCATTTCACTTTTCTCCAACGGGCACTCGCTGCTGGTGGGTGTGCCAGGGCTGGCAAAGACGCTACTTGTCAGCACGATTGCCGAAGTGCTCGACTTAGAATTTAAACGTATTCAGTTTACGCCTGACCTGATGCCGTCAGACATTACGGGTTCGGAGATCCTGGATGAGGAGCGTCATTTCCGCTTCGTGCGCGGGCCGGTGTTTGCGAATATCGTACTGGCCGACGAGATCAACCGCACGCCGCCCAAAACGCAAGCCGCCCTCCTCGAAGCCATGCAAGAGCGCGCCGTAACCGTTGGCGGTACGCGCCACACCCTGCCAGCACCGTTTTTCGTGCTGGCTACCCAAAACCCTATCGAGCAGGAAGGTACCTACCCGCTGCCCGAAGCGCAGCTTGACCGCTTTATGTTCAACATCCCGCTGGACTATCCTGCCTACGAAGAAGAGGTTTTAGTGGTTAAGAACACCACCTCTGCCCGCGAAGTGTCGCTGCGGCACGTGCTCAATGCAGGGCAAATTCAGGAATTTCAGCAAGTCATTCGCAAAATACCGGTGGCAGACAATGTCTTGGAATATTGCGTTGCATTGGCTTCCAAGACTCGTCCCAATACGCCACGTGCGGCTAAAGTGGCCAATGATTATCTCTCCTGGGGCGCAGGCCCTCGCGCCAGCCAGTATCTGGCCTTAGGGGCGAAATGCCATGCTGCCATCCGAGGCAAGTATTCGCCTGACATCGAGGACGTACAAGCCATCGCCTCCTTAGTGCTGCGCCACCGCATTGTGCGCAACTTCAAGGCCGAGGCCGAAGGTGTTTCGGAGGAGAATATCGTAGAGGCGCTGCTCTAAAAAACACCCTGGGAGGGAATCCTACCTACGACACCCTTATAGTAATTCCACAGGTAGGCCAGGTCTTTGCCCTCATCGTCCGTTGGCCAGAACAGCTGCGGATCGAAGTAGACTTCTTTGCGCGCCCAGTCGAACTTGCACAGTGCTATAGGCACTCCGGCAGAGCGCGCAATGTGGTAAAAGCCTGTTTTGAAGCGCTCTACCTTCTTGCGCGTGCCTTCTGGTGACAGCACTAAGTGAAGGCGCTCCGCTCGATGAAACGCTTCCACCATCGTAGCAACGAAGTTGTTGCGACGCGAACGATCCACCGGGATGCCGCCCAACCACCGGAAGAAAGATCCAAAAGGCCAGCGGAATAGCGTATGCTTGCCCACATAACTGGCCTTCAAGCGATAGGCAAATTTCACCAATACCCCTACCACAAAATCCCAATTCGAAGTGTGTGGAGCCACCATCATGACCAACTTGGGCACGTCGTAAGGATATCGCCCTACTACTTTCCAGCCCCACCAGCGCAGCAACAAAGCACTTATCTTCGAAAACATGATGTCGTTTTGTTTCTAATGGGCAAAAATAGGCAACTCATCAAATCTCGCTGTGCCCCCAAATAGCTTGGGTGGCAGGCGGGTTGAGGGTCTTGTGCCGGTAGCGGTTTACCTTTGTTGTTCAAAGCGCGTAAAATGGAAAGGCCTTTGTTCCCTTACGGCATCAGCAATTTCGATAAGTTGGTCAGTGAAAATCACGTGTACGTGGATCGGACGTGGGCTATTGAGCATTTGGAGCGTCTGAGTACGTCGTACCACATTTTTTTGCGCCCGCGCCGTTTTGGCAAGAGCCTGTTCCTTTCGGTGTTGGAGTACTACTACGGCCAGGAGCACCGCGATAAGTTCGAGCGTCTGTTTGGCCGCTATTACATCGGGCAGCAGCCTACGCCACGAGCAAACCAATACTTGGTGCTCAAGTTTGATTTCAGCGCTGTGTTGACCCAAAAACCCGAGCAGGTGCTGAGTGAGTTTACCCGGCGTGTTCAGCGACAGTTGCTTACTTTTTTGCTAAAATACGACCGCCAG
>JANWVR010000062.1 GCA_025056735.1 Saprospiraceae bacterium
CGCCTGGAGCATAGCTGATGTCGCACGATACGCCCACGCAGGATTGAGCGTGGGCGGCGTGCGCCCCCAAAAGCGTTAAGCAGAACAACGTCGCCAAGCGGGGAAGGGCGGACATTGTTCTGCTCGAAAAAAAGTTGGTCAGCAAACTCTTAGCGCGACCACAACCAGGCTGAGAGGCCTCGTAGACTTTTTTCATGAGATTGATAATTTAGTTAAGCGTTATTAGAGATAACCGGTAATTCCTTACATCTCAAGGGATTAAATGCGCTTTTTGAACGAAATGATCGGTTTCTGAGCCGTTCGCCAAGCGCCATGAGAGGCGTTCTTTTCTTACTCGCAAAAATGATGCCTGTCTTGAAAAGAACTTCGAAGGGGATATTACATCACTCTTCTACGGTGCGAAGGTACGCACGCGCCTTTTAATGCTACAAGAGGTACGCGATTTTTTTTTCCACATACCTGTTTTTTTTCATCAGGGCAAAAGTAGCGCTGCCCTCCTGATGCGCCAAAGCCCGAGTCATTTTTTTTTATTTTAAAAAATACGCCAACGAGCACCGCAGGGCTGAAGTGCGCAGGTAAGGGCCGGGGGTGGCAAAGTCTAAATATCGGTATAAGTTTTTCACCCCCAGATAGTAACGGGCGTTGGCGCGAAAGCGCCCTTCGCCCAGCGCGATGCCGGCAGCGAGGCCGTAGTCCAGCCCGGAGAAGGCGTCGTTGAGTTCTACGGCGCGCGTGGCGCGGTTGATGTTTTCGTAATCGCCGATCATGAGCTCGCGCTGCCGGCGGTTGAGGTGGTCAAAATTTCCGCCCAAAAACCCACCCGCCTGCAGCCACAGCGGGACATCCCGCGAGGGCTGCCAGCCGACAAGGAGGGCGGTCTCGAAGGAATAAAACTTATAGGTGTACAGGTGGCTTTCCGGCGGCGCATCAGCCCGGAAATAAACCGCATGGGCATGCGCGCCGCCTTCGGTCAGGACGACTTCCTGCGTCAGCTCCCACCACCGGCGCGGGCCAACCGCAAAGGCGAAACCCACCACAGGCGCCACCCGCCCAGAAGCGGTGGTGAACATGTCGGAGCGAAGCAACGTGTACTGCACGCCCGACAGGAAGCCCATCTGGTAGCGCAGCTGAGCAGCCAACGCTAAGGGCATCAGCCCTGCAAACAACCCGAAGAAAAAGTAGAGCCTGTTCATATCCGTATCTCCCAGACTTGTTTGGCGTGGCCTGTCTGGTATTATCTCCTCACTCCCCTCGCTAACGTCCCCCTCCGCGACTCTGGCATGAGACGCGGCATCTGCTGCGTGCAAAAGTCGGTATTTTTTCTAATGCTCTAGGGGGCGACCAAACAAGTTTGGTCGGTACTGGGCCAAACAAGTTTGGCGGCTACTGGTGGTGGTGCTGGGCCAAACAAGTTTGGCGACTACTGCTGGTGGCGCTGGGCCAAACAAGTTTGGCGGCTACTGGTGGTGCACTGGGCCAAACAAGTTTGGCGACTACTGGGTTAGCGGAGGAGGGTGACGTCGCCCCGGCGCAGGCGTCGTTCGCCGTCGCCGGAGCAGATGATTTCTAAGAGCCAGACATATACGTCCGAGGGGGCAGGCTGGCCGTCGGAGGTACCATCCCAGGCGGCGGAGGCGCCGAAGGATTCGTAGATTTTCTGACCCCAGCGGTTGTAGATGGCTAAATAGGCGATGACCTCGACACCTTCATAGGGAGCGGGTTTGAACACGTCGTTGTGGCCGTCGCCGTCGGGGGTGAAGGCGTTGGGCATGCGGATGCGCGCCGGATCGCAGGGTGGCTGCGGGAAAAGCCGGTAGGTGAGCGTATCAGAGCAGCCTTCGCTGTTGAAGACGATCACCGAATACGTTGCCGTGTCGGTGGGCGTTACGGTGGGCGCGGGGCAATTGGTGCAGGAGAGGCCAGTGGTGGGCGTCCAATAGTAGTTGGCATATCCGGCAGGCGCGTAGAGCGTCAGCGTCTGGCCGACGGCGAAGAAGAGGGTGTCTTCGGTTTTGGACAACACAGGTGCGTTCAGGGTTTGCACCTGAATGCAGTGGGTGCTGTCGCAGCCGGCAGTAGAGGGAAACTTTCGGCAGAACTGCCCGCTCTGGAGCACGGGTTGGCCAAAGACCCATACGGTGTCGGACGGGCAGCGGAAGAGGCGCTCCTCCGTGTCGGGCACGCGCTCGACGCGGAGCAGGAGCAGGCTGTCGCAGCCGGCGAAGTTTTTGAGCAGGCGCGTGTACACCCCAGGCTCGTCGGTCAGGATATTGAACACGGGTACGGGCGCGCCCTTGCAGGTGCGGATGCGCCCCAAGTCGGTGGTGTCGGGCGGGAGCACGACGATGCGGGCCGAGTCGCGCAGTTCGCAGCCTTCGGCGCTGAGGGCTCTAATATAATAGGTGTGGGTGGCCGCAGGCTTTATCGTCTGGACGAGCGCGTTGGGCTGGGTGATACCCGGCCCTTGCCACTGGGCGCTGACGGCGCCGATGAGCTGGAGCGTAACAGTGCCGCCTGCGCAGATCGGATTGAGGTATGGGGCCAATTGCGGCCCAAAGAGAGCGCGCACCTCGAAGCGGTGAGTTATGGTGCATCCGGCGGCGCTGGTTTCCTGCAGGGTAAACGGAAAGACGCCTGCGGCAGGAGGCGCAAAGACGAACGACGGACACGCGGTGCAGGGCGGCGTCGGGCCGCTCGTCCAGGCGTAGGCACGGTCGGGTAGGCTATCGGGCAGGCCGACCGCAACGCCCTGGCCCACACATGTGGTTTGTTGCTTCCACAGAACGGAGTCCACGCGGAGGCGCAGAGCAGTGTCGGCGCAGGCGCAGTTTTCGGCGCCAGGCAACACGATGAGCAGGCGGCAGAAGTCCGGCGCGGCAGGGCCGCTGAAGGCGCGAACAGCGCTCTGCCCGGCCGCCAGTGGGAGGTTGGCGTTGTCTTTGGCCAGTACTGAGTCGGCGCCGGGCGTGTAGGCGCCGTCGCCGTTGCGGTCCCAGACGAGCCACAGCGAGGAGAGCGCCGCGGGCGTTGGGCCGTCGTTGCGCACCTCGGCGCGGTATTCGCCGGCGCCGCCCACTACCCTACCCGATGCGTTCAGGAGCGCCAGGTCGGCGCTGTAAGGAGGCAGCGCCAGCGTTGCCTGGCCCGTAACGGTGTAGATCACGCAGTTGTTGTTGAGGGTTGGGCAGAACGCCACGGCGCGCTGGCGCGTTTCGGCGCGGAGCACTGCGCCGCTGCAGTCGGGCTGGTCGCCCGTGCGCAGGCGCAAGCGGAAGTTCAGGACAGCACCGCCGGCCAGTCCTGCTGGCAGCGGCAGGCGCAGCGTCTGCCCCACCTGCTGCGGCGGCCCTGCAGGCGCATTCGCGCCGGGCACATATGAACCCGAAACGTACGTATAGCCCGGCGGTAAAGCGAGGTACAGGCTATCGCCCGCCAGCGGCGAGCCGCCCAGCAACACGTTGAACTCCAGCACCCGCTCGGAGCGGCACGACAACGGACCTGCCGTTGCATCCGTCAAAAGCATCTGGGTAGTGTAAGAGGGAATCGTGCCCTCGACGGCGATGGGGTCGCTGGCTTTGCGCAAGATGTTGCTAGGCCGACCGCAGTACCACTCCGCCTGAGCGCCCAGGATGATCTGACTGTTGGACACCACGCCGCATGCCGTAACCACCCGGAAGCGGATGCGCAGGGCGTTTTGAGGCGCCGTGTTTACGCCAGGCAGCCCATCGGGTAGGGCCGCGCCCAGTAGAGCGGCGATGTCCCACTCCAATACGCCAGTACTCGTCGGCGTCGGGTCGGGGATGTTCACCCAAGCGCTGCCCGCCGGATAGGCCATTTGGCACGAACCCGGTAACAGCTGAAAGCCCGGCGGCAGCTGGATGGCCGCTACCGGCTTGTAAGCGTGGCCCAGGTCGGCATTGAAGAGTTCCAGCTCGAAGTAATCCGACGTGTCGCACAGGGGGACATTTTTGGGCAGCCGGGCCAGTTCCAGCTCGACTTCGGGTTTGCGCGGCACGAGGCGGATGGCGAGGGTGTCTTCGTCGCAGGTGAAGGGCGGCTCGGGCGTACAGCCCCAGCCGAAAATGACCCGGAGCAGCTGCGGATCGCAGGTGAGGTTGCGGGCGCGCAGGCGGAGCGTCCAGGTAACTGAGGGCGGCACCGTGCCCAGCTGGAACATCCCGTTAACGACGGAGAACGTCTGGCCGGTTTCGAGCACGGTCAGCGTCGCGTTAGCAAGCCCTCCGTCCGGCGGCGTTACCAATCGAATATGATAGGCAGGTATTGGGAACGGCGTCAGGTTGCGCAGCGTCAGGTCGAAGGTAACCGCGTCGGTGGTGAAGCCATAGGATGGCTCAGCAGTGCGCAGGGAGTCGCGGGGTACGCTGGTGAAGAAGGTGATGGCGCCCGCCACGGAGTCCTGCCACGTGCGCCCTTTGTTGATACAGCCCATGTAATTTATGGCGAAGGACTGAGTAGCCATTTGTGGATATTCCATTCGACAGTTTGGAGGGAACCTGACCTGTGTGGTGAACTGATAGCCTTCGTCCAACGGCTGCGCGTACAACCCGGAGAAATCTAAGGTCATCTTCCTGTCAGCAACCACTTGAAGGGGTAGCGGCAGTGCTGAAACCAGCGGATGGCTTTCCTGTAGGCGGAGCCATTCGACCTGGGCTGATTGCGGATCAATACTGGGCGGTAACCTTAACCAGTAGTCCGAGACCTTCGAGAGCGGTCTTATTTCATAAGGGAAGAAATTAGATCGCGCCAACTGCACCACATAAGAAAGCGGCGACGACTGGAGTGCGGTCTCACAGGGGCGGATGTTCCAGACCCCTGCTCGGAAGGTGTCGCTCACGCCGGTGTATTGCAGCATAAGCGTATCGCCGCCGCGATAGTAGTACGGCAGCGGGACCGGTGTGGCCATTACCCGCATCCCTGCCTCGATATTCACCAAGGGCGGACGCCTGAGTTTTGTTTTGGTGTAATTGAAATCGTACTTCCACAGCGTGTACAGAGCGAGCGAGTCTCCGGCTTTCAGTTGATAGTCTTCAGGGAGGCATCCCTGGGACGCTAATGCTGAGAAGGGCATGGTGATGATGCGGCTCTGGGAGACCAGCTCGTCCTGAACGACCGGCGGTTTGATGTTGACCGCCTGAAGTCTTACGTAAACTCGATCCAGGATGAGATTAGATAGTTGGGTGGAGCAGAGGTAGGACTGTTCGGTCTTACTATCCCAGACGCGAAGCCACACTTTGAGCAGGCGGAGCGAGTCGGCTGAAGCAAAGTTATTCTGCGCTGTGTTGGGAGGGAGGCCGCCTAAAGGAATGGTGTCGAAGGCGTTGTCGTATGCAAAACCGCTGCGCGCTACCTCAAAGAAGAGTTGATGCTTAAGAGCACCCATCGGATCGCCCTCCAGCATTTTGGTAGAGGAGACCACCAGCATCGTATCGCCGGCCATAAAACGGTCGAGGCGGATTTGATTTCTATCGGCAGGCTCGTTGTTATCGGCAATTCGGTCGTTGTTGGCGTCGAGAAGGCCCACGTTCGTGCGCTCAATGCGCAGGTGGTGCCTGAACCTGCGCTTCGCGCATTCGAGGCAATCACGTGAGTTCCGTACGCAGTCGGGCCACTGGCAGCTGGTCCGCAGGCGGAAATGGTCGCACACGCCAACGCCGCAAAGCGGGTCGCTTAGCAGGTCGCGCGTGAGCGACATGCGTACCCTTCCTACATATCCGCATTCTCCACAGAAGTCGCCTGGCAAGGGCAAATCCGTAGCTATGCTCATACCTGAAAAAATCAACCCAGAGCCTCCCATGCCCGCGTAGTAAGCATCGGGGATACACGTGCTTATCACCTTGAATTCCAGTCGCAGGGAATCGTCAATGGGGAGCGGAAAGGCCATGCGCACCCGTTGATACGGCAGGAGCGTGTCTATGGTAAATACAACGGGCGGCACGCCGTTCAGCAAAGGCACGTCGTTGAAAGACGACCAGAAGAGGCCCCAGGGCAGGTCTATCTGGATCCACACGTAGCCGGACTCATACTGCAGCCGGTTGCTGTTCATCAGTATGCGCAGCGTATATTCCTCTCCCTCCTGAAGGCACCGGCCAATGGTGTAGTGTATGCTCCCCAGCAGGATATCTTGCGGATTGATTTGCACCGTATTGATCTCTACCGCAGCATTTTGGCAGGGTCTAGGGTAAAATTGCAGCACCGTCATGCGAGGCGCTGGCATCTGGCAGCGGTCTCCTACGCAATAATAGAAATCGTAGTACACCCACAGGGTGTCTCCTACGGGTATACTGGGCAGGACGAACGAGAGGGTTCTGGCCACCTGCCGCTCACAGGACTCAAGTTGAAGGGTATCAAACTGATTGAGGGCCAACGGCGTCGTCTGCCCGGCCTTGACAATACGGAAAGAATAAGGGTCGAAACCCGCCGACGCACCTGCCGAGGAGATGCTCACCTGGATGAGCACATCCTGGGCTTCTAACTGCCCTGTGTTGACGAAACCAAAGGCGCCCTCTGAGGCCTCTTTCGCACAGCCATCCCATGGCAGCGGATAACGCGGCACCACGTCCACGTCTACAGTTTTGGACGTCAGCTGAATAAACACATCGGCTACCGCGCTGTCGCCCTGACACGGCGCCTGCGTGGATGCGCAACTCCAGGCCACCGACAGATACGAGCGCGACCTCGTGGTAGCACAGGTATCAATCCTCAATCGCTCTACGATGCGCACCGTCTCGCCAAAGTCGAGCAGGGTGTCGCCGTTGCCAAACTGGCTGAAAAATGCGCCTGAGAAATAGGCGTTGTAATTCTTGTCCTTGGTCTGCTCCGACGCTGCGCCCAGCGCCTGTACCGTAAAGCCGCCCTGCGAGGTGTCGCGGAAGAACAAATGCCGCACGGGCGCCAACCGCGTATTGCGCACGTGGATGGTGCGCTCCAGTACATCGCCGTATTCGCCCGACAGCACGGCGTTGTCCACCTGCACGACGACGAGCAGGCTGGTCTGTATCTGAAACTTCGTGGTCGTTACCGACTCGCTGAAGGCGCCGCTTTTTACCTCCAGCCCTGCGCTGAACAGCTGCCCGGCGTTGATGGCATTGGCCAACGCACAGTCGGCGTATACGGAAAACCGCAGGGCCGTTAGAGCGCCTGTGCCCAGGTCAGGGAGGCGAAACACAGGCCGCTCTAAGTTGCTCAGGTTGAACTCTGAGGCCCCCACAACGCTGCCCGGCACGTACTGCACGCCCGCTGGTAGCACAACCGTCAGCGAAGCGCCCGAGACAGGAGCGCCGGTCTGATTGCGCACTGAAATAAAAAAGGTGTCAGAAGCGCATACGGCCAGCTGGTCGGGCGTCTGAAAGAAAAGGGCAAACGATTGCCCAAATATAAAGGTGCTTGGAGCCGCTACCCAAAAGGCGAGAATGAGGCAAAACAGGCGCATGGACGAGCAGTTGAATTCGTTTTTATTCGTGCTACAAATCTACCGTATTAAACGCCAAATAAGCAATAGCGCTCATGCCAAAATGCCGTAAAAAAGACTATATTTTTTTCGCACCGCCAGCAGGCTGCTCACGGAGGTTACGCATGGCTGGAATGGAAGGCTCGTCAGCGTCGCAAAGGCTGCTGGCTTGTGTCGGACTGTTCTCATCCTCGCTGGCTGGCGTTGGCGGGTTCTCTTCAAAGCCGTACTAAGCGGTGCACGGCGCGGCCGTTGGCGGTCTCTGCCGAGAAATACAGGACGCCCGAAGTGTTTGCCAACTCCTTGCCTGTCAGGCGAATGGCCTGAATGCCGGCGCCAAAATCGCCCGTCTTTTCCCAGAGTAAGCGGCCTGCGACGTCGTGCACGCGCAGCACGGCGCGGCCCTCTTGGGGCAGCTGAACATGCACCCAAGTCTCTTCGCCGAAGGGATTGGGCTGGCTGCTTAGCTTCGGCGCAGCATCCCCCCTGGCAGGCAGCTGGCTTGAAAAGCGCAGTTGTGGGCGCAGCGTCTGGCGCTGGTCGAGGCTGTACGCCTCGGTCGGTGTAATGGCGTCCGACAGCGTCAGGCATTCGCTCAGGCGGCCCGGGCGCAGCGCCCGCACGCGCAGGCGCAACACCGGCACGCCCTGTGCATCCCAGCTGAAGGTCAGGCGCCGACCGCCATGGTGCAGGGCGTAGTGTTCGGAGGTGAAGCCTGCCTCCGGCAAAACGTCGAGCACCTCCAGTCCCAAGCATTCCAACGTGCCCTGGACGCCCGCCACCGCTTCGCAGGCGCGCAGGGTGAGCGTCGTCTCTTCACCCGCATTCAGGCGGCAGTCCTCCACATCTAAGTACAGCGGCTGACGCTCTTCGGAGGCGTTGTCGTGCAAGCTAAACTTGACGCTGGCATTGGCATCGCCGACTTTTATGATAATAAAACTGAAAGGGATAGAGTCCGAGGAGCTGATTTTTTCTGGGAGCGGCGACAGGAATGGGTTGCTGGGGTCCGGGAAAACATGAAACGTCGGCACAAAGCGCCAGGAGGGCGAGGCCGGCAGTTCGGTGTAAATGCCGAGGATGAGTTTGCGCAGCTCCAGGATGTCGAAGGTGGTTACCGTCCGCGAGCTGTTGGCGTCGGCGGCGATGATGCGGTAAGGCGTCGGCAGCAGGTCTAAGTTCAAAATGTGCCGATTGATGGTCAGCAGGTCCAGCGTGGTTACGCCTTTGACGGGGTCTTCGTCGTAGCTCGGCTGCACCACAAACGTAGAGGCAAAGGGCACCGTAAAAGAGAATTCGCCCTTTTGGTTGGTTACTTCGTAGGCGATGATAGGGCCTTGCAAAGGCGAGGCACCCTTGAGTTCGACGATGATACCGGGCGCCTTCTCGTTTTGCTCGGTGCGGATGTCGCCAGAGATGGTTTCGTCTGAAGGCGCGCACGAATAGGGCTGAGCGCCCACCTGGATGATCTGCGTACAGATGGCGGTGTTGCCGCATCGGTCGCGCACCGTCCACTCGATGCGGTGGATGCCGCGCGGCAGCTTGGGTGTAACAAAAGCCGGATTGCCGCTTTCGCGCCAGACCAACTGCACCTGAAGCGTATCGCCGTTTTGGAAACGCGCTATATCGAACTGGTACTTTTTCTGAGCCGGCACGTTTCGCCGGTCGAATTCGACCTGCGTCCCTCCGGTGTAATTGGGGTTGTTGATGTTGTTGTATCGAATAGAACCCGCGGGCGTCTGCGTCGGAGAGGGAAACACAGACTCCACCTGTCCATTGCCGTCTAAGTCTAAAAAGAGCCGGTAGCTGACGAGCACATCAGAGCGTTCGCAACCGTCGAAAGTCTGTACGGACACCGTGGCATCGGCCTCGCACAGGTCTAAGTTTTGAAAAAACCAAAAGTCCTTGTTGTCTAACGTTACATTGGTGAACTTCAAGGTATCGGAAGCGCAAGAAATGACGGGTTCTTCGGTATCCTGTACCCAGATGTACTGCTCGTAGGTGTAGCCATTGCCGTACGGGTTCCAGAACGTGCTGAAATTCGTAGGGATGTGTCCCGGCGTTACCGCCACTACCGTAGGGGCGAGGTTGGGCGGAGCATTGGGTGACGATACCAAGGGGCCTGGCCAGTTGTTTTGATGCAACGGTATAGGGTTGGGCCGCGGGTTGGGCACCACAATCAGCGGCTGATCGGGGTTGTAGTTGCAGCGGTTGTAGATTTTCCAGCGGCGCAGGAGGAGATAACACGCTTCTGGGACATTCACCCGTTCGTCAGAGAATTCAAAAGCGACGTCCTCGCACCCAAGGCTGTGGATGATGGGCAGGGTCATCATGGTACTGGGGTGGCAGTCCGCAGTGATGACGTCGTCGGGAAATTTGATGTAATAGTTGAAGTCGGCTAAGCCCGTGATCTGTTGGGTGCATTGTCCGCTGGCGCCGTTTTTATCGAACACCTGAAAGACGCGGAGCAGCGTGCCGCTGCCACACGTCCAGCTGAACTGGGTAGAGTCCAGGGTGATGGCGACGGAGTCCACGCCGCAGGAGAGGGTGGCATCCCCATAGTCCTTCAAGGTTGGGTCGAAGTCAGTGCAGGCGATGGTAACGTCTGCCGGCGCCTGGCATCGGGGCAGGTTGTTGTTCAGCACCTCGACGCGCGTGTGGCATTCGGAGTAGTGTCCGCCGCCAACGCTGTCGGGGACGGAGCCGCTCAGGACGATAGCGTCATAGACCCTCAGGGTAACGACAACGTCGGCCTCTATATCGGCACAACAGAAGCGCACGAAGTCGTTCCAGCGGGGCAGGCTGTCGCACTCGGAGGGTGCTGTCCGCCGCACCTTGAAGCGCACGGCCCGGCAGTCGTCGGTAGAGCCGTTATCGAAGAGGTCAGCAGGGGCCGAGCCATTGCCTTTGTCGTCTAAGAAGATGGTAATCAACGTATCGCACCGCGCGATGGGCTTTTGCCGGTCGCGCACGTCCAGGGTAAACTCGCACACGCCGACGTTGTCGCATGCGTCGTAGAGGGTCAGCGTCATGGGCAGCGGCCCGGTGTTCAGGTCGGCCAATTGGCCAAAGACAGCCAGCGTGTCGAAGCGCAAGGTATCGGCGCCGGCGAAATCGGTCAGTTCGGCTTCGAGCGAGTCGGCGGCATCCCAGTGGAGCACGGCCCGCACGATGGGCGAACAGGCGTCGGTGATGACAAAATCGGGCAGGTCCACTGTGCCGGAGCAGCCGTCTTCCAGCAGCGTTGCGCCCACGATGGACGGGCAGTGCACCGTTGGCCCCACGCTGTCGGCCAATTCAATGACTTGCTCGCCTACGAAAGGCTGGGCGTTGGGGTCGTTGGCCTGGCAGGTGTTGCGCACCGTCCACAGGCGCGTCAGCAGGCGCGCACCGCCACACAGCGGCTGCTCTGTGTCGGAATACGCCGCCTCCAAACCGCATACAGCACTGGGCCCGAGCGCGTAGCGCCGCTTGCCCACCTGGAAGAAGGGCCAGCCCAGCGCATTAGGATGCGCCGATGCCGAGCAGGCGACGGTGGTGTCCTGAGGCAGCTTCACCTCTTGCAGAGGCCGCACGCGCTCAATGACTTGCACGCAAGTGCTGAAGTTGCCGCGCGCATCGCCCACTGTCCAGAATCGGCGAATGACTTCGAGCATATCCACTGAGTCGCAAGGATAGCTGTTGCGAATGTCGGTGAAAAGGGTGCTCACGCTGCCCGGGCAGTTCTCTGAGATGCTCGGAAAGCCGGCGGCAATGCCCAACGAGTCGCGCAGGAAGGTCGGCGTCAGGTGCTCGAGCGGCACAACGCACGGGATTTTCAGCGTAGGACACGTTAGGGCCGGCGGCAGCGTATCGCGCACGTCGCTTACTTCGATGAGGCATTCGCTGCCGATGAGGCTGTCGCGCACAATGAGTTGGAACTTCTGCGCCAGATCGTTGAAGTTGAATACCGCAGGAACGCGCTGGGCCGGCGGGCCCGGAATCCGGGTACCCAATTTATCGGGGCAGGTGTAATAGCCCTTGTCCAGGAGGTCTTCGGCGCGCGGCGCGGCGGTGCACTGTGGCCCCAGATAGGCGACTATTCTCGGAGGGCATTCTATGGGCTGCGAGTCCGGCTTCACCTCCACCGTGAAGGCGCAGCTAACGGTATTGCCGTCGTCGTCGGTGGCTGTGAAGATGTTTTGCGTCAGCCCATGCGGAAAAGTGTCGCCCGAGGGCAGTCCGCTCAGCTGCGTTACTGGCAGCGTGTCCGGCCCGTCTAAGGCCAGCACTTCGTACACATACACGACGCCGCAGGCGCCTTTGGCCAGACGAAGCGTCGTGTCGGAGGGGCAAATCAGGGTCGGCCCTGTCGTGTCCGGCGCAATCCGTCCAGCACCGAAACATTTAGCTTCGCAAGGGCGCGCATGGACAATAGAAAAAGAAAAGGCGCTAAAAAGAGCGATCCCGATACAGGCGGGTATCCATCGGTTCATAGAGAACGATTTTTGTTGTGATGAAGAGAAAAAAGCGGGATTATGCGGTGTAAACGCTTGACTACGGCGAAAATCGCGCCAAAAGGCTTACCCTTTTCGGCCTAAGTTGCAGGGTTTGTCCGCCAATAGCGAAAAAACCGCAGGCAAAATACGGCCTTGCGCCCTCGCGGCTGCACCCGACCTTTGCGGCTGATGAAGTTGTATTTGAAACCGGGCAAGGAGGCCTCTGTGCGCCGTTTCCATCCCTGGATCTTCTCCGGCGCGCTTCAGGAGCTGCCCTCTGCTGACGCCGATGGCGAGGTGGCGGAAGTGTACGATCACCGCGGACGGCTGCTGGGCGTGGGCCATTTCCATCGCGGCAACATCGCGGTGCGCCTGCTGACGTTTGAAGCCGCCGACCTGAACGCTCCAGCCTTTTGGGAGCACAAGCTGCAGCAGGCCTTTGCATTGCGCCAGCAACTGGGCCTGACCCAACAGGGCGCCTATCGCCTCGTACACGGCGAAGGCGACGACCTGTCGGGCTTAGTCATAGACCTCTACGGCCAGGTCGCCGTAGTGCAATGCCACAGCATTGGCATGCACCGCCAGCGCCACCTCATTGCCCAGGCGCTCCAGCGCGTGGTAGAGCCGCCCCTGACGGCCATTTTTGATAAAAGCCGCGAAACTCTGCCCGAAAACTACGCCCAGCACATCCAAAACGGCTACCTCGCCGGCAGCGCTTCCGGCAGTGCTATCGTCTGCGAAAACGATGTGCGGTTTCGCGTGGACTGGGAAAGCGGCCAGAAAACGGGCTTCTTCTTAGACCAGCGCGACAACCGCCAGCTGCTGGGCCGCCTGTGCGCCGGCAAACGGGTGCTCAATGCCTTTGCCTACACGGGCGGCTTTTCCTGCTACGCCCTGCGCGCCGGGGCTGCCCTCGTCCATTCGGTGGATATTTCGGCCAAAGCCATCGCTCTGCTTGAAGAAAACATCGCCCTCAATCAGCCTTTTGCCGGGCAGCACTGCGCTTTCACCGAGGACGCGCTGGCTTTTTTGAAAAAAACCAACCAGGAGTATGACATTGTCGTCGTGGACCCGCCTGCCTTTGCCAAGAGCTTGGACAAGCGCCACAACGCGGTGCAGGGCTACAAGCGGCTGAATGCCGCAGCCATTCAGCGTGTAGCGCCTGGCGGGTTGCTTTTCACCTTTTCCTGCTCGCAGGTGGTTAGCCGGGAGCTGTTTGAGCACACGGTGGCGGCTGCGGCCATTGAAGTGGGCCGACCGGCGCGCGTACTCTATCGCCTCTCGCAGGGGGCCGACCATCCGACGAACGTCTATCACCCGGAGGGCGCCTACCTCAAAGGGCTGGTGGTGCAGATAGGAAGCGCCGGAGAATGAACAGTGGCAAGCGAAAAATGGAGAATGGCGGTGGCAAACGAAAGGCTGCTCGCGCTCATGAAGAGAGGTTCTGAACGGCGGCATTTAGCCGCCCTTTCGGCCGGATGGTACTGAGCGCGCGCTGATGCTCACAGGCGCTCCCGCAATTGCTGAGCTTTAGCATAAAAGAGGTGCTCGGGCTGGCGCAGGATGACGTCGAGGGCGGAGTCTAAGGCGCTCTGGCGCTGGGGCATTTGCTTGAGGATGGCCAGCACAACGCCCCATTCGGCGCGCTGGGCATAGGGCTGCATGCGGCTGACGGCTATGCGCCGGAAGGCCATTTCGGCGTCGGCGTATTGGCCGTTTTTATAGTAGGCTACGGCTAAGAGTTCCTGTTGTTGCACGTCGTCGGTGGTAGGCGCGGGCGTCAGTTCGGGTTTGAGAGCGTTGGTAACGTCCTGATAGCGACCCTCTTGCAGGTTTTTAAGGCCTTCTAAGTAGGTTTTGGAGCCGCCTTTAGCGCCGCGCGGGGGCAGGAAGTCGCGTTCGGCGAAGAAGTCGTCGGCGATGGCGGCGTAGTCTATAGCGGGACCATCGGGCTGCATTTCTTCAATGGGTGCGGGTGGCAGTTCGTTTTGGGCCAGGTCGCGCTCGGGAGCAGCGCCGGGTTGTCTAGCGGGCTTTCGCCAGGCAGGCGGTTGCTTTTTGGGTTTGGGCTGTGTTTGCACGATGTCGGGTGGCGCAGGCGCTTCGGTCAGGCGGTCGCGCAGCAGCCAGTACCCGACGGCGAGGGCGGCTACGACAGCGGCGGCGCGCAGCGCCCAGGTGAGGGGGCGGATGCGAGCGCGCTTGGGTTGCAGTTGCTGAAGGAGTTCTGTCTCACGGTCCCAGGCGCGCATTTTAGCGCGCAGGTCTTGCTCGACGAGCAGCTCCAGGCCAATGCGCTCGACGCGATGCTGGCGCACTAAGGCGTCTAATTCAGCATCCTGAGCCATTTCAGCCTCGAAGGCGCGGCGCTCGTCGGGCGGCATTTTGCCGGTGAGGTATCGTTCTATTTGTTCGAAGCGAAGCACGGCGAGAAGGTTTTAACGGTGTGGAGATCAGGGTATTACAAGCGGCGGTTTTCCAACAGGACAGCAAAAGCCGGGTTGTTTTGCAGCAATTCGCGAAAGCGCGTGCGGCAGCGGTAGGCTTCTTTTTTGGCCACATCGGCGCTGTTATAGTGCATGATTTGAGCGATTTCTTCCATGGAATGGTCCAGCTGATACAGGCGCAGGAGTTCGCGGCAGCGTTCGCCGATTTGTCCTAAAGCTTCTTGAAACAATTCGCGGTATTCGGTTCGGATGGCTTCGGCCTCTGGGCTTTCTACTTCGGCGTCGTAGTGGGCGGGTGAGAGGTCGGTGTAGCGGCCGTGTTGGCGTCGCACCGTTACCCAGCGCCATTTTGCGATGGCCACGAAGTAGGTGGTCAGCGCGCTGCGCGCCTCATAGCGCCCCTCGCGGATGTTGCGGTCGAGGATCACTAACGCTTCCTGGAAGATGTCCTGGGCGTCCTGTCGAGAGCCGCCGTTTGCCATTACGTGTCGGATGACCGTTTCGCGCAAGCCCGGCATCAGGTACAGGCGTTTGAGCGCTTCTTCGCGCGCCGCTCCGCCTGCTCGAATGCCCGATACTAAGGCTTCATCGCTCCAATCGGTGTTTGCCATGTTGATGCTGTTCGCGTGATGAGGGTAACCTGTGCAGATTAAAAAATGCGCACAAAAGTAACGCGCTTGCAGTCAGCGGACGTGCAGCCCTGGCCGTGTTCCGGGCAAAGCCCAGCTGTTACGCGAGTGCGGGGGGCCTGATGCTCCATGCCCAGGTATAGGCCTCCTTTTTCCTTGCGGCGGCGCAGGGCGGCTTGACCGCGCAAAGCCAGTTTCTGCGTTCGCAGATTTTTATGGATGTTTGCTTTAAATTCGCGCCTTATGCAGCACTACCCAATTGGCAAACAGGAGTTTGAGGTCATTCGTCGAAACGGCTTCGTTTACGTGGACAAAACCCGGTGGGTCTATCAGCTGGCTGCGCGCACCTCGCAGTACTTCCTCAGCCGCCCGCGGCGCTTTGGCAAATCGCTCTTTCTCTCTACGCTCAAAAGCCTGTTCAGCGGCGACCGCAGCCTCTTCAAAGACCTGTGGATCGAACCCTACTTAGCGGAAATTGAACAGCGACCGGTATTGCACATATCCTTCAACGACATTAGTCATAGAACGCTGGGATTGGAAAACGCCTTGCGCAAGGCCATGCAAGACATCGCCCGAGAACGCCAGCTGAAATTGAGTAATATGGGAGCGTACGACACGCATTTCCTCGAAATCATTACTCAAATGGCTGCCGAGCGCCCCATCGTCCTCCTTATTGACGAATACGACAAACCCATTATTGACTACCTCAACGATGTGCCTCAAGCCGTCGCCAACCGGGACATCCTCAAATCTCTCTTCTCGGTGCTCAAGGGCGCCGAAATCCACATCCACCTCCTCTTTATCACCGGCGTCTCCAAATTCAGCAAAGTCTCCATCTTCTCCGACCTCAACCACCTGCAAGATATCTCCATGGAAGACGCCTATGCTACCATGCTCGGCTTTACCGCCGAAGAAGTGCACACCTATTTTGCCCAACGCATTCAGCAAATCGCTCAGCAGCACCAACTCGACGAAAATGCCTTGTGGGAAAAAATCCGACTCCATTACAACGGCTATTCCTGGGACGGCAAAAATTACGTTTATAACCCCTTCTCGCTGCTGAGCTTCCTGCAAAGCGGCGCCTTCAACAATTATTGGTTTGAAACCGGCACGCCCACTTTCTTAGTCGAGTACGTGCGACGGCAACGACCGCCTGAAGCCATCGAAGGCACAGTCGTCAACAAGGGCATCTTTAACCGCTTCGACTTCGAGAACCTCGACGTCATCGCTGCCATGTTCCAGACCGGGTACCTCACTATCCAGAAAGCTGAAGGCAGCGGCATGGACGCCTGGCTCACCCTCGGTTACCCGAATGCCGAAGTGCGCTACTCGTTCGAGCAACACCTGCTGAGCCATTTTGCTGCACAACCACCCACCTCCGTCAGCCACCAGCTGTACGCCCTACGAAAGGCCCTCGACCACCTCGACCCTGACGCCTTTGTGGCCCATCTGAAAACCTTCTTCGCCGCCATACCCTTCGACGCGGCTCCGCCCAACAGCCGCCCGCCTCAAACCTGGGAAGGCTTCTTCCAGGCCCTCACCTTCCTGCTCCTGCGCGCCTTAGGGCTCGACGTGCAGGCAGAGGTGGCCTCCGCCAAAGGACGCTCCGACGCTGTGGTGCGCTTGCCTGGCAGCATCTGGGTCATGGAATTCAAACTCGGCTCGGCCCAAAGCGCCCTGCGGCAAATCCAACGGCAGGGATACGCCGAACCTTACCTGCACGCCGGAAAACCGCTGATCCTGCTGGGGCTGGGCTTCGACGCCAACGCCCGCAACGTGAAAAACCACAAGTGGGTGCGCATCGGGTAACCCCCACAGTGCAAAGCCCAAACCCAATAAAACCGACCTCTTACCCTCCGAACAGGCGAAAGCATCGCCCGCGCTGACGCTTTACACGCCTTCACACGCATTTGGCTAAACCCTTGATATTCAGATGAAATGAAACAGCCTTTGCCCTGGGCGCTGTTAGCGTTTTCTTAAAAAAAGCGCCCGGGTGGTTACTCTCAAAAGCGGGCCGGCATTAAGCAGCAAACACATTCTTCATCGCAAATCAAAAAGCAGATTTTGTCATGAAAAACCGCGTATTGCTTCTGGCCGCTTTTGTTCTGATTTCCATGAATGCCGCTTTTGCCCAATTGAGCGGTATTGGCTTTCGCCCGATGGCGACGTTTTCCACCTATAAGCTTTCGCAAGACCTGAACGACAACTACGACAGCTACCTGCGTCTGGGCGGGGGCGGCGCGTTGTTTGCCGAGTTCAATTTGGGCAGCCGCTTCACCTTCCAGCCCGAGGTTGTCTATGTGCAGCGCGGAGCCAACATCAAGAGCGAGAGCCGACTGTACTGGGACGGCCACCACTTTGGCTACCCACGCGACTACCGGGTGAACGAGATTCGCCAGCAGGAGACGCTGCATTACATTGACATCCCGCTCATGTTTGAGAAAAACTTTGGCGGCGGCAACGTAGGCGCTTATGTGGCTTTTGGCCCGGCCATCTCCTTTGCTATTGCCAACGGCTCGGGCCGCGAGGAACTGTTTGTATCGCACCTGAACTCCGAAGGCAAGCAGACGTCGTTCACCGACCGCAAGGAATACATCATCGAGATGGGCAAAGGCCGCAACGACGACTACCGCAAGGGCGACTTCAGCGTCAACCTCGGCACGGGGCTGGTGCTCATCTTAGACAAGGGCGAAATTGGCCTGGATGTGCGCTATTCCCACGGGCTTCGCAACATTGACATCAGCGGCATCAAGAACCGCACGCTGCAGGTCGGCCTGTCCTACATGCACTACTTCTAATCGCCACCTCCCGGCGTTCGCGCAGGCGCGCGGCTTTTCCCTTCACCTTCAGGCTCTTATCGTCAAAACCACCCTTTGTGCTATGTGCTGTCCGAATTGCGGCCATGCCGCCCAGGCCCACTACACGCGCTGCCGCCACTGCAACTACAAGCTACCACAGACGGCAACGCCCGGCGCTGCTCCAGCTGCAGAGGTCATTGCCTGCTGGAACTGCGCCGCGCCAAACCCGGCGCACCACAGCCGCTGCGCCTGCTGCAACGCCCGATTAGAAGATGCTCCGGCCCAACGCCGCACCCATTCGATCACCTCAAACGCTTACCGCCATGGCCAACCACAAGAGCGTTAACCCGATGTTCCTCTCCGCCTTAGACATCCTGACCGGCGCGCTGGGCGTGTTCATCGTGCTCAACTTCCTCAACACGCGCATGATGGGTACCGGGCCGCACACGCCAACGCCACCCATCGCTCAGCAAACGACTGAAAAAAAGGAGAAGGAAAAAACACAGCCCCACAAGCCGACGCCGCAGCGCCGCCCACAGCCAGAACAGCGCCCGACGCCGGCGCCCAAACCCACACCTGCTGTTGCGGAAAAGCCGCAACCCAAACCCGAGACGACGGCGCCCGAGCCGAAACCCGAGCCCGCAGACCCACTACCGCCCGCACCGCCGCAAGACCCTGTAGCCGTGGACTTGATGAAGCAGACCAAAGGCGATGTAACCCTCCTGCTCCAACAGGAAGGCGTGGCCAAACAAAGCGTCGAGTTCATGCTCAAACAGGGCAATCAGGTGTGGAAACCCGGACGCGCCGGCAAGTACCAGACCGACGACTTCCAATACGAGAAGAGCCTGAACTACTTCTATCAGGCGCGCATCAAGCCCGGCCGTTACGAAGTGTGGGTGCGCGTCAAGAAACGCACCAACGCCTCCGGGCAACAACCCTTCGCCCTGTACGGCAAGATCGTGCAACCCGGCTACCGCAGCATCACGCACAACTTCGGCGCCTTCGCCACCTCCAGCAGCGAATGGACGCTCGCCGGCACGCTCACCATTCTGAACAACGCGCTCAACTACCAGTCGGCGCTGCCGCCCGCAGCAGCGGCTAAACCTGCCGACGATGCCGCACCCGCGCCGCCGGCTCCTGCAACGCCTACTCCCACTAACTCACCTCGACCTGAACCCAAACGCAGCGGCAAATGGGGCCGCTGATGCGCGCGGCGCATTCAACACCGCTTTTCTTTCTCTTTCATTCGCTCACTCAAAAGCATTCCAACGCCATGTTTGCTCAAAAAAATAGCCACATCGCATACAGCTTCGGCCTGACGGCCATCGTGCTCGCCATCGTCGCTGCCGGTTACTACATGTCGCCGGTGGGCTCCTTCGCCGAGACGCTCTTCTTTGCGCTGGGCGGCAAAATGCCCGAAGGCCTCATCCAGGGAGCGATTTACTTCTGCTTCTTCACGGCCATCTTCGGCGTCAATGCACTGACGACCCGGCTGCGCCGCGAGCAGTACGCCTTCACGGCCCGCCTGCTGCCCGAAACGGAGCAGTACGTGCTGTACCCCGAAGACGTCAACCAGATCAAACTGAACACCATCGAAGTGGAGCGCCACTTGGGCCAGAGCATCGTAACCGACCTTATCAAGCAGGCGGCCACCAAGTTCCGCGCCAGCCATTCGCCCGCTGAAGCGTTAGCCATGGTGGAAACGGTGAGCGACATGCACCGCAAATCGTTTGAGCGCGAGTTCTGGGTGGTGAATACCTGCCAGACCCTCATCCCGGCTTTCGGCTTTCTGGGTACGGTGCTGGGCATGGCCGCCGCCATTTTAAACATGGGCAAGGTGCAGCCCACGGCTCAGGCCGCGCCCTCCATGGGTACGGTTGCTGCCGCTGTGCCGCAGGCCACGATCAGTACCGCCGATATCTCGACGCTCATTGATAGCCTCGGCACAGCTTTCTTCACCACCATCTTAGCCATCGTGCTGGGCATCGTCGTGAGCGTGGTAGTCAAGCGCTTAGAAACGCGCGTAGAGGACTTCCTCACCGGCAGCAAGCGCTACGTTGTCGAGAATTTAGTGAACCGCATTCATTTGTGATCGTTGTATTGCCTGACCAACCGACGGCGCCCTCCTTGCAGAGCGGCGCCGTTTTTTTTATGGAACACGCACGGGAGCGCAAGACTCGAGGCCAGCGAAGATAAGCGCGTTTGCCTCGCGAGTTCGCCCGGCCATCGCAAGTGGTTCCCATGCAAACCCTACCTTTGCCCGCTCGTTTAATATGCTATTCCGTTTAACCCATCCCACTATGCAGCGCCTGTTTGTCCTTCTGTTCTCAGCCATTCTCTGGGGCATGGCTTGTCATTCAACTAAAGAGGCACGGCCCGCTTCAGCCCCTACCCCACCCTCTCCGCCGCCCGTTGCAGAAACGCCTCCCGTAGTGCCGCCGCCCGCCCCGGCCGCCCAGACGTCCGCATTTGTTACCTGGGATAAAAAATTCATTGACCTGGGCGCCGTCAAGCGCGGCGAAAAGCGGACGATGTTTTTTGAATTCACCAATACCTCCGGCGAAAATGTCCAGATTGACCTCGTGGACGCCTGCGAATGCACAAAGGTGGAATACCCGCGCCGCGCCATCGAGCCGGGCCAAAAGGGCCGATTGGACGTAACGTTCGACAGCACCGAAAAGGAAAAAGCGGAGACCATCCGCATCACGATTGTCTTCAAAAACACACACGCGAACGGGCTGCCGCGGATTGAGGTGGTGGAATACGGGTTTGAAGTGAAAAATTAAAAGCGAAAAATGAAAAGTGAAAGGGGGGATGGCGCAATTTGGTTAGAAATGACAGGTAAACGCAGACCAATTTATGCTTAGACTTGCTATTTGTTTTGGCCGAATGGGTTTGGCTATAGCCATGCTCTTCATCGCCAATGGTTTATGGGCTCAGACGGTGGAGCATTTGCGCGGGCTTTCGTGGCGCAATCTTGGGCCGGGCGCGATGTCGGGGCGCATTACGGCGCTGGCTTGCGACCCGGTGAACCCGCACATTATTTACGCTGGAGCGGCCTCGGGCGGTGTTTGGCGCAGCCGCAGCGGCGGCACGAACTGGGAGCCTATTTTTGATGCGGCCCCTACTCAGAGCGTGGGCGCTATTGCCATTCATCCTCAAAACCCAGACCTCATCTGGGTGGGCACAGGGGAGGGAAACCCGCGCAATTCGCAGAACTTTGGCGTCGGCATTTTCAAATCCATAGACGGCGGCCGCACGTGGCAGCACATGGGTTTGGAGAAAACGCGCGCCATTCACCGTGTGCTGTTGCACCGCGACAACCCAGAGGTAGTGTGGGCCGGAGTGCTTGGTTCACCGTATGGCCCCACGGAGGAGCGAGGTGTCTATAAGAGCACCGACGGCGGCCGCACGTGGCGGCGCGTGCTGTTTGTCAACGGCCTGACGGGGTGCGCCGAATTGGTCGCCGACCCGAGCAATCCGAACAAACTCTTCGTCGCTATGTGGGAGTACCAGCGCTGGCCCTGGCACTTCAAATCGGGCGGCTCCGGCTCCGGCTTATACGTCTCCTACGACGGCGGCGAAACCTGGGAAAAACGCACCGACCGCGACGGCCTGCCCAAAGGCGAACTGGGCCGCATCGGTATTGCCATCGCCCGCAGCAAACCCAATGTGGTGTACGCCCTCGTCGAAGCCGAAGAAAACGCCCTCTACCGCAGCGACGACGGCGGACGCACCTGGCGCAAAACCACCTCCGAAAACGTGGGCGGCAGGCCGTTCTATTACGCCGAAATCTACGTGGACCCCAAAAACGAAAACCGCCTCTACAGCCTGCACACCTACCTGAACCGCAGCGAAGACGGCGGCAAAACCTTCGAGACCTGGATCGGCTGGAAAATTCACTTAGACCACCACGCCTTCTGGATACACCCCGACAACCCCGATTACATCATCAACGGCAACGACGGCGGCCTCAACATCACCTACGATGGCGGCCGTACCTGGCGCTACGCGGAGAACATTCCAGTGGGTCAGTTTTATCACGTCAACATAGACAACGACGTGCCCTACAACGTCTATGGCGGCCTACAGGACAACGGCTCCTGGGTCGGCCCGTCGGCCGTGTGGCGCAGCGGCGGCATCCGAAACTCCGACTGGCAAGAGGTGTTCTTCGGCGATGGCTTCGATGTCGTACCCCGGCGCGACGACAACCGCTACCTCTTCGCCATGTCGCAGGGCGGAGAGCTGCACTACATTGACCGCAAAACCGGACACACGCAGTACATCCGACCGCTGCACCCCGAAGGCATCCCACTTCGCTTCAACTGGAATGCACCCATCGCCCAAGACCCGTTCCGCGACGGCGGCATCTACTACGGCAGCCAATTTCTGCACTATTCGCCCGACTACGGACAGACGTGGGAAATCCTGTCGCCCGACCTGACGACCAACGACACCACCAAGCAAAAGCAGCGCCAATCGGGCGGGCTGACACCCGACGTTACGGGCGCTGAAAACCACTGCACCCTGCTGGCCATAGCCCCCAGCCCGGCGGAAAAAGGCGTCATCTGGGTGGGCACCGACGATGGGCATCTGCAACTGACGCGCGACGGCGGCCGCACGTGGCAAAACCTGACCGACCGCCTGCCCGATTGCCCGAAAAACGCCTGGATACCGCACATTGAAGTCTCCGCGCGCAACGCCGGCGAGGCCTTCGTCGTCGTCAACAACTACCGCCAAAACGACTGGCGCCCTTACCTCTACCACACGACTGACTACGGCCGCAAATGGAAGCGGTTGGCCGATGAAAAAGACGTAGCCGCCTTTTGCCTGTCGGTCGTGCAAGACCCGGAAGTGCCCCAACTGCTCTTCCTCGGCACCGACCAGGGCCTCTACTTCAGCCTCGACTACGGCAAAACCTGGACAGCCTGGCCCCGCCCTACGCCCGACAAGCCCAACGGCCTGCCCGCCATGCCGGTGCAAGACATGAAAATACACCCGCGCGACGGCGACCTTATCCTGGGCACTTTCGGGCGCGGCATCTGGATTTTAGACAACCTGTCCCCCTTGCGCGACTTAGCGAACGCCTCGCAAGCCAATAGACCGCTGCGCGCATTGCCGCCTCAAACGGCCTATCTGGCCGCCTGGCGCTCCTACGAGGGTCCGCGCTTTTCAGCCGACGCCACCTACGAGGCTCCCACTAAAAGCACCACAGCGCGCATTCCAGTCTGGATTAGCCCAGAAATTCTATCCAAAATAGAAAAAAAGGAGGAAAAAACGGAAAAGGCTGAGCCTGCGCGCGAACCTGCCAGCCGACCGCGCGGACGCGGCCAAAATGCCGCTCCCAAAAAGGAAAAAGCGACTGTCCTCGTCCTTTCTATGCAGGGCGACACGCTGCGCCGCTGGAAGGCGGATGTGGATACGGGCTTCAACTACATCGTTTGGAACTTAGACACACGCGGCGTGGATTTTCCAAGCAACCGCGAACCCGATGCCGACCGCTTAGAGCCCGGCGGCGGGCCTGCCGTTCTTCCTGGAACGTATCGCGTCGTTGTGCAGGTGCGCGACCACACCGACTCCACTACCGTAACCGTACAGGACGACCCGCGCTTGAGCATTTCCGTGGAGCAACGTCGCGCCAAAGCAGAGGCTCTGCGCCGCTTCTACCCCACCATCGAGCGGGCCACACAGCTGTACGAACGCCTGAAAAAGGCCGAAAAGACCATCCAGACCGTCGAGAGCGCGTTAGCCAACACGCCCGATAGCCTCAAGAAAGAGGTGCTCGAGCGCGGCAAGGCCCTGCGCGACAGCATTGCCATGCTGAAGGAGCTGTTCTTCGCCCAGAAAGAAGGCAAGGGCATTCAGCGCAATCCGGACGGCGTCAACAGCGCGCTAAACCGCGCCATCAGCTACCTCAGCGCCTCGCCGGGAGCGCCCAATGCCGCCGCGCAAATCGCAGTGCGCGAGGCCGAGAAAACGCTATCGGACACCGAAAAGCGCGTAGAAAACGTGTTGGGCAATCCCTGGAGCGAGTATCGCCAGAGGGTAGAGCGAACGCCCGTTTCGCTGTTTCGAGAATAGTCATTCGCTGGCCAGAAGAGGCGTCCTGAAGGCAGCTCCTGCAAAAGACGCCTCTTCTGCCTTTTTTAAATGGAACACCGCATGACCCACGCGCTTCGCATTGTCGTTGTCGGCTCTTCTACGGCGGCTGGCCAGGGTGCCGAGCCCCCCGAACGGGCGTGGGCGCATCGCTACAGCGAGCATCTGAAGGCGCTGCATCCGGAGAGCGAGGTGGTCAACTTAGCGCTGGGCGGCCTTCAGACGTTTCACCTCATGCCCACCGGTCACCGCCCGCCGCCGGCGCGCCCCCTGCCCGACCCGGAGCGCAACATCAGCAAAGCGCTGACGTTCAGGCCCAACGCCATCCTGGTGCAGACGCCCTCCAACGACGCTGCCGCTAACTACGGCGCCTCCGAGCAGCTGGCCAACTTCGATCTCTTGCTCAAGCATGCTCTGCAGCAAGGTGTTCCAGTTTGGTTCTTTGGCCCGCAACCGCGCAACTTTTTGCCCGAACAGCGGCGCATCCAGCGCGAATTGCGCCAGGCCATGCAGGCGCGCTATGGCCCGCTGTTCATAGACGTCTGGGACGCCTTAGCGGATGCCGACGACGGCCTGCTGCCCGAATGCGACAGCGGCGACGGAGCGCACCTGAACAACGAGGGGCACGCGCGCATCTTAGCGGCAGTGCTGCGCGCCGACATCCTCGGCGCCCTGAGCCGCGCCGATCAGGCGCCAGACTACTGGACAAGCCGGGTACCCGTGCTGGCAGAATGGGCCAAACACCGGCCAAAGACGCGCCACCCGCGCGCTTCCCTGCAAAGGCTGCAAGCCTGGGCGCGCCTCGTACGCCTGCCCAATCTTTTGATTATGGTGCTGGCGCTGGCGTTGCCCTATTGGGCAGTATTGCGCCCGGCCATAGAGCGGAGCGGTGCAAAGCCCGCCCTGGAAGCCTTTCCTTTTATCGTTTTATCGCTGGCTACGGTGCTGACTGCTGCCGCTGGCTACGTCCTGAACGACTACCACGACCGGACGCTGGATGCCCTCAACCGCCCGCACCGCGTGGTGATAGGGCGCTGGCTTTCGCTGAAGCAGGCAAGGCGGCTTTATGGAATGTTGCTGCTGCTGGCGCTGCTCTCTGGAATAGGGCTGAGCCTGTTGCTGAGCAACGGGCTACTGGCAGCGGTTTTTGTGGGCGCCTCGTTGTTGCTCTCCCTCTACGCCTGGCGGCTTAAATGCACGCCTCTTGCCGGCAACGCATCGGTGGCGCTGCTGTGTGGGCTGACGCCGCTGCTGCCCTGGATAGCCGAGCGCCCGCACCAGGAGAGCCTCGCATCATCGAGCACCGGTCAAATGGCGCTGACCTGGCTGGGGGTGTACGCGCTGTTTGCGTTTCTGACCAATCTGTGGCGCGAACAAGTCAAAGACTTAGAGGACGCTGCGGGCGATGCAGCCGGCGGCTGCCAGACGCTGCCTGTGCGGCTGGGCATAGCGGCAGCACAACGGGTGGCGGTGGGTACAGGACTGTTGCTGTCGGCGCTCGCAGGCGGGCTGCTGGGCTGGCAAGCCGAGACCGGAGCAACGGTAACGGCCCTGGCGGCTGGCGTCATTGGCGTGGGCCTGCCCTCGGCAATGCTGGTGGGTTTGCTCTATCGCGCCTCCGAGCGCCGGCATTTTTCGCAGGTGAGTTTTGGCATAAAAATGCTGATGCTGACAGGACTGCTGGCCCTGTTGCTGATAAAATGAGCCGCTGACGCATTCTGGTCATCTGGCGTCTGGCGCATCTTTGCGCCCGTCATGCGCACGAATGGTCTGTTTCCCAACCGCCCTCTGATTTTGGTGTCCAAAAGCCCGCGCCGTCGGCAGTTGTTGCAGGAGGCCGGTTTTACCTTTAGCGTTCAAGGGCTGGACGTAGATGAGAGTTTCCCCGACAACATGCCTGTAGAGGAGGTGGCCGAACACCTGGCTCGCCGCAAAGCACACGCCGGGCGGCATTTAATAACCGGCGAGGAGATTTTGATTTCGGCCGACTCGGTGGTCATCCGCGAGGGCTGCATTTACAACAAGCCTGAAGATTACGAGGAGGCTGCGCACATGCTGCGCCAGCTGTCGGGCGCGCAGCATACGGTGATTACAGGTGTCTGCTTGCTGTCCGCCGAGCGCGAACGGTCGTTTTCCGACCGCTCAGAGGTGTTTTTTGAGCCGCTCACAGAAGAGGAAATTGATTTTTACATCCGCAATTACCGGCCCTTTGACAAGGCAGGCGCTTATGGCGTGCAGGAATGGGTGGGTTTGTGCAAGATACGCCGCATCGAAGGCTCGTATGCCAACGTGATGGGCCTGCCGGTGCATCGCGTCTATGCCGAATTGAAGTTTTTTTGAACAGATGGCTCGCATTGCGCTGACGGTAACGAACGACCTGACCTACGACCAGCGGATGCAGCGCATTGCCGGCGCGTTGACGCGGGCGGGCCACAGCGTTGTGCTCATTGGGCGGCAGTTGCCCGAGTCGGCGCCGTTGCCGGCGCGTTCTTTCGAGCAGCGGCGCCTGCGGTGTTGGTTTCGCCGGGGGCCGCTTTTTTATATGGAATACAATGTTCGTCTGTTTATTTTTCTGTTGCGACTGTCTGTGGATGCTATTGGAGCGGTGGACTTGGATACGCTGTTGGCGGCCTGCGCAGCGGCGCGTTTGCGCCGAAAGGCGTTAGTTTTTGATGCGCATGAATACTTTACCGAGACGCCCGAAGTAACCGACCGGCCGGTGGTGAAGTGGGTCTGGGAAGCGGTGGCTCGTCTCTGCCTGCCTTTTTGCCGAAGGGCATACACCGTAGGGCCAGCCTTGGCCGACATCTTTACTCGAAAATATGGACTGCCCTTCGAGGTCGTGCGCAATGTGCCCGAAGCCACGCCGCTGCCCAAAGCGCCTCCCGCTGTTCCTCCCTATGTGCTGCTCTACCAGGGCGCGCTCAACGAAGGGCGCGGCCTCGAAGCGATGTTGCAGGCCCTGACGCGCTTAGACGACTGCGAGCTGTGGCTGGCGGGCGAGGGCGACTTGTCAGCATCGCTGCGGCGTTTGGCGCAGGAGCTGCATTTAGGCCCGCGCGTCCGTTTTCTGGGCCGCCTGACGCCGGAGGTGTTGCGCGCGCTGACCCCAAACGCCTGGCTGGGCGTGAATGTGTTGGAAAAAAAAGGCCTTAGCTATTACTACTCGTTGGCCAACAAGTTTTTCGACTACGTGCAGGCCGGTGTGCCCGTGCTGACGATGAATTTCCCGGAATATCGGGCGCTGAATGCGCAGCACCCAGTGGCCTGTTTGCTGGATGACCTCAGCCCGGAGGCCGTCGTGGAGGCGGTGCGGCATTTGCAGCAGCATCCCGAGGAATACGAAGCGCTGCGCCAGGCGACGCTTCGCGCGCGTTTAGAATGGACATGGGAACGGGAGGAAGCCCGTCTGCTGGCCCTTTGGGCCGAAGCGTTCGCTTGAGGCGGAGTACCTTTGCGCGAAAACGCACACGCTCTGCCTATGCGCATGCTTTATTTGATCCGGCACGCCAAGTCCAGTTGGGATCACCCGGGTCTTCGTGACTTTGAGCGCCCGCTTAACGACCGCGGCCACCGCGACGCGCCGGAAATGGCGCGGTTGCTCCGAAGTAAAGGAATCCGGCCCGACCTCATCGTCAGCAGCCCGGCCAGACGCGCGCTGACGACGGCACAGTACTTCGCCCAAACCTTTGGTATAGCCGAAGAAGACATTGTGCGCGAGGAAGACATCTATGAAGCCTCTACCTCCGATATCCTGCGCATCATTCGCGCCCTGCCCGATGAAGTGCATACCGTTTTCCTTTTCGGCCATAACCCGACGTTTACCGACGTAGTCAATCAATTTTCGCAGACATACATCGCCAACATACCCACCTGCGGCATTGCCGAGCTGGCGGCCAGCGTAGAGCGCTGGGCAGACGTCCGCCAGGAAAACACCCGGCTCATCCAGTGCTTTTTCCCAAAAGATGTGTTGTAAATTGGTACACTTTTCTTCAATATCACTTGTAATGAAGGGAGGCTTTTTTCGCCGTAGCGGTCGCAATGCCGGCGCAAAGTGCCGTCGAGGGTGCGGTGCTCTGCTCGCGAGCGCTTCTCGCGGGCATTGGGCCACCTTCCGGCGCGCTGGCCTTTGCCTGTTGTTGGCGCTGGCCGTAGCGGCCTGCCAATCGCCGGAGCAAACGCGCCTGCCCGAAGAGACCCTCGCGCGCGTCATGGCCGATCTGCACATCGCTGAGGCCGCCACCACTGGCCTTACGGGCTTTCGCAAAGACAGCTTGTTGTACTTGTATTACGAACAGATTTTCGCCCTTCACGGCGTAAAACGCGAAGATTATGAGCATGATATACGCCTGTTGAGCCGCGATGAGAACCGTATGATGCGCCTTGTTGAAGCCGCTGAAGACCTCCTGAAGGAAGCTTCAGGCGAGCAATAATTTTTACCCTGCTAAATCTGCGCAAAGACACGCCCGAACGCCGACGCCCATGTCTGTTTCACTGAACGAGCCCGCTTTCGATTGGCGCGAATTTTTCTTTCGGCTCTTGCGCCACTGGTACTGGATAGCACTATCGGTGCTTTTTGCCTTAGCGCTGGCCTGGGTGTACCTGCGCTATGCCGTGCCGCTCTATCAGGTGTCGAGCACTATCCTGATTCAGAGCGATAAAAACCAGCGTACGGTTACCGAGTCTTATATCGCTGAGAAACTCGGTCTGGAGACCAACTTTGAGATTGAAGACGAGATACAGGTCTTTAAATCGCGCTCCCTGATGCGCCGCGTGGTGGATAGCCTCCAGTTGCATGTGCAATACTTTTCGGAGGGGCGCGTCAAGACCAGCGAGATTTATCCGGCGCCGGAGCAACCGTTGGCCATTCGGCTCCGGTATGCAAGGCCTGAAAAGCGGTCCTACGGTTCGAGTTTGCGCATTGAGCCTATTTTGAACAGGCCTCAGGATTTCGCCTGCTCCTTGTCCGAAGGCGAAGGCGACACGGTGCATGCGCGCTTTGGCGAGCCGTTTTCGTTGGGCAACGTTACATATTGCATTGACCTCAACGACACGCTTTTTCACCGGTCGGGTTTGCCGCACATCATCCGCATCAGCAACCCTGAGGCGGTAGCGCAGGGATATGCGGCCAACATATCGGTGCAGCAGGTGGGCCAGTCCAACGTGCTCGCCTTGAGCATAGCCAGTCCTGTGCCTGAGAAGGCCATGGCAACTCTGAATGCGCTGATGGACGCCTATGGTCAGTCGGTGGTAGAGGACAAGAATAAGGTTGGGCTACAAACGCTGCGCTTCATTGATGAGCGTTTGCGCTTCGTGGCCGAGGAGCTCTACGGCGTGGAGAAGGCCGTAGAGAGTTTTAAGAGCGCCCGCAACCTGCCGGTGGACCTGCCGGTACAGGCCCAGCGCATTCTGAGCGAGATTTCGGAGCAGGACCGCTTGCTGGCCGAATTAGACCTCCGCGAGCGGCTTCTGGACAGCATTGCCCTGTTCTTCCGCAGCGACTCAGCGCTCTGGCAGCTCCTGCCGGTAGCTTCCGAAATCATCAGTGGAGAGCTGGCCGCTCAGGTGCGGCAATACAATGAGACAGTGCTGCGCCGCCGCTTATTGCTCGAGAGCGCCACGCTCGAAAACCCGGCAACTCGAAGCGCTCTGCGCCAGCTGGGCGAATTGCGCCAGAGCATCCTGTCCAGCGTGGGCAACCTCAAACGCGAGACCGCCGACCGCCGCCAACAGCTGCAACGGCGCCTGCAGCCGTTTGAGCAACAAATGGCCCTTATGCCGCGCAACGAACGCGAACTGCTCCAGATCATGCGCCAGCAGCAGATTAAGGAAAACCTTTTCCTCTTCTTGCTGCAACGCCGCGAAGAAACGGCCCTATCGGTGGCCGCACAGGTCAGCAATTCGCGCGTTATTGACCGCGCCGCCAACGTCGGCCTCATCGCACCCAAGCGCTTCCAGACCTTCCTCTTTGCTGCATTCGCCGGCTTTCTCCTGCCCGTTCTCTTCTTCTATCTGCGCATGCTGTGGCGCAACACCGTGGATACTGAGGCCGACTTGAAGCAGCTGACCGACCTGCCTTTCTTAGGCAGCGTGGCCGCTGACCGCAAAAGCCGAAAAACCCCCATCGTCGTGCAGGCCGGCAGCCGCTCAGCCATTGCCGAAATGTTCCGACTGCTGCGCACCAACCTCCAGTTCGTCCTCGGCGACGAACCCGCGCCCGTCGTCCTCGTTACCTCCGGCGTCAGTGGCGAAGGCAAAACCTTCCTTTCGGCTAACCTCGGCGTCGCCATGGCGCTCTCAGGCAAACGAACCGTCGTCGTGGGCCTCGACTTGCGCAAACCCAAACTCACCCAATACTTCGGCGAAGACAAAAACGCCAAAGGCCTCACGCACTTCCTCATCGGGCAGGCCACCGCCGACGAACTCATCCTGCCCACCCAGGTTTCGGAAAACCTCTTCTACGTGCCGGCCGGCCCCCTGCCGCCCAATCCGGCTGAGCTTATCCTCAACGGCAAACTGGAACTTTTCTTCCGCCACCTGCGCGAACGCTTCGACTGCGTCGTTGTGGATACTGCCCCACTCGGATTAGTGGCCGACGCCCTCCTGCTTATGCCCTATGTCAGCGCCACCGTCTGTGTGGCCCGCGCCGGTAAAACCGACAAACATCTTATCCTTTTCATAGACCAACTGTACCGCGACGGCAAACTCAAGCAACCCGCTTTAGTGCTCAACGGCGTCAAAAAAGGCAAAGGTTACGGGTATGGTTACGGCTATGGGTATGGCTATGGCTATTACCAGGATTGAGACGTGGGCACAAGTTGTGATGAAAAAATTTTCTGCAACTCTTGCATACGTCCTTTTCACGCCTTTATCTTTGTGCCCGCATTTGAGGAAAACGCTCCTCATCACAGAAAAACAAGCGGAAATAGCTCAGTTGGTAGAGCGCAACCTTGCCAAGGTTGAGGTCGCGAGTTCGAGTCTCGTTTTCCGCTCCATAGATTTCAGCCCACGCAATGGCGTGGGTTTTTGCTTTCTAAGGCATATTAAAGACAAATCGGCCCTTTTTGCCCGGGTGGTGGAATGGTAGACACGCAGGACTTAAAATCCTGTGGCCGTTGAGGCCGTACGGGTTCGAGTCCCGTCCCGGGCACCAGTAAGTTCCGACAACAGGGCAGCGAGAGAATTGGCTTATGGCTGCTATGCAGTCGTTCCTCAAAGTCAGTCATTTCATCGCCCTACTAGCGCCCACGCCAGCCCCAGCGCAAGGCTATAAGTGGCCCACCAGTGCACGTCCAGCCATTCGCTCACGGAGACACCCAGCCGCCGCTGCACATACCAGACTAACGCCATTTTTTCCCAAAAAAACGACAAAACTGCCGACCAGGCTACACCCGGCAGGCCCCAGAGGTGGATGAATAAAACGCCGGTGGCGATTTTTATCAGCAATTCGGAGAGTCCGACCTTCAACAAAGTTGGCGCGTGCCCGTAGGCCAGTACAATGGCGTTGGGCAGCAAAACGCGACTGAGGGTAAGCAACAAATAAATGTTGAACAGCGCCGCTGCCGGCTCGAAGGCCGGGCCAAAGAACGTGCGGAACAGCCAGGGCGATGCGAACAGCAGCGCGATGCTGACCGGAAATACGCGGTGAAACAGCCGCACGCCCTCGCTGCGCATCTCAGCTAGGCCGGCGACCGGGTCTGCGGCGATGCGCGCCGTGAGCGCCGTACCCAGCCCTGAAGCCAGGGCCAGCGCCAGCGGCAACTCGCGCGAGCCGTAGCGATACAGGGCAAACGTCGCTTCGTCGCCGTAGTACCAGCCTACCAACCAGCCGTCGAACAGCACGATGGCCTGACCCACCATGAGGTTGAGCACCAAAGGCGCCGAAAACCGCACGTAGCGCTGCCAAAACAGCGGGCGCCACGCGGGCTGAACCACAGGCCAGAGTGCCGCCACACACCAGAGCAAACGCACGCCGCCCAGCGCTGCTAACGCTTGCAGGCTACCGCCTAAGCCCCAGCCGGCAAAGGCCGGGACTGCTATGGCCGCCACATAGCCGCCAAACGACAGCGTGCCCCAGGCCAACAGCGCTCTGCCTCGCCCGCGCAGCGCATAGGCGTGCTCGAGCGGAAGCGTGGCCAGCTGCACCCACAAATGCAGCAAAAACCAGCCCCACCCGCCCGCAAACGACAGCCCCGTCAGCACGGGCAACACGGCAGCGCGAGCTGCCCAAAAGACGACGCACACCGCCGCCGACACAAGCCCAAACAGGGCAAACACCTGAAACAGGAAAACAGGCCGCTCCGCCTCAGCCAGGCGATTGTACTGAGGGATGATGCCCTGCAACAGGCCGTTGGCCCAGAAGAACGCCGCTACTGTGCCCACAAAAAGCATGGCCTCGAACCGGCCAATGGCCTCTATGCCGACCGGGCTGCGCGCCAGCAGGATGCTGCCCAACACCACCGAACCTATGCGCAGCACCTGAAATACCTGCAAGGCCGTAGCGACAGAGAGCGATGGGCCTCGGCGCATGGTCAGGAGGCGTTTTTGCGCGTGCGCATCCAGCCCGTGAGGCCTTCCATCAGCTCGCCGAAGGTGTCGAACTCTTTGCGGAAGACCACGCCCCCGCCCGAACGCGAGCGCCGCGCGCCGCCGGCAATGTCGGGCTCCGTGCGGTGATAGACGCGCAGCCGCCAATGGCGGTTTTGGGTAAATTGAATTTCTACGGCCACATCGCCGCCCACAAAGGCTTCGGTAGCGGCGGTGCCCGGCCGCGCAACGCCAAACTGGGAGCCGACTTGGAGGGTAATGCGGTCGTCCTTGAAGCCGCTGGTCAGGCGCACCTGCAGGTCGCGGCCAATGCCGCTGACCGCCTGCTGGTCGGGATTGAGCTGGCTGCGGTATTCGTTGTAAATAATGTCGAACTCGATGCTCGACAGCGAGCCGCCGACCCACTCGGAGGCGAGCTCGTTGAGGTAGTTGGTCAGCTGACTGCTGAGCATTTGGGTGAGCGTGTTGAAGGCCGAAGCCATGTAGTCGCCGCCTTGAATGAGGCCAGCGGCAGTGGACGGAGGCAGGAATGAGCCGACCACCACCAAGCCGAACACCTGGCGCGTCAGTTCATTTTGATCTTGACGCAAGAGGGCTAACTTGCTATCGGTCAATGACTTGAGTTGGCCGACTATGTTGGGAAAGGCCAGGTCGAAGCCAATGGTGGGCTTGAACAGGTCGCCGCGCAGGTGCATGGTAACCACAGTGCGGGTGGGCCGATTGGCTTCGGAGGTCAGGCCGGGCGCCGTTACCAATTCGTCGCGGATGAGGTTGGTGAGCGACGTGTTTTCGCTGTACACGGCTTTGAGGTTGATTTGAGCGCCGAAGGGATCGCCGTACCAGGTGATGGTTCCGCCCTCTTCGACGGTGAAGGGCTTGTTGACCCAGTTGAGGAGGGTGAACAGGTATTCGCCGCGCAGGATTCGGTACGTGCCGTACATGTTGAAGTCGCCTTCGCGGGTGATGACCATGCGGATGTCGCCCGAGCCGCGGCCTTTGATGATGTCGCCGGCCTGGGCGTCGAAGATGAGTTGTACTTCAGCCTCCTCCGTGAGGGTAAGGTTCATTTCCAACGACAGGCCCAGCACGTCGGGGCGCGGGCGGCGCCGGCTGTCGGCGCTGTCAGCCGTAGTGGGTCGGGCGTTTTGGAAGGTGATAAAACGGATTTCCTGCACGTCTGCGTTGGTGGCGCCCACAGGAATGTACAGGCGGGTATCGCGTCCGGCGGTGGCGTCAATGCGGATGTCCACTTTGTCGAGGCTGCCCTTGAACGTGGCGTCGAAGTTGCCCATGGCCTGGCCATAGAACAGGTCGTTGTCGCCCTGTCGGGTGTTGAGGATGTGGAAGTTCGGGCTGACGCTTCGGATGCGGCAATCCACCTGCCAGTTCTGGAAGTGGTTGTGTCGCAGTCCGCCGGAGACGATGGCCACATTGCGGCGCGTAGCGTCTAAGAGGGTATCGCCGTCGGCCCAGATGCGGTCGTGGGTCAGGACGATGCGTTCGCGCGGGAGGTAGAACAGGGCCTTGAGGTAGTCCAATTGGAACTGCCCGTCGGCCCAGGCTTCGCCGTTGACCTGGACGCGGTCGAGGGGGCCGCCGACGTCTATGCGTGCATCGAGCGTTCCGGAGGTTTTGGAGATGTCGGGCACGATGAGCTCGAGCACGCCCAGCGGGAAGGCGCGCGCCCGCACGGAAGCCTGAAACTCGCCCGGGCGTATTTCGCCCAACTCGCTGTTGACGTGGATGGGCGCATCAGAATTGGGCAAGAAGCCCGCCAAGAGGCGCAGCTCGTGCTTTTCGCGGTCTTTCAGGTAGAGCAAAGCCAGCAGCGGGGCGTTCAGGTCGGCCATTTCGGCAAAGCCTGACAGCGCTCCAAAAGGTTTTTCATTTAAAAAAACCGTGTCGGTGGTGATGTAAGCCTGCAGGTTTTTCCATTCAAAAATATCCTCGACTTCGCCGTCTAAGTTAAAAATGTTGCCTCGGTAGGCGATGTTTTCCAATGGCAAGATGCGCTCGAAGAAGCGGAGGTCGAAGTTGGCTAAGGCGAAGCGGAGGCCTCGTCCGTTGTTGTGGCTTTCCAAGAGGACGCGCTTGAGGTCGTGCATCAGGTAGATGTTGCGCGCTTCCCAGTAGCCGCGTCGGAAGCGCACGTAGTTGTCTTCTTCCATTTCCCAGCGCTCGTCGAAGAGGGTGAGCGAAGCAGTGTTAAAGTGGACGTTCCACATGGAGTCCGCTGTCGAGAGTTCGCCTTTGAGGAAGAGGCGCTCAACGACGGAGGTAGTGTCCTCCGCTGAGAAAAGGAAATCAATACGTTCGGCCGATAGGTCGCCCTCAAGGCTGAAGTGCCCCAGCGGTCGCTTGGGCGAGAGGTTGGCCCAGGGGAGGTCTACTTTGAGGCGTCCATTGTCGCGGTTGACGCGCCAGAGCACTTCGGGCTGGTAGGCTTCAGCCTCGCCATAGCGCACGGAGGGCGCCGAAGCGCGCAAGTCTATTTGCCCCTGAGGCGCGTTGACGCGGGCGTCGAACTGGGCGTTTTGGATTGGAGCCAGTTCAGGTACGAACAGCTGCAGCAGATTGCGCGTGTCTTTGATGCGCAATTTGACCTGGTAATTGTCGTCTATGGCGACGGTATCGGGCAAGGACTTGCCCAGAGCCTGTTGGACGAGCGCCGGGTAATGCCGCTGGAGGACGGTCAGCAGGTTTGTCCACAGGCGATTGACCGTAAACCGGCCGCTCAGGCTGCCGTCCAAGACGTCGGAAAACAGGATAAAACGCCGCTGCCCGCGGGTGTTGGTGGAGGCGCCAAACGTGAGTGAGTCTAAGCGATAGACCTGTCCGTACTCTTCCAACCGGAAATGGCGCAGCACGACGGCGCCGTAGAGGTTGTCCCAGTCGGGCGCATAGAGCTTCAATTGCTGCACTTTGCCGGACAGGATCCAGTCGCGTTCGACCAAGTTGAGCTCGCACAGGTCTATGTGGCGGATGTCGGCCTTGAAGTCGAACTCTGGCGTAGAGTCTTTGAGGCTGACGGCGCCGTCGAAGGAAAAGGCGATGTTGCGGTCGTCCATTTCGGCGCGGCCCTTGAAGACCGCCTGTTCGAAGCGGCCGTCGAGTTCGATGTTGTGGTAGTTGTAGCCGCGGAAGTAGAGCGAGTCAATGACGCCGCTGGCGCGTGTGCGGATGGTGTTGAGGGTCAGGCCCGTTCCTTCGGCGATTTTAAAGTTGAAGGAGGCTAAGCCGAACTGGCTGTCGCCCGTCCAGGCCGCTAAGTTGAAGTCGTGCATTTCCAGGAAGCCCGAATACACGGCGCGTTCCTGGCCGCCGCCGAGGTCTAATTTCATGTCTAACCGTCCGTAGCCGACGTCGGAGGTCAGGCTACCGGCCAGAATGTGGTTGACGCCGAAGAGAAGGTGGTAGTATCCACGGAAGCGGACGTTGCCCAGCGTATTGAAGTAAGCAGGCGGTTTAAAGTCGGGCAGGATACGGCGCAAGGCGACGAGGTTGGTGCGGGCTTCATCGAGGTCGAAGAGCAGACGCAGGCGGTCGCTGCCCTCGGCTAAGTCGTCACCGTCAAATTTGCCGCGCAGCATCAGGTCGTTGCCCGCGCGGAGGAACAGGTTGCGGCCATTGAGGCTGTTGACGCGCCCATATACCCATCCGGAGATGTCGGCGGTGAGGTCGCGGTTATGGGCAAAAAAGGTGTTTGTCTTCAGGTCAGGGCTGAAGAAAACGATGTCGCCCAGCCGCACGCGCGAGCCTTCGGCCAGCCGGCCATCCATGTAAACGCGGTCGGTGAAGCGCTCGAAGTCGCGGTAAGTGCGGTAGCGCAGGCTGAGGGTATCGGTCAGCAGGCTGCCGTTTGTTTGTAGGCGCATGCCATAGAGGGCTGTAAGGGTGTCGGAGACGTGTACCTGCTGAGCCGAAAGGTGCTCTAAGACAAATCCACTTTGTTCGCGCGCTTGCAAGCGCCGCAACTGACCGCCAAAAACTAAGTCCGTGCTGGCCGTTACACTGTCGGCCTCTACGGCGATGTCGCTGACGTGCAGATGCTCGAAGTCAATGACGCCCTCTAAGGCATGGCGCGCGGGCGAGGCGTCGAAGCGGTCGAGCGCGAAGCGGCTGTTTTGCACGAGCATTTGCCCGACGAAAATGTGCAGCGGCTTGCTCGTTGCCGTGTCGGGCGGCATCTGGGCGACGGGCTTTGCAGCGCTCTTGGTCGGAGGAGCAGCTTCGTATTCAGCGATGGAAAAACTGGCGCCATCGAGCGCCAGCCGCCGCACGCGCAGCCGCTGCTGGCCCGGACTGAACTCGTCCACCTGCAGGATGCCTTCGTGCAAATAAGCCTCCATGCGCTGGCCAACGGCGCGGTCATCCAGCAAGAAATGCACATCGCGCAAGTGCAAATGGCGTACGCCCAGCCGAAACGACGACGGCTCCTTATCCGGTTTAGGCGGCTCTGAAGGGGCAAAATGATCCAAAATAAACTGCAGGTTGAGCGCCTCCTCGCCCTCGCGCCGGCGCAAAAAGAAGCGGGCTTGCTCTATGTCTATCTCATCAAACTCCAACCGCCCGCCCAGCACCGACCATAGCCCATCGCGCAACCCAGCCTCGAGCACACCGGCGTACAAAAGCGTATCGCCCTGCTGATCAGACACATACAGCCGGCTCAGCTGCACTCCATCCACTAACGATAGGTACACGTAGCCCACAGACACCTCAGCCTTCCAGGCTTTGGAAAGCGCCGAAGACACCCTGTCCACCAACCAGTTCTGCACGGGCGGGAACTGGAGGATGAAACCCAGCGCTATCAGGAGGCTGATGCTCCAAAAAAGCGCTTTCTCTACTGCGCCCCAGACACGCCGCTGCCACGAGCGCGCCTGGGGCGGCTCAGGGCGCGGGGCCTCTTCGGGCGAGGGAGGGAGCGATGGGAGTTCGGACATGGTGATGAAAAACGGATGGTGGCTAAACGAGGTCGAAGGGCGTTGTGGCCAAACAAGCCTGCGAGGCGCTCTGGCCAAACAAGTTTGGCCGGTACAGGGCTAAACAAGTTTAGCAGGTACTTTGGCCAAACAAGTTTGGCCGGTACTTAGCCAAACAAGTTTGGCCATTACTGGTTATCGGAGGCGGAAGCTGGAAGCGCCCAGAAGGCCTTTATCGCAATAAATGGCTGCTACATAGCTGCCTCCTCTGAGGCGCTCCTCGAGCTGATACGAGAACGACAGACGCTGGGTGGTTTCCAAAACGACTTGCTTAGACTGTTGCGCCTGAATTTCTACCGGCCCTGTCGGCGCATATACAGTAACGTTGATTGGGTTAGCGGTGTGAATGGGCTTTCCCTTGTCGTCCGTAACGACTAAATAGAGTTTCTGAGGCCCTTGAAACACCGGTGGCACATCCACTAAGTCAAAGCTAATGAGCAACTCACGCGCCTGGCGGGCTTTGGTAACCAACTTATCTGCGCGACGCACGACCTCAACGCGAAACGACGTGGCGCGGAACTGAGCCGACTGAGTTTTGCGGATTTGCTCCTCGAGCTGCTTGGCGATGTCCTCCACGCGGCCCTGCAACTGGGTGTTTTCTTCCGTCAGGCGCTGGTTTTCTTCGCGCAACTGGCGGTTCTCTTCGCGCAGCAACGAAATAATTGTCTCGTATTCGGTCTTAATTTTCTTCAGGTCTTCAATCTGTCTTTCTAAAGCCTTGACCTCCTTGCTGGCGTCGGCTTTTATCTGCTTAATAACAATTTCTTTCTGCTCGACAATAGACGCCGATTGCGCTATCTGCCCCTGCAGGCTTTCGTTTTCGGTGCGGAGGGCAGCATAGTCTTGCGACAAGTTGTCCAGTTCTTGCTCTAATTGTAGTTTTACCTGGGTCAACGAGTCCGCTAAGGCCGTCTGTTCCCGGAGGCTTTCTTGATAGGCCTGACTTTTATTCCAAAACACCCAACCAATGGCTGCCGAGGCCAACAGCAACAGGGTTACGATGATGGCGTAGATGCGGGAATTTCCTGTTGTGCTCATAGTGTGTTGAATAGAAAGTGGAAAGTGAAAAATGGAAAATGAAAAATAGAAAGTGAAAAATGAAAAGTGATAGGTTTGCGATTGCTTGCTGGTGCGTTTTTTATGTACTGTAAACTCGCTTCAAAAAGACGGCCTTTTAACTGCTCTAAAGTTATTTTTTAGAAAAAAAACAGACATTTAGCCGACGAAAGGTTGGATGTAAAGTTGGCGAGTATCGGCCTGGAAGGCCAGGAGATGGCCGTAGCCTTCGGCGCTATGCGTGGGTGCATAAACGCAGCCATTGTCTAAGTTGAGGTATTGCTGTTGTGTTAAACTTTGGAGCTGATGCTCAATGGTCTGCAAAGGCATGGGCGTATGTCCGTGCAGGAGGATGCGGTTGCCCAGCCACTCGTAGTTGATGTGGTCGTACCACCGGCGTATCCATACGATGGAGATTTCATCGGTCAGCGGATCACTGCGGTGGAAGTTCAGGCCGGCATGGACGCAGAGGTAGCCCTCTGTTTCGTACCACAGCGGCATGGCTCGGAAAAAGTCTAAGTACTTTTCTGGAAGGTCAGCCGGGGCGCTGACACCGAAGCTTTCTAAGGTTTTCTGGCCGCCGTTGAGGTTGAGCCAGTGTTCTTTGCTGTAGGGGTCATCGAGGGCGTCTAAGAGCATTTGCTCGTGGTTTCCGCGCAGGCAAACGACCTCGATGCCGGAGGCCTGCAATTGCCATACCGTGTCCACGACGCCTTTGCTGTCGGGGCCGCGGTCAATGAGGTCGCCCAGAAAGACGACCTTGTCGCCGGCTTTGGGTTGCAGGCGTTTCAGCAGGGTCGCCAGCGTTTGGTTGCATCCATGAACGTCGCCGATAAAGTACGTGGGCATGGCTCGCTATTTGGGCTTCCGTTTGTCCAATCGCTCTAACGCCTCCTTAGGTTCCGGGTAGTTGGGCGACATCTTGCTGGCCTGGACGTAGTCGGCACGGGCGGCTTCGGGGTTGCCCATCAGTTCGCTTGTCAGGCCGCGGTAGTAGTAGGCCATCACAAAGAGCGGGTCGGTTTTCACAGCGAGGTTGAAGTGGTCGTAGGCCTTGCTCATGGAGTCCAACTCTAAGTAAATCATGCCCATATCGAAGTAGGCATTGGAGTAGTCGGGGTTGCGCCGCACGATGTCCCGGTAGATGGCGAAAGCCTGGTCGAATTCGCCGCGCATTTTATGAAAAACGGCTTTGAACTCGCGGGCTTCCAAGTTTGTAGAGTCCACGCGGAGGACGTTGTCGAAGCACTGCAGGGCCGTTGCGTTGTTCTGGTTCAAATAGATGCGGCCCATAAACATCCAGGCTTCGGTGTTTTCAGCGTCGTACTGGACGGCTTTTTTGAAGGAGGCGAGGGCTTTTGTCGTGTCGCCCATGTCTAAGGCCACGCGCCCAGCCATGAAGAAGGCTTCGGGATGGCGCGGGTCTATGCGGAAGATGCGGTCGAGTGTGGCCAAGGCGTCGCCATGCTGGCGCACGATAAGTTGGAACTCGCTCAGTTTGAGCAGCGTAGGAATGCGCTCTGGGAAGCGTTGCGCGGCCAGCGTGAGCACTTCAATGGCGCGCTTAGAGTCATTCGGGCGTGCATAATCAATCAGTACATCGGCCAGCAGGTGATAGTACTGCGGCTTCATCGAGTCTATGCTCATAGCGGTTTGGAGGTCGGCCAGTGCTTCGTCGAAGCCATCCAGCTGGTAATACGTCTCCGCCCGCAGATAGTAGAGTGAGTCGTTCTTCGGCTCTTGTTCAATAAGCCGAGACAGGCGCGCTATCTCCGGGTCAGTTGCTAAGTGTAAATAGGCTTCCGGCACTTTCTTGCTCTCGCGCTTGCAGGCGGCTAACGACAGCACCGCACAGAGCAAGGCCCAGAAGCCTGCTGCTGGCCACAGTCTCAGGGCACTCAGGTATCGCATTTCTATCTTCAATTTGTCCATTAGATAAAGAAACTCCCGCCTTCGCGGTCAAAAACCCTCCCGGCAAAGGTAAACAACAAACGCTCTGCGCCGTTTTTACCGCTGTTTTAAGCCGAAACATGGAACTCTATTACCGCGAATTTGGGCGTGGCACCCCGGTTGTCATCTTGCACGGCCTGTTTGGCTTTTCCGACAACTGGCAAACGCTGGCTAAAGCCCTTTCTGAAAACCACCTTGTCATCACTCCCGACCTGCGCAACCACGGTCGTTCGCCGCACGCGCCAACGCACTCGTACCCGGAAATGGCCGAAGACCTGCGCGCGTTCTTAGACCGCCACGGCATCTACGCCACCTCCCTCATAGGCCATTCGATGGGCGGCAAAGTAGCCATGCAATTTGCCTTAGAGCACCCCGACCGCGTCGAACGCTTAGTGGTGGTGGACATCGCTCCGGGTGCTGCCGAGGGCAACCACGAGTCCATCTTCGAAGCACTTTTTTCCCTGAATATCAACGAACTGAAAACCCGAGAAGAGGCTGACGCAATTCTACAACAGTACATTCCGGAAGCCAGTGTGCGGCAGTTTTTGCTCAAGAACCTGACGCGCCACCCCGACGGCTCGTTTGCCTGGAAGATGAACCTGCCCGTGCTTTGGGCACACTACGCCGACATTTTGGCGCCAGTGGAGGGCGAGCCGTTTGACAAACCCGTACTTTTTGTGCGCGGCAGCCGCTCAAAGTACATCGAGGACAGCGATCTGCCGCTGATTCGCGCGCTGTTTCCGCAGGCGCGGGTGGAGACTATCGAAGGCGCCGGGCATTGGGTGCATGCCGATAAGCCTCAGGAATTGCTGGCGCTTTTGCGCGCGTTTCTGTCTTAAACCAACCCAGGCGTTCGGGTTTTCTACGCGATAGCGTTTCAGACGGTTGCCTACTGCTCAATCCGCTTTTTCGTGCAGATAGCTGTTGCCCTTAGGCCGTATTTCAGCTTTGTCGCCTTCGATGGAGATCGTCAAGTCCGACATTTCCCGGGCATTAGCTTCAGGCACCTCGTCGAGTTTGATGCCCTGGCGTAGGTAGGCGGGCTGGTTTTCCAACTCGATGATGGTTTGCGGCGAGTTGAGCTTGATAGGATTGACCTGGCGATTTTGCGCCTCTTGTCGGCGGCGTTGCGCTTCGATAAGGCGCTGGTGGCGTTCTTCGGGCGTCGGTTCGGGGGCGGGGACACAGTCTGGCTTCACAAAGGGCTCGTCCGATTTGGGCCGAGCGCTGTCCACGGTAGCGCGCACGCTGTCGAAATCGAACTCGATGGTGGGCGCCTTTTTCGACTCAGTCGGCTCCTCTTCCACCTGGCCGGTGATGGTGGCCAACGAAGGTTTGGGCGCGTCTTCGTCTAAGTGCAGCATTTGTTTGATCCCATTAGACGCCGGCGTTTGCAGGCGCGCAGCAGCAGCAGGCACCTGCGGCGTCTTGCGCGAGGCCTCGAAGCCAGTGGCAATAATGGTTACGCTGATCTTTTCGCCCAGACGCTCGTCGAAGCAGTTGCCCCAGATAAGGTTGGCGTTTTCGCCGGCCTCTTGCTGGATGAACTCGGTGATCTCGAAAATTTCATCCATAGTGGCCTCTTTTGTGCCAGAGGTAATGTTGACCAAAATGTTTTTTGCGCCGAAGATGTTGTTGTCTTCGAGCAGGGGCGAGTTGAGGGCTTCGTCCACGGCGCGGCGCGCGCGGCCTTCGCCTTCAACGGCGGCGGTGCCCATGACGGCCACGCCGGAACCGCGCATGACGGTGTTGACATCCTCGAAGTCTACGTTGACATAACCAGGCACAGTAATGATTTCAGCAATGCCTTTAGCAGCCGTGCACAGGATGCTGTCGGCCTGCGCAAAGGCCGATGAGACGCTCATATTGCCGTAAATCAGGCGCAATTTGTCGTTGCTGATGACCACTAAGCAGTCCACGTTTTTGCGCAATTCCTCCAAGCCCTCGTAGCCGTTGTTGACGCGAGTGCGCCCTTCAAAGGAGAACGGCAGAGTAACAATGCCCACGGTGAGGATGCCCATTTCCTGGGCCGTCTTGGCGATGATGGGCGCTGCGCCGGTGCCTGTGCCGCCGCCCATTCCGGCGGTAATGAAGACCATCTTGGCGCCATTGTCTAAGAAGCGCTTGATTTCTTCGATGCTTTCCATGCAGGCGCGCTTGCCAATTTCGGGCTTGCTGCCCGCTCCCCGGCCTTCGGTGAGGCTAGCGCCCAAAGGGATTTTCACCGGTACAGGGCTGAGACTCATGGCTTGTGCGTCGGTGTTGCAAATGGCGTAGTCCACGCCGATGATGCCCTGTTTGTACATGTACGTGACGGCATTCGAGCCACCGCCGCCCACGCCAATGATTTTTATGATAGAAGGCTCTTCTTTTCTTAAATCAAACAACATGGCGTTGAAAAATTTAAAAGGTGAACAAACAACACCGCTTCGGAGACCGGAGCAGAGTTTTACTTTTTAAAATCAATATCAGGTTCGGCTTCGAACCACTCTTTCGTTTTGCGCAGGACGTTGTCCAACCAGCTGGACGACTTCTCCTCCGAGACGTTGGACGGCCCTTTGGGCCCGGAGGCAGTCTGCGTTTCAGCGAGTCTTTCCTGACGGCGGATGTCGTCTAATCCTCTGATCATCAAGCCTATACCCGTGCTAAAAATGGGGCTATTGACGCTTTCGCGATAGCCATGGGCTAAGTGCTCGACAGGCAGGCCGATGCGGCAGCTCATGCCGGTGTGCAGTTCGGCCAACTTGTCAACGTGCTGCAGCAGCGCTCCACCTCCAGTGAGCACGATGCCGCCGATGAGTTTGCGGTCGTAGCCGCTGCGGCGGATTTCCCACAGGACATAGTCGAAGATCTCCTCCATGCGCGCCTGGATGATGCGCGCCAGGTTCTTCTCACTGATTTCCTTGGGTTCGCGCCCGCGCAGCCCCGGAATGGTGATGATGCGGTTGTCGTACACCTCCGAAGCCAGCGCCGAACCGAAGCGCACTTTGAGCTTTTCGGCCTGCGGTTGCAACACCGTGCATCCTTCCTTGACGTCGGCAGTAACGACGTTACCGCCAAAAGGAATGACGGCGGTGTGCCGGATGATGTTTTCATGAAACACGGTGATGTCGGTCGTGCCGCCGCCAATGTCCACCAAGGCGACTCCGGCCTGGCGCTCTTCTTCGTAGAGCACAGCTTCGGCGCTGGCAATGGGTTCCAGCGTCAGGTCGGCCACCTTCAGCCCCGCCTTCTCGATACAGCGGTATAGGTTGTTGATGGCCGTCATCTGGCCGGTGATGATGTGGAAATTGGCCTCCAGCCGCACGCCGCACATGCCGATGGGGTCGCTGATGCCCTGCTCGTTGTCCACCGTGAATTCCTGCGGGAACACGTGAATGATCTTGTCGCCCGGCGGCAAGACGAGTTTGAACATGTCGTTGACCAACCGGTCAATATCGCGACGCGAAATCTCGGTATGGTCGTTTTCGCGCGTCAGTATGCCGCGATGCTGCAGGCTTTTGATGTGCTGACCAGCAATGCCAACATAGACGGTGTGAAATTTCATACCGGCCTGCCGCTCGCAGATGTCCACCGCTTCGCGGATGGCATTGACGGTTTTTTCAATGTTGCTAACAACACCGCGCAAAACGCCGGTGCTTTCGACTTTTCCTACGCCCAGGATTTCGAGCTTTCCATGTGCGTCCCGACGCCCGGCCAGACAGCACACTTTGGTGGTGCCAATGTCGAGGGCTACGACCACATCGTGGGTTTGTGGCGCTAATTCGGTCATGGTGTGCAAAGGTTACGTGAGAGAATAAGGTTCCTGCCATTATAGTCCTTTGCACCCTTCCTGTATTCCCGAGCACAAAGGTACTGTTTTGTTATTGTTGAAAAACATTTTTTTATAAAAAACTTCATAGAAGCCTGTTTTTGTCTTACTGCCGACAGACCACCTGGCCGCCGTATTTGAGTGAAATTGTCTGGTACTTGCGCCAGCCCGCATAGGGCATGCCTTCTTGATAGAAAATTTTCAGGCGCTTCAATTTATCTTCTATATTTCGCAAACTGCCCAGCACAATTTTCTGGTCGCCAATAAGCGGAATGAGCATGAACTCTCCCGCCTGATTGAGGTGTATTTGCTGGATAAACACTGACCATACTGGGTCGCTTTGCAACAGAAGCGCCAGTTGAAAGGCGTCTTTTAGCGTGTTTTTCTTTTTGGTTAAAAAGTCTGGTGCGTATGGCGCTATGTTGCCCGTTGCCACCAGCACGCGCGGCGTGTGGAGCGATGAAAACGGCATCATAGCGCCGGTTTTGTCTAAATAATAATTACCGCCATTATTATCCAATATGCGCAACAATGGTTCGCGCTGTTGCACGCGAATGTGCAACTCGTTGTCCTGCGAAACATAAGCATCCGCATCCGCCACAAACGGATCCTCCTCTACAACCGTCTCAACGCGGTGCAAATCCAGCCCGCCCACCTCGGTGCTGCGCAGGGTATTGCCAAAAGCCAACACCAATCGCTGGCGTACTTCGCGTTCGCTCAGCAAGCTCGCTCCACTTTCTAAAGGACGGATGTCAACCTGTATTTCTGAAATAAAATCGCGCTGCCGACGCGATACTGACGACAACAGGATGAGCACTACAATCAACAGAAAAAGCCACAGCGCAATGCGCTCATATCGGATAGGCGGCAAGCGATAATTGAGTAAATCAGAGAGACGCATGGCGAGGTTATTTTTATGGGTTTAATTGTTGAGCAATAGGTTTCACTAAGGCGTCAATATCGCCTGCGCCCATCGTGAGTAGCACTTCGGGCCGACGGTCTGCCAAGCAGCGCAACAGGCCTTCTTTGTCTGTCAGGCGTCTGTCGGCTAAGTTCATTTTATCAAAGATCAGTTCTGAGCTGACACCGGGTATTGGCTGTTCGCGAGCCGGGTAGATGGGCAACAGGTAGCAGGTATCCAATTCGTCCAAAGCCTCGGCAAAGGCATCGGCAAAGTCGCGCGTTCTCGAATAGAGGTGGGGCTGAAAGACACCCGTGATTTTCTTGTCCGGGAAGAACATGCGCGCGGCCTGCACGGTGGCGCGTATTTCCGCGGGGTGGTGTGCGTAGTCATCCACATAAACCAAGTCGGGTCGGCGCACGATGTACTCAAAGCGCCGCCGGACGCCTTGAAACTTCTCTAAAGCACTCATGTGCCGGATCATCCAGATGTCGGCCGTAGCAGCGGCCATCCAGGCGGCTAAAGCGTTTTCCACATTGTGGCGCCCGGGCAGGGGCATTTGCAAGCGATAGAGCTCGAACTGGTCGCGCGCATGGATATTGAAAACCATGTAGCCGTCCTGGACGTGCAAGTCGGAGGCCTGGCAGTTCCCTACGCCGATGCCGAAAGTGAAGGCGCGGCGTCCGCTTTGGCGCAGCTCCTCCGCCACGCCATCCAACGGGAGGCCGTACTTGTAGAAAAGCGTGCCGCCTCGTTTAATCTGCCGGGCAAACTGGAGGTATGCTTCCACCACGGCTTCGGGCGAGCCGTAGATGTCTAAATGGTCGGGGTCGAGTGAGTTAATGACGGCGATTTCCGGCTCCAGATGCAGGAATGAGCGGTCGTACTCGTCGGCCTCCACGACCACCCAATCGCTGTTGCCCAGCAGGAAGTTGGAATGGAAATTGACGGCGATGCCGCCCAAAAAGGCGGTGATGTCGTGCCCGGCGCTGTGCAATAGCCAGGCGACGAGCGACGAGGTGGTCGTCTTTCCGTGTGTGCCCGCAATGGCGATGCACCGTTTGCCGCGGCTGATAAGACCCAGCACTTCGGCCCGTTTCATCACCGGGTAGCCGCGTTGGCGCAGCCAGACCAATTCTGCGTGGTCGGTGGGCACGGCGGGCGTCCAGACGACTAAGTCCACCCGTTCCGGGATCTGGCAGACGTCCTCTTCGTAATGAATGCGCATTCCTTCGGCCGCCAGCGCGCGCGTCAGATCGGTCTCGGTGCGGTCGTATCCGTGCACCTCAGCGCCCAAATGGCGGAAATAGCGCGCTAAGGCCGACATGCCGATGCCGCCGATGCCGATAAAATAGACCGTTCTGACGTCTGCCAATGTCATAGTTTGAGAGGGTTTAAGAGGTTTGAGCGTCGTGTTGGGTGTCGTTTTCGCACAGGCGCAACGCCTCTCGGGCGATGGCCTCGGCGGCGTCGGGGCGAGCGAAGGTTTGAATATTTTCGCGCAGGACGGCCTGGCGCTGCGGATCGTCAAGCAGGGCCAGCGCCTCATTCAGGAGGCGCCCAGCGGCCTGCGCATCGGGCACGAGCAGGGCTGCGTTGCGTTCTGCGAGCGCCTGAGCATTGCGCGTCTGGTGGTCTTCGGCCACATTGGGCGACGGCACGAGGATAGCTGGCTTGCCCACCACTGCTAACTCACTGATGGTCAGCGCACCCGCGCGAGCGATGACCACGTCGGCAGCGGCGTAGAGCAGGTCCATGCGCTCGATGAAGGGCCGCAATTGCACATTGGGCAGCCGGGCCGTCGCGCAGTCGCGGTAGTGCGTTTCGTAGTAGCGCCCGCACTGCCACAGCACCTGCACATCCGGGCGTTGGGCCAACCGGTCGGCGCCCTGCGCCATGGCCTCGTTGAGCGTGCGCGCGCCTAAACTGCCGCCCACGACAGCCAGCGTCTTGCGGCCTTCGGCCAGACCATAAAAGGCCAGCCCTTCAGCGCGCTTCGCCGCAGCACCGACCAGGTCAGCGCGCACCGGATTGCCGGTAAAGACCACGCGCCCAGCCGGGAAGTAGCGCTCCATGCCCTTGTAAGCCACGCAAACGCGTTGCGCCCGGCGCGCCAGCTGCCGGTTAGCAATGCCGGCATACGAGTTGGCCTCGTGAATGAGCGTAGGTACCCCCAAACGCTGGCTCACGCGCAGAGCCGCCCACGACGCATAGCCGCCCGTGCCAATGGCTACATCTGGCCGGAAATCGCGCACAATGCGCCGGGCCGCCCGCCAGCTGCGCCACAATTTGAAGGGCAGCGCCAGATTTTGCCGCAGGCTGCTCCACGAAAAACCGCGCTGCAAACCCGCTATGTCAATACCCACAATGCGATAACCCGCCTGCGGAATGCGCTCCATCTCCATGCGCCCATTGGCCCCCACGAACAAAAACTCCGCATCCGGCCGCAAGCGCCGCAGCGCATCGGCAATAGCTACGGCCGGAAAGATGTGCCCTCCCGTACCGCCACCGCTCACCAGTATGCGAAGTTGTTGACTCATGACTTGACCACAGTATCTAATTTTTCAATGTAACGCGACACGCTCAGAATAATGCCCACCGATATAGCGCTGAATACCAGACTGGTACCGCCCTTCGAGATAAACGGCAGCGTCAGACCCGTCGTCGGTACTAAATGCACCGACACCGCGATATTGGCCATGGCCTGAATAGTGATCATCAAGCTCAAGCCAATGGCCAGGAAAGCACCAAAAACCTTGGGACTTCGCGTAACAAGCACTACCGTCCGGAAAAACAGCAGCACGTACAGTCCTAACACAGCCAACCCGCCCAGCAGGCCGTACTCTTCGCAAATAATGGGAAAAATGAAGTCGTTCTGCGAATACGGCAGGTAATTGCGCGAAATCGAGTTGCCCGGCCCTACGCCCAACAAGCCCCCGCGCGCAATAGCAATTTTGGCCTGTTCCACCTGGTAGCCGCCATTTTCGTCGTGCAAAAAAGTGTTTACCCGGCTGACCCACGTCTCCACGCGCACCACCTCGGGCGCGTAACGACCAATAGCGATGAGCAACGCCAGCGTTACCACGCCCAACAGAATGAGCAACAGGATGTACTTGTAGTGCACCCGCCCAATAAACATCAGCACCAAACAGGTGAAAAATAAAATGGCCGCCGTCGAGAGGTTGGCCGGCGCTATCAGCCCACATACGAGAATGACCGGCACAATGATGGGCATGAAGGCCTCCTTGAACGACTTGATGTAGTCCTGCTTCTTCGTCAGCTGCCGCGCTACGTAAATGACAAGCGCTATTTTGGCCATATCCGAAGGCTGAAAGCCAAAAGGCAAAAAGGGCAATTCTACCCAGCGCGAAGCGTCGTTGACGCTTTTGCCATAGGCGAGTGCGTAAACAAGCAGTGGTGCCGATAGAGACAACATCCAGATGCCCAGCTGTTGATAGCGCCGATAGTGGATGCGATGACATATATACACCAGCACCAGCGCCATGACTATGTGAAGAAAGTGGTTGATGAAGTACGAGGTTGTGCTATCGGTACGCCCCTGCCAGGTCAGCGCACCAGCCGTGGAATACACCGCCAGCAGGCCGGTGAAACTCAGCAAGAACACGACCATCCATATGGCGCGGTCGCCTTTTATCTGGGTAGCAAATCGTTGCACGAAAAACATAAGGCGTTCATTTTGTGGTTTTCTGAATGAGTTGAAGCACGGCCTCTCGAAACTGGTTGCCGCGGTCTTCGTAGTTTTTGAACAAATCGAAGCTGGCGCATGCCGGGCTGAGCAACACCGTATCGCCTGGCTGACTCAACCGCGCAGCGGCGGCCACGGCTTCAGCGGCACTGCGGGCCTCCACGATGGGCTTGCCCAACGGCTGGAAGGCGTGGATCAACTTGCTGTTATCGGCGCCGAGGAACACCAGCGCACGCGCCTTGTCGCGCACGAGCGGCAGCAGAGGCGTGTAGTCGTTGCCCTTGTCGGTGCCGCCCGCTATCCAGATCACCGGCGTTTGCATGGCCTGCAGCGCATACTGAGCAGCGTCCACGTTGGTGGCCTTGCTATCGTTAATCCAGGTAACATCGCCTACCCGGGCGACCCATTCCATGCGGTGCGCCGGCGGTGTGTAAGTGCGCAGACCTTCCTGCACCTTGTCCGGAGCAGCCTTCAGCACGGAGGCGATGTTGACCGCGAAAAGCGCATTCATGGCGTTGTGTGGCCCGATGAGACGGCTTTCGCGCAGGTCAAATTGCCGTTGACTGCTGATGCACAGCCGTCCGTCTCGAATATTCCGCGGGTGCAGCGACAACACCGGCGCGCCGTTCCAGCGCGGATGGCGCGTCATGTAGTCCACGGTTACTGGGTCGGCGGCGTTGTATAGGAAAAAATCGCGAGGGCCCTGGTTTTCGCGGATGCGAAACTTGGCCGCTGCATAGCGTTCCATACTGTAGCCGTAGCGGTCTAAGTGGTCGGGCGTGATGTTGAGCAGCGCGGCCACTTTGGGTTTAAAGCGGTCAATATCTTCTAACTGGAAGCTGCTCACCTCCAGCACATAGATGCGCGAGTAGCCGGCGTTGCCCTCTTTCAGATGCTGGGCAACGAGCTCAGCGAAACTGTTGCCCACGTTGCCGGCCAGGTGCGCATCCAGGCCGGCCGTGCGCAGCAGGTGGTGCGTCAGCGTGGTCGTGGTGGTCTTGCCGTTCGTGCCCGTAATGGCCACTACTCTGCACCGCTTGATGAAGCGGTAGGCAAATTCAATCTCTCCAATGATAGCGATATTCTCCGCACGAAAACGCTTCAAAATGGGCGCATCCTGCGGAATACCCGGGCTTTTGATGACCATGCGCGTCCAGTCTATGCCCCGGCGGCCCAGCAGCCACGACAGCGTATGCCCTCCACCCTCGTAGGGAATGCCCGCATCTTCCAAACGCTTGCGATACTCCGGCTTTATCTCGCCCGCATCCGACACCCGTACCTCATAGCCCAACTGCTGGGCCAGCAGCGCCGCCCCTACTCCGGACTCGCCCGCACCAAGAACGGTAATGTGCTGTCTACTCATCGTCTATCGAATTTTAAGCGTGATGACCGCCAGAACGGCCAGCAAAATTTGCACAATCCAGAAGCGCACCGAAATGGTTACCTCATGGTAGCCCTCCTTTTGAAAATGGTGATGCAAAGGCGCCATTTTGAAAATGCGACGGCCCTCGCCGTATTTCTTTTTGGTGCGTTTGAAATACCACACCTGCAAGATGACCGACAGGTTTTCCACCAAAAACACACCGCACAAGATGGGAATCAGGAGCTCCTTGCGCAGCACAATCGCTAAGGCCGCAATAATGCCGCCCAGCGTCAGACTGCCCGTATCGCCCATGAACACACGCGCCGGAAACACATTGTACCATAAAAAACCAATGCAGCCGCCCAACAGGCAGGCCGAAAACACCACCAGCTCCGCCGTGTGCGGCAGGAAGAGAATTTTCAAATAATCGGCTGCCACCGCGTTGCCGCTCAGGAAAGCCATGATGCCCAGCGACATGATGACAATGGCCGAAACGCCCGCCGCCAGCCCGTCCAAACCGTCGGTCAAATTGGCGCCGTTGCTCACCGCTGCAATGACAAATACCGTCATGAGCAGGAAAACGATCCACACCAATCGCCCGGCATTGTCGCCCAAAAACCACAGCAGGCGCGAGTAGTCCAGCTCGTTGTTCTTAAAAAACGGCACGTTCGTAATCGGCGCCTTCACATGCGCCAGCTCCTTGTACGTATCCGGGCCGGTCTTTACATAGACGTACTTTTTGATTTCGTAGCCGTGTTGCAGAGCCTTTTCCGGCTCCATGCGCACCACCACGTCGTCGCTGGCCAGCATGGTGATGCCCACAATCAGGCCGAGGCCCACCTGGCCGAGAATTTTGAAAATGCCCTTCAGGCCTTTTTTGTCTTTTTTGAATACCTTGATGTAGTCGTCCACAAATCCAATGGCTCCCATCCAGAGCGTGGCCGTGACCATGAGCAGGATGTACACGTTGTCTAAGCGCGCCAGCAGCAAGCACGGCACCAGCGTGGCCGCAATGATGATGATGCCGCCCATGGTCGGCGTGCCTGCCTTGAGGTTCTCGCCCTGAAGCCCCAGATCGCGCACCGTCTCGCCAATCTGCCGACGCCGCAGCACGTCAATGATCCGCCTGCCGATGACCAAGGAAATGAGCAGCGACAAAATCATAGCCGCGCCCGCCCGAAACGAGATAAACTGGAACAACCCCGCCCCCGGCAGGTCAGTCGTCTCAGATAGCCATTGAAAAAGGTGGTAAAGCATCTATAAAAATGAAAAAATCAAGTTTCCCGTAACCGCCAAACTCGTTTGGCGAAGTAACGGCCAAACTTGTTTGGCCCTGTAACCGCCAAACTTGTTTGGCGAAGTCTTGTTTGGCCGAAAAATGCCGGGGCGATCTTCCATCGCCCCCGGCGTTGTCCAAAAAATAGTCCCTCCACTATTTTTCTTTAGTGTAGTTGCTGTCGGCATCCTCGCCGACAGCCCGTTTCTGCTCTTTTGAGTCGCTGCTGGCGCTTTTGCCGGCGGCGTGCCCGGATGATTGTCCTGTCAGATACTGCTGCAGGACGAGTTTATCGTCGAAAGCGTGTTTGACTCCGTTAATTTCCTGGTATTTTTCGTGTCCTTTGCCGGCCACCAAGATGATATCGCCGGGTTTGGCCATGAGGCAGGCCGTTTTAATGGCCTGCTCGCGGTTTTCAATAGTGAGCGTGTGGTTGAGGTCGTCGGAGGTGAGGCCGGCTTCCATGTCTTGCAGGATGGCACGCGGGTCTTCGGTGCGCGGGTTGTCGCTGGTCAGGATGGCGTGGTCGCTCATTCGGGCGGCGATTTGCGCCATGAGCGGGCGTTTGGCGCGGTCGCGGTTGCCGCCGCAGCCCACGACGGTGAAGATGCGGGCGGGGTGTCGGCGCAGTTGTCGGATGGTTTCCAGCACGTTTTGCAGCGCGTCGGGCGTGTGGGCATAATCCACGATGCCGATGCGGGGCGGTTGGCTGTTGTCTCGCAAGATTTCAAAGCGGCCTTCGGCGCCGGTCAGGTTGCTCAGGGCCGTCAGGACGGTTTCTTTTTCGATGCCTAAGAGGCTGGCGACGGCATAGGCTGCGGTGAGGTTGTAGGCGTTGAAGGCGCCCACCAATCGGGTGTGCAGCTGGACGCCGTCTATTTCTAAGTGCAGGCCTGTCAGAGCGTTGTCCAGCACTCTAGCTTTGAAATCGGCCGGCGTTTTGAGCGCGTAAGTATAGCGGCGGGCGTGGGTGTTTTGCAGCATGAAGGCGCCGTTGCGGTCGTCGGCGTTAGTCAGGGCAAAGGCCGAGGGCGGCAGGTCGTCGAAGAGTTGCTTTTTAGCGTTGCGGTAGTTGGCGAACGTGCCGTGGTAGTCTAGGTGGTCGTGCGTCAGGTTGGTAAACACCGCTCCGGCGAAGTGGACGCCGGCGATGCGGCGCTGGTGGATGGCGTGGCTGCTGGCTTCCATGAACACTTCGGTGCAGCCGGCGTCGGCCATCTGGCGCAGCAGGGCGTGCAGGCTGACGGCGTCGGGTGTGGTCAGGGCGCTGGGCATGACCTGTTGGCCGATGCGGTTTTCCACCGTGCCGACGAGGCCGGCCTTGCGGCCTAAGGCGGTGAAGAGCTGATGCATCAGCGTAGTTGTCGTCGTCTTGCCGTTGGTACCCGTAACGCCTACGACGCGCATGGAGTGCGAGGGGTAGCCATAAAATGCCGAGGCTAAATGCCCCAGCGCTTCGGCCGCGTTCTGAACGGTTACAAAGGCCAGTAGCGGCGGGCGCTCCAAACCTTCTGGCCAATACTCGGCCACTACGGCGACAGCACCGCGCTCCAGCGCCTGGCCGATGAACTGATGCCCGTCCGCCGATACGCCGCGTACGGCTACAAAGCAGTCGCCCGCCTCCACGCGCCGGCTGTCGGCCTGAATGGCGCGCACCTCAGTGTCCGCCGTATGGACGGCCATCTGCACTCCAGGCACTCGGTTCAAAAGCGTTTCCAACAGCATCGCAGCAGGCGTTCAGTTGAGGATGAGTGTGATGATGGGCCGCCCGTGAATGGGCGTTCCTGGTGACAGACTCTGGCCTACGACTTTGCCCACGCCCTTTATGCGGACGCGGCAGCCGCGGTTTTCTAACAAGGGCAGAGCGTCTTTGAGGCCCATGCCGATGACGGAGGGCACGAGCTGCTCCGACAGGATGCGGGGCAGTACGAGCAGCGAGTCGTTGCGCGCCACCAGTACACCGTAGTCGGGCCATTGGCGCTCGATGTAGGCGTCTAATTCAAGCCAACGGATGGCCGCCTTGAGGTCGTCGCCCTTGCCGGCGTCTGAGCCGGGCAGCTGGGCCGTCTGTAAGCGCGGGCGCTCGCCGCGGTTGATGGGCGGGTGCAGTTCGGGCTTGAGCGCGAAGCACTTATCGGCAATCTCGCGGAATACGGGCGCAGCCGCCTCGGCGCCATGGTAGCCGCCGCGCTTGGGCTCGCTGACGACCACGATGCACGAATACACCGGATTGTCGGCTGGGAAAAAGCCGCAGAACGTAGCCTGGTAACGGATGCCGCCGCGCGCCTTAAACTTGTGGTAGTTCAGCTGGGTGGTGCCTGTTTTGCCCGCAATGCTGTAGAGGCTGGGCCGGATGTTGCGCGCGGTGCCCGTTTCCACCACTTCGCGCATCAGCTCGCGCACGCGCAAGAGCGTGTTGCGGCTGGCGATGCGATTGTCTAACGTCGTGGGTTTGAATACTTTTACGGGCTTGCCGTCGCGTTCGATGCGCTCCACAAGGTATGGCTTCATGCGCCGGCCGTTATTGGCCACCGCATTGTAAAAGGTCAGCGTTTGCAGCGGCGTCAGCAGCACCTCGTAGCCAATGCTCATCCACGGCAATGTGGTGCCCGACCACTTCGCCCTGCCGTCGGCCGGCGTTTTGATGTAAGGCGCCTCTTCGCCGCCTATCTCGATGCCGGTGGGCTGGTGCAAGCCAAACTGTTGCAGGCGCTCCACGAAGACAGAGGCGCGGCGCGTGTCGCCATAGTGGCGCTGCACCAACGTAGCCGTGCCCACGTTCGACGACTGCGCAAAGACCTGCCGGATGGTCATCGAGTCTAATCCGTGCGGAATGGCGTCGGCCAGTTCGTCTTTGTAAAACTTCACCCGCCCGCCATAGACCGGGATTTTCTGGTCAAAATCCTCGATATGGCCGTCCTCCAGCAAAGCCATGAAAGAGGCCAGCTTGAACACCGAGCCGGGTTCGACGCGCTCGCCAATGGCGTAGTTGAACGTTTCCCACCAGTTGCCCTCCGGCGTGCGGCCTAAGTTGGCAATAGCGCGAATAGCGCCCGTTTTCACCTCCATGACGATGGCGCAGCCGTGGTCGGCGTCGTGTTCCTTGAGCGCCTTGAGCAGGGCATTCTCCGCCGCGTCCTGAATGTTGATGTCTATCGTCGTTACCAGATCCTCACCAGGCTGCGGCTCAATCTCGACCAGATCATTTACAGGGATGTACATATCGCCCGGCACCCGCAGCATCAGTCGCCGGCCGGCTTCACCTCCTAACACCTTATCAAAACTGCCTTCCAGCCCCACCGGCAGGATATCGCCGCCGCGCACGTAGCCAACCGTGCGTTGGGCCAGCAACTTGAACGGCCGCTGCCGGTTGTAGGTCTGCTCCACAATCAGCCCGCCTTTGTGGCGCCCCAACCGGAACATTGGAAAGGACTTCGCCTGCATCATCTGTCTGTAATTCAGCCGCTTCGCTATCGGAACGTACCGAATGCCGGGCACTGTATCGCCGGCCTGGCGCAACTTTACCAACCAGTCTTTGTACGCTCCCGGCGTGTACTGCTGGTCAATGTAGGTGGACAGCATCCAGGCCAGACTATCCACATTTTCATAGAAAATTTTATCGGTCAGCCCCTCGGCTTTCGGGTCAAAATAGAGATCAAAATACGGCAGCGACGTCGCCAGCAAGCTGCCGTCGGCGGCCAGAATGTTGCCGCGCTCAGCCGCCACCTCTACCATTTTGAGAAACAGCGTGTCGCCCTTGCTGCGCCAGCGGTCAGCGCTCACCACCGCCAGATCGTACATCCGCCAGCCAATCAGCGCGCTCATCCCAATCACCCCTAAGGCGATGAGATACAAACGGATGAGCACTTCGTTCTTAATGTTCAGCATGGCGCGGCTGCGATATAGCGGGTTATTTTACTTCAATGACCTTCGGCCCCTCGGGCGGCAGCTCCAGACCCAAAGGCGCCACAGACGTAGCCACCTGCGACTGCATCGAGCGGTACATCATGTCGCTGACAATGGAGGTATACTCCCACTTCAGCTCTCTGATCTCGCGCTGGAGCAACTGTATCTCGCGCAGGTTCTTCTCCGCCAGGTGGGCATTCGCAATGTAAATGACCAGCAACCCCACTAAGAAAAGCACATAGCGAAAGTTAGCAAACACCCACTCGGTGGTGCGCTGGCTCACATTGAGGGCGGATAAGATGTTCTTAGGCATGGAAAGGAAGTTAAAAGTGGAAAATGGAAAATGAAAAGTGAAAAATGGGTGCCTGGGTAAGTATCTTTTTTATGGACGTATATGACTGCTGTGTTCGGGCAATTCGCTTTCTGACCTATCATTCATCATTCATCATTCATCATTCATCATTAACCAATGCTTTGTCCCGGTAATTCGCTTTCTCGTTTTTCTCCGATGCGCAGTTTGGCGCTGCGAGCGCGGGGGTTTTGCTGGATTTCGGCCTCGTTGGGCTCGATGGGCTTTCGCGTAACGACCTCGAAGGGCCGGCGGAGGTTGCCGTAGAAATCGCTTTCGGGCGTTCCGGAGGCGTTGCCGGCTTTGAGCCAGTTTTTGACGATGCGGTCTTCCAGCGAATGGTAGCTGATGACGACTAAGCGCCCGCTTAGGCGGAGCATTTCGGTGGCGTCTCGCAGGAAGTCTTCCAAGGCGCCCAGTTCGTCGTTGACGGCGATGCGCAGGGCCTGGAAGACCTGGGCTAAATAGCGCGCGCGGTCGGCGCCTCTAAGGCCTTGCAGGGCCTGGTCGCACACCTGCACGAGGTCGCCGGTAGTGCGGAAGGGGGCGCTTTGGCGGAATTGCACACAGGCGCGGGCCAGCGTGCGGGCGTTGCGCACCTCGCCGTAGCGGCTGAAGAGGTCTTGCAGTGCGGCCTCCGGGCTGTCGTTGAGCCAGTCGGCGGCGGTGCGCTCTTCGCCGGGGTTCATGCGCATGTCCAACGGCCCATCGAAGCGGAAGCTAAAGCCGCGCTCGGCCGTGTCGAGCTGGTGGCTGCTGACGCCCAGATCGGCCAGAATGCCGTCCACGCTGCCCGGCAGCACGCCCCAGGCGCGCAGGTGGCGCTTCAGGTGGCGAAAGTTGGCCCGAATGAACTGAAAACCCGCATGCCCGGCAAACGGCGCCTGCTGCGCATTGGCTTCGGCCTGTTCGTCCTGGTCAAACGCAAAAAGGCGACCGCCCTCGCCCAGCCGCGCCAGGATAGCGCGTGCATGACCGCCGCCGCCAAATGTGGCATCCACATACACCCCCGAGGGGCGAACCTGCAAGGCCTCGACGGCCTCCGTCATCAGTGCCGGTACGTGATACATGCCCATGGGATTTTCAAGGTAAGAAAAGGTCTTCGGCGCCAACGCCCTCCTCGCCGCCGCCCAACACGTCGTTGGCCAGATCGGTGATGTCGTCTGTGCCCTGACTCAGCATGGCGGTGTAGCGCTCCGGCGACCAGATTTCAATGTAATTCCGAATGGACACCAGAATGGCCTCGTCCGTTAGCCCGGCGTAGTCCATCAGCATCTTTGGCAGCAGAATGCGGTCGGCGCTGTCGGTCGTCAGCGCCGTAGCGCCCGAATAGAAAAAACGGATCAGCTTCCGGTTGCGCTCGTTAAAGCGGTTCAGCCGGTTCACCCGATCCGAAAAAACCTCCCACACTGCCTTCGGGTATAGCCATAAGGTCCCCTCAAAACCGCGGTTGACCACAAACTCATAGCCGCCCTCCTCACCCGTCGGCTCGCCCAACTGCCGCAACAAGGCCGTCGGCAAACGCAGACGGCCCTTGTTGTCTATGGATACCGGATATTCTCCCAATAACTTCATGGCAGTGGAGGTGGTGCGGGAACATGCAGCGCGACCTACGCGCTTCGAGCCACAAATGTAGCAACTCTTTCCCACTTTTTACCACATTTCTCCAATTTTTTTGTGAAAAAAAAATTAAGCCTGTGTGAATAATTTTCTCAAATTACTGTTATTCAATAAGTTAAAACCGTGTAAAATTGTGGGAAAAAAATTACCCGCTAAGGCAAAACCAGCAGCAAAAAGAGGGCCAGTCAAGGCATAGAGGGGTATTCTCGCCGCCGAACAGCGCCCCAAAGCGACGAGTTAGATAAAAATGTGGGAAGATGTGGGAATACGCGTTCCAGGCGACGCTGCCCTTTTGGGGGGGCGCCTCCAATTCATTGCTCTACGGCTCTCTGCGGTTCTTCATTTTTTAACCGCAAAGAGCACCGAGGGCCGCCGAGGCAAAAGCAGCCGGAAACTGGCGTTTCCGGATACAGGCTCATCTACCATCCTGTAACCGCCCGATTCATCGGGTGGAACAGGCCCAGGACCCTCTCTCCCACATCTACCATGCTGACGAACATCACATCTACCCTGCCCGCTCGCCAGGATGTGATGCCTGTCAGGATGATAGATGAAAAGGTAGGGGGGAGACACGCCATACCCTCTGATAAATCAGAGGGTTACAGGATGGTAGATGGGCATGAGAGGAGTTCCAGGAGAAGCGCCTCAGGTCGTCTGCTCTGCGGTTCTCTGCGTCCTCTGCGGTTTTTATTTTTTAACCCGCCGAGAGCGCCGAGGGCCGCCGAGGGAAGGGCGCCGGGCGGGTGTGGGTCGTTTAGTTTCCTTCGTCGTCTAACGTATCGCAGTGGTAGTGCCGCTCCTGGCGGGGGCGGAAGTTGCCGGGTCGTCCGCTGCCTTCGCCGCCGGGCTTCTTTTCGGCTTGCACTTTGGCCAGCAGGCGGGCGCGTTCGCGGCGCAGGTATTCGCGCAGCTGGCGGTCTTCGTCGAGGTCGAAGTATTTGACGCCGTCCACCCAGGTTTTTTCGGCGCGGGCGTAGATGGACAGGGGGTGGTCGCTCCAGAGGACGACGTCGGCGTCTTTGCCGGTTTTGATGCTGCCCACGCGGTCGTCCACGCGGAGCATTTTGGCGGGGTTGAGGGTAACCATTTTCCAGGCGTCTTCTTCGCCGACGCCGCCGTACAGGACGGCTTTGGCGGCTTCCTGGTTGAGGCGGCGGGCCATTTCGGCGTCGTCGGAGTTGAGGGCCACCAGCACGCCCTGGCGGTGCAGGAGAGCGGCGTTGTAGGGGATGGCCTGATAGACCTCGAACTTGTAGGCCCACCAGTCGCTGAACGAGCTGGCGGCTACGCCGTGCTGGCGCATTTCTTTAGCCAGTTTGTAGCCTTCGAGGATGTGGGTGAACGTGTTGACGCGGAAGCCAAAGCGCTCGGCCAGACGCATGAGCATGAGGATTTCGCTTTGCACGTAGGAGTGGCAGGTGATGAAGCGCTTGCTTTCGAGGATTTCGGCGAGGGCTTCCATCTCCAAGTCTTTGCGGTAGGGTTTGCCAGAGCGCTTCAGGCGGGCGTACTCCTGGGCGCGGGTGAAGTAGTCCACATAGACCTGTTCGACGCCCATGCGTGTCTGAGGATAGCGGGTGCGCTGGTTTTCGCCCCAGTTGCTTTGCTTGACGTTTTCGCCGAGGGCGAATTTGATCTGGCCGGGCCAGCCCTCGAATTTGAGGGCTTCGGGCGCGACGCCCCAGCGCATTTTGATGAGTTGGGTCTGGCCGCCGATGGGGTTGGCCGAGCCGTGCAGCAGGTGCGCGCTGGTAACGCCGCCGGCCAGCTGGCGGTAGATGTTGACGTCTTCGGGGTCCACCACGTCGCCGATGCGCACTTCGGCGCTGGACTCCTGCGTGCCTTCGTTGACGCCGCGCGAGATGGCGATGTGCGAGTGTTCGTCTATGATGCCGGCGGTCAGGTGTTTGCCGGTGCCGTCCACGACGATGGCGTCGTCCTGGGCGGGCAGGTTGCGGCCGATGCGGCGGATTTTGCCGCCGGAGATGAGGACGTCGGTGTTGCGCAGGATGCCTTCGCGCTCGTTGGTCCAGACGGTGGCGTTTCGGATGAGGTAGGTCTGGGCGGTGGGTCGCTCTTTTCGTCCGAAGGCGGCGAAGGGGTAGATGACGTCGCCGAGTTGCGGGTTTTCGGGTGTTTTTTCGGGTCGGCTGCGGTCGGCGGGAGCGTCGCCGGTGCGTTCGGCGCGCCAGCGGATCCAGGTTCCTTCGGGCGTGGCGCCGCGGCCCGACCAGCGGTCGGGGCGGGCTTCGCCGGTGAGGGTGAAGAAGGCTTTTTTCGCCGTGTCGGGCTGGAAGGTCAGGGTTACTAAGCCGTTGCTGAGGGTCAGCGCCGCTTTGAGGGTGCTGCTGTCGGCGCGCATCAGTTGGGCTTCGGGGGCTTCGGGTTTGCCTTTCACGGTGAGGGTGTAGGTGGCGGTATCCACCGTGAGGCGATAGACGCCGGCGAGGTTGGCTTCGGGTTCGGCGGTTACCTCGAAGCGCTGGCCCTGGGCCCAGGTTTCGGTGATTTTGGTTTCGTTTTTAAAGATGTTTCCATTGGCGATGAAAAAGTTGGCCCATTTGCCGGGTTCTAAGCTGCCCAGCTGGTCGTAGGCGCGGGCAAATTGGGCGGGTTGCCAGGTGAGGGCTTTGAGGGCGTCGGTTTCCGAAAGGCCGTATTCGACGGCTTTGCGCAGGTTGGGCCAGAATTGCTTTTTATCCGTCAGGTCGCCGGCGGTCAGGGCGAAGGGGATGCCGGCGGCGGCCACGCGCGCGGGGTTGGCGGGGGCCAGTTCCCAGTGGAGGAGGTCGGCGAAGGGGATGTCTTCGGCGTCGAAGGGCGTGCGTATGTCGGGCGCGTCGGGGTATTTGAGCGATACGATGAGGCCGGCCAATCCGGCGGCTTTGACGTCGTTGAGCAGTTGGTATTCGTCGCCGGCGGTTTTGACGATGTACTTTCGGTTGAATTCCTGACCGATGCGGGCGATGCGTAGGATTTCGAGTTTGTCTCCGGCTTCGAAGATTTGAGGCAGGTCTTGCAGGCGGTTCCAGGCTTCGAGCGAGAGGTTGCGCTCTTCGGCGGCGCCGGCGGTGCGGTACCATTCGGCGTCGAGGTAGGTCTGACGCAGCAGGGCGATGACGCCCATGAGCGAGATGGGGTAGTTCTGGGCCGTATTGCCGCGTCGCAGCGACAGGCAGTGTGCCGCGCGGGGAAGCAGGAGCGTCTGGTGCTCGCGTTCGGCGCCCAAGGCGACCAAGGCGCCCGTGCCGCGCGAGATGCCGTCGGGCTGGTGGGTGAGCAGGGCGGCAAAGCCCATTTTGCGCCATTCGGCAGCGGCCTTGTCGTCGTTGGAAAAGACGTCAGCGGCGTTGAATTCGGGCTTGAGCGACTCGTTCCACGAGTAGGCGCCTTTTTTGGTGGAGTAGGCCTGGCGCGGCGCGGTGAACGGGTTGCGCGCCTCCGTGCGCACAGCGGGCAGGCCGTAGCCAGCGCCGTAGAGGTCGAGAAAGGCCGGATAAATGGTTTTGCCCGAGCAGTCTATCACTACGGCGTCTTTGGGTATGGTTACGCCTTTGCCGCAGGCTTCTACTTTGCCTTTGCGGATGACGAGCGTGGCGCTGTCCAAGCGCGTCTGGTAGTCGCGGTAGATGGCAGCGTTTGTGAACGCATAGGCCCGGTCGCGCTGGTCGGAAGGGGCGGCCTGAGGGAAGGTCTGTTGAGCAGCTACAAACAGGGGGCAACTCGCCAGCAGGAAAAACAGTGTGAAATAGAAGCGCATAACATCAGACAGGTTTAGCTGCGGGCAAAAGTAGGACAACCCCTCGCCTATGCGCCGTTTTCATCCGTTTCGGCGCCGATATTTGGATGAAGGCCGCTTTTGCCGCATTGGCGGGGCAAAAGGTTTCAGCGTACTTTTTCGTTGCAGCGCTGCGCGCAGGGAGGTTTGCTGGGGGCGTTCGGGTTTGTCGCAGAGGCGTCAGGGCATATCGGCGACGAGCGCCTGAGCCTGTCCGACCCAGTCTTCCTGGACGATTTTGACGAAAGACACCTCCAGGGCGCGGGCGATTTGGAGGATGTCGTCGTCGTCCCACTGGCTGATCTGGACGAAGGATTGGATGCCGCATTCGCGCAGGCGCGCGGCCAGGTCGGGGGTGATGCCGCGGATGCGGGTGAGGTCGTCGCCGTGGTAGGGTGTTTGGGAGGGTTCGGAGAAGGCATCGGAGGCGCGGGCACTTTCGGAGAGGTGCCGCACCTGTTGGGCGAGGTTTTCTAATTCGCGCAATTGCTGTTCGATGCGTGCGCGGGCGATGGCCAGCTGTTCGCGCAGTTGTCGGCGTTCTTGTTCGAGCAGGAGGTTGCGCTCTTCCAATTCCTGCAAGCGCCGTTGGGCCGTAGCAAAGTCGGTGTGGAGGCGTTGCCAGCCAGAGGACTGAGCGCGCAGGTCTTCTAAATCGGTCCGCAGGCGCTCATTTTCTTCTGTCAGACTTCGATTTCGGGCTTCTATGTCAGCCACTTGCGTTGTCAGGCGAGCCACCTCGGCCTCGGCGCGTTCCATGCGGGCGGTGTGGGTTTGCGCGGCTTCGAGCAGGACGGCGCGTTCGCTTTCGTACTGCTGCACTAAGTCGCGCAGGTTGCCCACTTCCAAGGAAACTTTTCGCAGGTCCACCTCGCGCAAGTCGTAGTAGTACTTGACCTGCGTATATAGACGGGCTAAGGCGTTTCGCTCGTTCGTTGCCCGTTCCAGCTGGCGAGCCAGGTTGCGCTCAGGCCAGGCGGCGCGCATGTTCCAGCCAATGAGCAGGCCGGCCAGCACGGCTATCGTCCACAGCAGGGCAAACAGGACGGGATCTTGCAGCAGGTCAAGCATGGCAGGTTCAACATGAAAACTGGCGCAATAGTAAGGAAATCAGGGCGATACCGCCAAATTTTGTTGGCTGATATTGCAATTTTGGCCGAATGTGGCTGATTTTTTAGGCTAAAGACTTAAATGAGGCGACTTCAGGGCGCTCTCTATCTTCGTGCCCCGAGTTGCAAAGACATCTATGAGCAAATGCGCCGTTCTTGACTTAGGCACCAACATCTTCCACCTGCTGATTGCGCAGGCCGATGCTCGCCAGCCCAACGGCTGGACGCCGCTATGCCGCGACCGCGCGCCGGTGCATTTGGCTGAGGAGGGTATCGAACGCATTGGCCCGGCGGCCTTTCAGCGAGGATTAGAAGCGCTGCGCCGCTTTCGCGAGCAGACACAGAAGCACGGCGTCGCGCTGGCAGATGTTCGCGCCTTTGGCACAGCCGCTCTGCGCACGGCGCAAAATGCGCCCGAATTCCTGCATGCCGTCGAGCAAGAGACGGGCATCCGTCCCGAGATCATTTCCGGCGAGCGGGAGGCGGAGCTTATCTTCAAAGGTGTGCTACAGGCCGTGCCTTTTCCAGAGGGAAATGCACTCGTCATGGACATCGGCGGCGGCAGTGTGGAATTTATTGTAGCTCAGGCAAGTCAGGTGCGCTGGCAGCAAAGCTTTCCCGTAGGCACTACGGTGCTGTTCCATCGGTTTCACAAAAGCGACCCTATCGCTCCGGAGGAGGTTGCCGCATTGAAGGCTTACTTAGAGGAGGCCCTGGCTGAGCTCTGGGCTATGCTGGCGAAATACCCGACGCATACGCTCATTGGCGCGGCAGGCGCTTTTGACACGTTGGATGAAATGCTCAACCTGCCTCAAACGCCGCCGGCGCTATATGGCTACCTCTCGCACGAGGGCTTCGAGCGGCTCTACGCACGCATCGTCTCCTCGACGCTGGCCGAACGCTCCTCATGGCCCGACCTGAAGCCAGAACGCCGGCTGACCATCGTGGTGGGCATGATCCTCATCCGGCACGTGCTGGAACGCACGCAAGCGCGCGACGTGTACGCCTCGAAGTATTCGCTCAAAGAAGGCGCGGTGGCAGAGTGGATAGCAGCCAGCCCTTGAGCACCCACACTTCCACCGACGGCCGGCGCATCGCATTCGAGCGATGCGCCGGAAAATTTGTGTCAACAATAGCAAGAGCGCGCGGTTTTCCGCCGACGAAGTGCTTCAGCCATTTGGCTACCAACGCCAGAAGTCGTTGCTTTGCAGTTGTTTTTTATTTCATAAAAAAAGAACCGCACGAATAGCATGCTTACTGAAACCGCACACGCTTCCTCTGCCGCCCCAAACGCCGCTCAAACGCGCGTTCCCATCACGGTTACTTACGGCGATGGTATTGGCCCCGAAATTATGAACGCCGTCTTGTTTATTTTAGAAAAAGGCGGCGCTCGCATAGACGTCGAGACTGTGGAGGTGGGCGAAAAAGTTTATTTGTCGGGCAACACGTCGGGTATCCCGGAAGAAGCCTGGGAGTCCATCCACCGCACGCGCGTGCTGCTGAAGGCGCCCATCACCACGCCTCAAGGTTCGGGTTACAAGAGCCTGAACGTAACGATGCGCAAAACGCTGGGCCTGTTTGCCAATGTGCGCCCGTGCGTCAACTACGCGCCGTTTGTGCCCAGCAAACACGCGCACATGGACATGGTTATCATTCGCGAAAACGAAGAAGACCTCTACGCAGGCATTGAGCACCGTCAAACGGACGAGGTCATTCAGTGCCTCAAGCTGATCTCTCGCCCGGGCACCGAAAAGATCATCCGCTATGCCTTCGAGTACGCCCGCGCGCATGGACGCCGCAAGGTTACGTGCATGACCAAGGACAACATCATGAAGATGACCGACGGCTTGTTCCACCGCCTTTTCCAGGAAGTGGGCCAGGCATACCCGGACATCGAGCAAGACCACTACATCATTGACATCGGCTCGGCACGCATTGCCGACACGCCCGACCGCTTCGATGTTATCGTTACGCTCAACCTATACGGCGACATCATCTCCGACATCGCAGCTCAGGTGAGTGGCTCCGTGGGGCTGGCCGGCTCGGCCAACGTAGGCAGCGAGTACGCCATGTTTGAAGCTATCCACGGCTCGGCGCCCGATATCGCCGGCAAGAACATCGCCAATCCTTCGGGCTTGCTCATGGGCGCGATGCAAATGCTGGCCCACATTGGCCAGGGCGATGTGGCCGAAGTCATCCACAACGCCTGGTTGCGCACCATCGAGGATGGCTTCCACACAGCCGACATCTACAACGAAACGCATAGCAAAATCAACGTTGGCACCGATGGCTTTGCTCAAGCTGTGGTGGAACGCTTAGGCGAACGCCCGCGCTACCTGCATCCGGTCACTTATGCCAAAGGCAGCCGCCGTGTACAGGTGCATTTCACTCCCACCGTACCTGCCGATAAGCAATTGGTCGGGGTGGATGTGTTCCTACACCGACCCGACCGCAACGCCGAAGCCTTGGGCGAACGACTCAAACAACACACGCAGGGCCAACTGTCGCTGCAAATGATCACCAACCGAGGCGTTAAAGTGTGGCCACAAGGGCATCCGGCTACGTTTTGTACCGACCACTGGCGCTGCCGCTTCCAGACCCCTGGATATGCTCCCATTCGCTACGAGGACGTGCTGCAGCTGCTCAACCAACTGCACAACGCCGGTTTCGAGATCATCAAAACCGAAAACCTGTACACTTTCGACGGACAGCCGGGCTTCTCTCTGGGCCAGGGGCAATAAGTAAACCATCCGCCCAGTTTGAGCACCTCTCACCCTAACAGCGCTAAATGCGCGGCGTGCTGAGGCCCTAGCCACTTTCGTGCGGGAGGTGGCCTCAGTGTCTATTGTACCGCCAAAATGGCGTTGTTCGGCTATGACTTCGTTGCAGGTGTGCGAGGGTTTGTTTCGGCTTTTGGATGGCATCCATCACCGCACCACCGGCAGCGTGACCGCCGACGGATATCGCGCACTGCGGTAAACCGTGATTTCGATTGGAATAAAGTCCTTATCCTCTGCCTGGTAGATGTTGACAAACTGCTGCGGATTGCGGTCGGCTAATGGGAACCAGCTGCTTTGCACCTGGATCATCAGCCGATGGCCGGGCAAGAAGGCATGGGCCACGTCGGGCAGTTCGAAGCGGACG
>JANWVR010000070.1 GCA_025056735.1 Saprospiraceae bacterium
ATCGAAATTTTTGGGTCCTGGAAAACAGGCCTGAGCGCCTGCAGGTCGGCCACTACTGAGCCGCCGCTTTTGCGTTCGGCCAACAGGGCCATTTTGGCCGTTTCGTCGTCGGGCGCAATGCGCAGAATTTCCTCATACACCTTGCGCGCAGCGGCCTTATCGCCGGCGGACTCGTACACCTGCGCGATGCGATGCCGGTAAGCGACCCGGGTCGGGTAGGCATTCACTAATTTTTGCAATTCGCCAACAGCTTTCTTGACATCGCCTAAACCTAAGTAAATCAGGTGTTTCTTGTCAGCCGTAGCCTCCGTAATGCCTGTGATTTTTTCGATCTGCTCCAGCGTGTTCAGCGCGTCCTTAGGTTGGCCGGCCAATACCTGGAGGTAGGCCAGTTTGTCAAGGAAGCTCGTGTTGCGGGGCGCCTGTTTGCAAAGCGCATGGTAGATTCTCACGGCGTCGGCGGCCTGGCCGATTTTTTCAAAAATATCCGCCTGAAGGATTTTATACCAGGTGTTGCTGGGGTCGAGGGCAGCGGCTTTTGCAGCGGCCTCTAAAGCGCCACGCGGGTCGTTTTGGGCCTGCAAAGCGCGCGCCAGGCCATACCAGGCGGCTGCCTCATCGCCGTAAGTGTCTAGAAACTTGCGGTATTTCTCCGCGGCTTTGTCGTAGTGCCCCAGCTGGCGCTCCAATTCAGCTTCAATGAAGGCGCTCTGACGGCTGACCTCGCTCTCAGGAACGCGCTTTGCTACGCCCTGAAAGGTGTTTTGAGCCGGCCCTGATGGCACGCCGAAAGGTATCAGCAGAAAAAACAACAAAATTCGATGCAGCACAATCGTCGTATTTGCAGGTGAAATGGGTGTAGGCAGCGTTGGTGCGCAGGTATGGAAACTGCCCACAAAGGTACGGCAGTCGCAACGCCTCACGTGTGCGCGCCACAGCCGGCCAAAAGGGTCGGGCCTCGGGCTAACGAAAAAAGTAAACCGCCCAGCACCCTGAAAACGCCCTTGAAGACCCTGATGAATACCCAAAAACACCTTGCTGCAAAAATTTTTTCAGAAAAATCGAGCCAGAAAAAAAGATTTTGATCAACAAAATGGCATTAAAGAGCGCGAAAAAACAGGCCTAAAACCGGCATTTAAGGGCCTTTTTTGATAAAGAAAATTCAATTTTGGATAAAAAACCCGTTTGGCCAACATGAAAAATTTGACAACAAATCGAATTTTTTGTTCTTTTCGAGGGTGAGGGGTCGCTGCACTTTTGTATCGTCAATGACGTGAAGACGAGGCGCGACAAAATCGCGTGAGTTGTTGACCAAGAGATTTGCGACTTTTCATGAGATTATACGGGAAACCGCCGCGGCGCAAACGAGCGTCGCGGTTTTTTTTTGTAGATACCTCAACGCCAGAAGAAGAAGCGCCCCGTGTGGTCGGTTATGAACCATACGGGGCGCGTTTTTTTGCCGGAGGACCAGGGCAGACTCAGCAATATGTGTCGTAGGCCATTTTCAAATTTTCGGCAATCAGGTAGGCCGAGCGGCCCTCGATGTGGCGGCGCTCCAGAAAGTGCACCAATTTGCCGTCCTTAAACAGGGCGATGCTGGGCGAAGAGGGCGGATAAGGCGCCAGATACTCGCGGGCTTTGGCTGTAGCGTCTTTATCCACACCGGCAAAAACCGTTACCAAGCGGTCAGGGCGCTTGCCGTGCTGAAGCGACATTTTCGCACCCGGGCGTGCATTAGCAGCTGCGCAACCGCAAACGCTATTGATCACTAAGAGCGTGGTGCCGCTCTGATTTTCGAGGACTTGTGCTACTTCTTCTGGCGTTGTCAACGACTCGAAGCCGGCATCCGTCAAGTCGCGCGCCATAGGCGTTACCAATTCTATTGGATACATATCGGGTAGGTGTAGTGTTTAATGATAAAATGTTAACTCGTTTAAAACAGGGCGAAACAGGGTTTGTTCATGGCAGGCGTCGTTATTTTGTCGGGCAAAATGCAGTGCTCAGCCGTGAATGACAAAATTTTAGAAGAAATCGCCGACGCCTTGGATAGAGGTTTCATCGTGTTCGTGCACCGGCGCACGTTCGAGGTGCTCAGTTATCCTGACCCAGCGCGCTGGAGTGAAATGGAAGCTTTAGATGAATGGGTCGCCATTCAGGACCGCCTTGAAGCCGAGGATGACCATTTTGTGGAGGTGAAGCCGCCGTCGCCGAAAGAGTCGTTCCGCTTCATGAGCGATTTTGCCGAGCAGCAAGTAGCCGACGCGCGCCTGCGCCAGCGCCTGTTTGAAGCATTGAATAGCCCCAAGCCGTTTAAGCATTTCAAGCACATGGTGGAGGACTCTGAAGAGGCCGATGCCTGGGCAGACTATAAGTTGGCCTGCCTGAAGGCATACGCCATAGAGCGGCTGGCCGAGCACTGGGATTAGCTCGCCGTTTTTTTGAGGATAATAAACACCTCGGCGCTCGCGCGGGGCGGTATGGAATTGTAGCAGGGTTCGAGGGTGTGAATGCGGAAGAGCGGCTCGAAGAGTGCCCGGTACTCCTCAGCATGTCCGCCGAAAGGCGGTCCGCCCTCGAAGTCTCGGTCGAAGAGGACGCCGGCCAA
>JANWVR010000085.1 GCA_025056735.1 Saprospiraceae bacterium
GTCATCCTCGCGCAGCGCTTCCAGCGCCAGATGCGCGCGTACCGAGCCGGCGAAAGAGCATTCGTCAGTCAGCGCAAGCCCCGCATAGTCCAGCACCAGCGCCCGCTCGACCAGCTCCTCCGGGTGCGAGGCGCCGCGCAGGAAAGAGAAATTCGAGACGCAGTGCAGTTCGGCGTAGGCGGGCAGCATCGTGGCGGCACCAGCGTTGGGGCGGACGCAGCGGAAGGCGCGTCGTCAGGCGTGGCGGTGGAGGTGCGGCGAAAGTGGAGATGAGACAGACGGGGCAGGGGAGGCGGCCGGCGCCGCGACGGCGCGGCAATGCGGACCTACGGCGTGGCTAAAGCGGCAAGCGGCGCCGCGCGCGGTGAGACGGGTAGCCCTCGCCGAAGGGCGGCAGGCGGAGCGGGCACGATCGAGGCGCATCGCGCCAGCTTGTCGAGCTGGCCAAGCGGCTCCCATGCCACCAAGGGCAGCCCAGCGGCGTGCTGCACCCTTAGGAGCCGCCCAGCCCGCGGTCGGCTCTTTTTCTGCGGCCGCGTTTCGTCGTCGCGCAGAAGCACTGCCCCCACCTGCGTAAGCGCCTGTCGGCATCGCCGGCTCCCCAACAATGGCCGCTCCGAGACTGACGCTTCGCCGCGCGGGAAAAGCAGCGCGCAAAGCGCCTGCTTGTGTGTTGAGACCGATACATTTTGTTGCGCTGCGAAATGGCGCAACAAGGCCTCGATCTCCGCCGTGCACAGCGCGCGGGAATGGCGCATATCAATGAAGCAGATAAAAAGTCCGAGCCTAGTAGACGGATACTCGCTCCGGCCGTAGACTGGGCCAAGGGTCTCGGGCCTGTTCGCTCAACTGGTCGAGCAGGCGCGGCGAGGCAAAGCCGGCAACTGGTTTCATAGTATCAGCAAGTTATGTATATGTATACAGTCCTAACGCCGTAAGCAAGCATCCATAGGGATTCCCGCCGACCCTGCTCGCCGATTCTTAAGCAGGCACTAGGTTTCCGGCGCACAACCGCGACCAAAGGTGAGTCTTCAGAAAACCGCGATGCTGCCGCGCATGACGCGCTGATTGATGGCTCTGTCTTCAAGACGCGATGGCGGAACTCGCCGTGCAGGTAATTCACGCGGATCCCGAGCGCCACGCGACGCTCGCAGTTGTACTTAATTTCAATAAAAAGAAGGTGTGAAGTACGCGACGTCTGTTAAGCACGATTCGCACAAATCTATTAATTGTCGGCTGAAGCGCTGAGTGCCAAATGTCACAAGCTCGTTGAGTAACTTTACGGATCTAGCCGGCGTCAAAAGGTCTCATTCACTTGCGCTACTGCTTTGGCATTAGAGGTACAAAGCCGAAGCCAACTCTCAATTCAATACGGGCAAAGCTGACGCCGACTGATGAATGCGCGCACAAGCAGACAAAGACGTTTTTCTTGGATGCTTTGGATTTGCAATCATAGAAAAACGAAACAAATTTACAAGAAACTTCAATTATTTTTATTGCGGCCTATCGATATTTCAAATTGCGTCGGGCTGTTTGACTGCGTGTTCACGATGAGCGTCGTTCGGTGCTGCACGCTTGACGGCGTCTCTTAACGCAGTTGCTGGGCATCCTGCAGCCGACAGTTGGAGAATATCTTATCTGTAACGGAGGAGATATGCGAGTGACGCTTGTGCTGTTGTGTATTTTGTTGCTGGGTGGTTGCGCCAACCTTATGTCGGCACCCACGCCCAGATGGCCTTGGCCACTTAGTGACAAGACAAAGATTTGCGAGAAGGATAAATGCACCGCCGAAGAAGCGAGAGCCGCCTACGTGAAAGCAAGCGAGTTTTGTAGAAACGTGCATAACTATTACGAGTACGGAGGGCGGCGCGCAAACAACACAAAACTTGCAATAAGCGTCACTGGTAGCCTTGCAGGGGCTGTGGTCGCTCCACTGGCTTCTTTGAAAGCCGCAAAGGCCTGGGCTGGTCTCTCGGGCGCCACAAATGCGATCCAGGCAACATTCGACGAAAGCTTCTCCTCTTCAATTGCAGTAAATCGCCGGGCCTTCGTACGTGCAGCGTATCGGGAAGGGGCTGAGCTTTTCGATAAAGCAGACGACAACAACAAAAAGGTCGAGACGGCGGTGAAAATGGCGACAGATTGCGCGATGGCGTCCGCGCGAGCTGACCAAGAGGCGCTTCAATCGCCAGTCAAGGCATTGCAAGAAAGAGTCGAGAAACAGACGTTCTCTGACGAAAAACGTCCCGAGCCGAACTCAAAAAGCCCCTCAGAGCCTGCGAAGTAGCTTCGGGGGCCCAACGCGTCGCGCGGTTGGCACTCAAACGACAGTACAGCTTGTGTCGACCAAGGCCATGCGGTTCTGGTCGCGGCGGGCGACGCCGTGACAGGTGCCGCTGAGTAGAAGTGGCATGAATTGCTTGGTCCAGGAAGAGTGGCGTGACCGCAGTCGCGGGCTTTGGTCAATTACTCGGCGTCTCGATCAAAGGGTCGCTTCGTCGTAAGCGTCACCGTGGAGGACTTATATATGCTCAAGAGCCGTCACTCCATGGTCGTCTTCGGAGGTGGTGTTCAACTATGAGCGCGAGGAAAAGAATGGGGCCAAGGGTTATGCAGGCGGCTTTTATCGCCGTCAAGCTCAAGCCGGTCTTCGAGCTACTTCTTTTTGTCGCGTAGGTTCACGTGGCTATTTGGCCTCTATGCGTCGCTTGGTTTTGCGACCCGGGATGCGGGGCATGCCGCTATCGGACAAGGATTGGGTCTCGTGAAAGGCTGTAAACAGCGAAGCGGCTGCGAGGCGAGGTAACTGCGGCCGCCCCCAGCACTCGA
>JANWVR010000095.1 GCA_025056735.1 Saprospiraceae bacterium
ATTCGTTGCCGTTCGTTAATTGCAACTATTCCTTAGGGCCGGCGGGAATTTTGTGGAACGAAGGAGATGAGTACGATTTCACGTTGTGCAAGCAGTCGCCGCGAATTATTTTAGAGTTTGCCGTTTCGCCACCGCCCAATCCGGCGCAATGGGTACCCGTATCGGTAACGGTGCGGCTGATGTGCAATAATGGTGTTATATAGTCGCCTGATGGCGTTCGTTACCACACTTTTACAGCAGAAGCCGGCGAAACGGTGGTGGACGAACGAGCTACCTATCGAATTTGGAATTGCCTTTATTTTAGCAAATAAGTGGACACTTGTTTTCTAAAGAATAAAAACGTGCAAGGGTAGTATCCGGTGGATCTATCGCCAGGATACTATCCTTGCAAACATAAGTCGAAGCAGAACATGGCATTTTCGTGGATAATCGCGTTCAGGCATTTCTATGCTATTTCTTTTTTTCTTTGCTGGGTTTCCCTATCTGCCCAGCCGCGTTTTTTTCTTTCAGTAGCGCAACTGGATGCACAGCCCAGAACTTATAGGCCTCGGGTAAGTGCGCTGCCGGATGGCCGAACGCTCACGGCTACTCTTCTGAAGTCGCGCCGCGAGATAGAGTTACTGTATTGGGATGCCTGTGGTTATGTAGAGCGCCGTCAGCGCTTGCTTACCGATACGCTGGATCGGATGGTTGGGCTCCTGGCGCACATGAACGATGGTTTTGTGGTGGCTGCACGGGCAAATACCACCGACTTAGCGCTAATACGCTTTAATTCAGCGGGAAGCATCCTCTGGGCAAAGCGATATCGGGCCACAGCAGCGGTGCGATGGGTCTCTGTGGATGCCGACGCTACAGGAAACCTGGTCTTGGGAGGATATGCGGAGTCGTCTCTTCGGGGTCTATTGCTGAAAATAAATGCTCAAGGCGACGTGGTCTGGAGCCGCGTGTTGAGCAGCTCTGCTACCATAGGACGCGCCTGCGCAACGCAAGATGGCGGTGCTTTTCAGATTAGTACGCAGCAGGGCGCTTTGCGATGGCGCGCTGATGGCAACCTGGAGTGGTCTATCAAGGTAACTACGACATCCCCCATGGGTATTGCCAACATGCAGCCAGCCGAAGTGTCTGATGGCTTTCTGCTTCCTGTCCGTCTCTCCTTCGATTACCTACACTTGACGAAAATAGACAAGGACGGCCATTTTCAATGGGTAAGTCCCAGCTTTCCAACGGACAATGCAGGCACTGCTGACATCCTTTTGGGTGTCCACCCTCAGCGCATCTTGCCTTTTCGTGGCGACAGTGCCTTAGTGGTAGCATACTTTAGCAAAGACGGCAACACTTATGTGGCTTTACATGTCCTCTCTCCCGGTGGTCAGGTCGTTTTTCAAAACCTCCTGCAGCCATCGCCCGACATGAAGGCGCAGGACTATGATATCTCTTCTAACGGTTTATCTGTCGTAGGCTGGAACAACAACGGTGTGGCGCTCCTGCGTCTGACCAATGGACTCGTGTTGGGATGCGGCGACTTTCAAAAACCGAAATTGTTAGAGCCGAACATCCTGGTCTCTGTCGAAAAAGAGCCTTTGCCCGCAGTTGAAAATTGGCCAATTGCAGTCAGGGACTTATCTATTCAGAGTCAGTCGTTTCCCCTTTATTCTCCCACCTTCTACTGCCAGACCAACGATACCGCAGCGGCTGACCTCGTGCACAAGCGCCCCACCTGTCTGGGCGAAGTGGTCTATCTGCGCCCTGAGGCCCCTGAAGGCGCTGTCATCACCTGGGCTGATGGGCGCCGGGATACCGTCTTTCGGGCGGAAGGCCCAGGCACGTACAGCGCCCAAATCGCCTACTGCGGCCTGAACTGGCGCGTCGAGTACTCGTTGGAAGCGCGCGACTGCGCCTGCGAACCGATTTATCCTACGGCCTTCACCCCCGACGGCGACGGGACGAACGATGCTTTTGGCCCTATCGCCGTGCCCGAATGCGCCTACGCAGCCTTTGAGTGGGCGGTGTTCAACCGCTGGGGCGAGCGCCTCTTCGCCTCCAGCAGC
>JANWVR010000127.1 GCA_025056735.1 Saprospiraceae bacterium
GCAGCGAGTGTACATTTTGGAATTCAAATTAGACGAGCCGGCAGAGGCGGCTTTGGAGCAGATACGCCGTCGGCGCTACTACGAGTCGTGGTGGCATTTGGGCAAGCCGGTGGTGGGTGTAGGCGTGCAGTTTTCCTCGCACTTGCGCAACATCGAGCGGTGGGTGGCTGAAGAGATGAGTGCGTGAAAATCGCTACTCAGTTAGCCTGAAAAACAAAAGCCGCCGAGCGCGTTACGCGTCGGCGGCAGAACCCCAAAAAACCAAATGAAAACAATCTTCCTTTTGTATTGCCTGCCCTTGCTCGTCTGCAAAGACGCCTTTCTGACGTCCTTGACCGCAAGAGTCACACCAATGCAACCACATCCGGAGGTGTTTTGAAAGCCGTTAACAGGCAGCCCTTCCATCGGGCCTCATTTTCAGCTAGTACGGTAAACATGCGCGAAAAATGCTTTGCATTCCATTAACAACCTCTGTGTGTTAATCTAACTGAATGCCTAGGCCCCAAGCACCCTTCTGCTTCTCATTTTTCACTTTTCATTTCTCACTTTTAACTTCTCACTTTTCATTTTTCATTTCAATCGCCCTATTCCACTCTCACGCGCACACCTTGCGAGTGGCTGGAAAACTCGGGGGCATACATGCACTGCAGCGTGGCGATGCCGGAGGAGAAATTGCCGCGATAAGTTACTACCAACGGGTATTCGAGCACGAACGTGCCGCGCGGCAGGTAGTCAATAAAGAAATGCGTGGCCAGGTCGCGCGTACTTTCGTAGTAGCCCAGGCCGTCTTGCCAGCGGTATTGGCTGAGGACGTTGGTGGGTTCAAAGCCGGCGGCGCGCATGTCTTTGAGGTGGACGAACTCCATAGCGCGGTCGGTGCGGATTTCGATGCGCACTTTGAGGCGGTCGCCGGGCTTAAGCGCCGATCCGTCGCTGAGAGGGTACAATTTCGGGCCAGTGGGCGTGTTTTCCTCGCGGAACAACTGCTTGACTATGGTAAGCGGTGTGTTGCGGAAGGCGGCGATTTTGTCTAAGTCCTCAAAGTATTGCCAGTAGGCTGCGCCCCAGACGATGTGCGGATTGGGATTGTCCACGCGCACTGTGCTCCAGTCGCGCTGGATTTCGCTGCCGCTCCAGGTTTGTTTGAAGTAGCCCGTGCCGGGTTCGTATTCCTGCGAGGTGATGGCCTTGCTGCCCATTTGTAAGCGAACGGGCTGGGTGGAGGCCAGCCAGTTGTCACCGCGCAGCAGCAGGGCATAGACGGCCTCAGCGGTGGCTTTGGTACTTTCCCAGCGGTTGGTTTGCTTGTTTTTGAGCAGCCAGATGCGCAGATCCTCGACAGCGCGGGCGTCGTTGGCTACCTCATCGAAGACTTCGACGAGCAGCGCCTGGGTTTCGATGGGTAGCTGGTACCAGTACATGCCGCGGTCGAAGGGCCAATACATGCCGAGCTCTTCTTTGACGATGGCTCGTTCGCGCAGGCTGGCCACAATGCTTTGAGCGGCGTCTTTGCGGCCGTAGCGGTAGAGCGCCAGGGCCAGCATGCCCTGTTCGTAGAGGTTGCGCTGCAGCCAGTAGCGCGCGCCTTGCTCTAAGTAGTAGGCCGTTACGCGGTCGGGCTTATCGGGTGCGAAGAACGAGGTAGCATACAGGTAGTGGATGGCCAGCCCGTGCAGATGGTCATCGTCGAGTTTGATTTTGCCCTCTTGGGCCAGCTTCTCCAGTTCGGCGTACTGGCGCTGGATTTCTCGGTGACAGAAGCCCAGCGCCTGGTCGAGCATCTCGCTAACATCCTTATCCTGCTCTGTGTTGAGTACGCCCAGGTGTTTCAGGTGGCCCAGGCCGGCGACAATGTGCTGGGTGATGTACCAGCTTTCGCGCCCGCCAGGGAACCAGCTCCAGCCGCCGCTGGGCGCCTGGCGCTCGGCCAGCGTCCTCAGGGCGCGTTCGCGCTCGTCGGCCATACGGTTGAGATCGAAGAGCAGGGCGATGTTTTGCTTTTGTTGCTCTTCGCTCAGGGCCTCCAGCACCCAGGGCGTTTCCTCCAGAAGGGCCGTCTTGAGTTCCTGGTTTTTGGTCAGGTTCGACTGCAGGGCCGGGCTGCCTGTGGCTTTCCAGCGGTCATAGACGCGGCGCAGGTTGGGCAGTTTTTGCGTAACGTGCGCAGCCAGCGCATTGGCATAGAATCGGCTGAATATCTGTTCGTTGCATTCATGCGGAAATTCCATCAAATACGGCAGGGCCTGCACGGCGTACCACACCGGATTGCTGGTGAATTCTACAGTATAGCGGTGGTTGCGCAGCGTCTTGGAGGTGTTGTTTTTCAGGCTCTCGAAGGTGAATACCTTCTGCTGCTTGCCGCGCGCCGTTAGCGGTAGCGTTTCGGTAACAAGCATCCGGTTTGTTACCACCGGGAGCGTGTTTTCCTCGCCATCGCGGTGTTGTTTGCCTTCGGCAAAAATCTGCCACGTCAGGGCGCTCGTCTGGCCTTCGGGTACCTTCAGGCGCCAGGAGACGAGCGCTGACTGGCCCGGCGCGGCCGTGAAGGAAGCAACCATCTCGCGCGGGCTGAGGCCAAAGGCCGTTTCTACCGATTGCATCGTAATAGCGTCGAACAGACTGAGCGTGGCCGTACCCGAAATGGGCGCCTCCGACAGGTTGCTCACTTTGGCGGTGAATTCCAACACGTCGCCCTC
>JANWVR010000137.1 GCA_025056735.1 Saprospiraceae bacterium
GGTTGGTGGTGCGGTGAGTGGAAGCGCGTTGCTTTCGGTTAGGCTGAAGAGCTTCCCGTATGGTGCAAAGAGCCTCAGGGTGCTACCTTTGCAGCCGAAATGGTGGCTGTTTTGCGAAAGATTTGGGCGGTTTATGCCGTGATGCTTTTCTTATTGCTCATGTTGGTGTTGGGCGTGCCTGTGCTGCTGATGCACATGGCCCTAACGCCAGGTGAGCGCGCTTTGCGCCGCAACGTGTACTTTTTGCACCACATTTTCACCCCTATCTATCTGGCGCTCATTGGCATACGCCTGCGAGTACAAGGGCGTGAATACCTTTCGCCCGAGCGCTCCTACGTCATTGTGAGCAACCACGTATCGGCGCTGGATTTCATCGTCAATGCCCGCGCATACCCAGGAGTTTTTCAATTCTTAGCCAAACAAGAATTGCATCGCGTGCCCATTTTTGGCTGGGTTGTCAGGAAAATGTGCCTGTCGGTAGACCGGAGCGATGCCGCCAGCCGGGCGCGCAGCCTGATGCTGCTGCAAGAGCGCTTGGCGCAGGGCTGGAGCATTTTCGTGTATCCCGAGGGCCGCCGCAACCGTACCGCCGAGCCGCTCGGGCCATTCTACGACGGTGCTTTCCGTGTGGCTATTCAGACCCAGGCGCCCATCGCCGTTCAAACGCTAATCAACATGCGCGAAATTTGTGGAAAGGCCGACGGATTAGACCTGCGCCCAGGCGTCGTCCATATCGTCTGGAGCAAACCCATCGAAACAGCGGGTATGACTATGGATGACCTCCCCCGCCTGCGCGAACAGGTGCGGCAAACGATACTGCATCACATTCAAAAACATACTGTCCACAAACACACTGTCCCTACCAGGACAAATTTGTTTTTTATTTTTCATTTATAATTTTTCACTTTTCATTTTTAATTTTTGATGAATTACAGACACAACATCTTGGAGACCATTGGAAATACGCCGTTGGTCAAACTCAATCGGGTGGTGGCCGATATTCCCGCTTTGGTGTTGGCTAAAGTGGAGACATTTAATCCTGGTCATTCCATCAAAGACCGCATGGCGCTCAAAATGATTGACGACGCCGAAGCGCAGGGGCTACTCAAGCCGGGCGGTACCATCATTGAGTGTACCAGCGGCAACACGGGCATGGGTCTCGCTTTGGTGGCCTGCGTGCGCGGCTATCGGGCCATTTTTACCACTACCGATAAGCAGAGCAAGGAGAAGATAGACATCCTCAAGGCCATGGGTGCGGAGGTCATTGTGTGCCCGACGAACGTGGAGCCCGACGACCCGCGCTCGTACTACTCCGTGGCGCGCCGGCTGAGCCAGGAAATTCCAAATTCATTTTGGTGCAACCAATACGACAACCTATCGAACCGCCAGGCACACTACGAGAGTACAGGGCCAGAAATTTGGGAGCAGACCGATGGACGGGTTACGCACATTGTGGTTGGCGTGGGTACTGGCGGCACGGTCTCGGGTGTGGCCCGATACCTCAAGGAGCGCAACCCGAAGGTGCAGATTTGGGGCGCCGACACCTATGGATCGGTGTTTAAGAAGTACCATGAAACCGGCATTTTTGACCCTAAAGAGATTTATCCTTACATCACCGAGGGTATTGGCGAAGACATCTTGCCTGCGAATGTGGATTTTTCACTGATAGATCTCTTTGAAAAAGTTACCGACAAGGACGCCGCCCTTTGGGCACGGCGGCTGGCACGCGAGGAGGGGTTGCTGCTGGGCTATTCGGCGGGTAGTGCGATTGGAGCGCTGTGGCAGTTGCGCCACCGGCTGACGAAGGACGACGTGGTGGTAGTCATTTTCCACGACCACGGCAGCCGGTATGTAGGTAAAATTTACAACGACGAATGGATGCGCCAGCGCGGCTTTTTGGAAGACGAGCTCAAGGTGGCCGACATTATTGCCCATAAAAAAGACCGCCATTTTTACGCTGTGCAGAAGACGGACACCCTGCAGTCGGCCTTTCAGCAGATGAAGATACACGACATTAGCCAGCTGCCGGTGCTGGAGGGCGAGGCCATCGTTGGTGTGATTACGGAGCGCCAGGTGCTGCGCCTGCTGTTGCAAAATCCGTTGGAGAACAGCCAGAAGGCCGTAGAGGAGTTCATGGAAGACCCGTTGCCGATAGTGTCGGACGACGTACCCATCAGCCAGTTGAGCCGCTATTTCAACAAGACCGTTCCCGCTGTGGTGGCCCGAGACCGCTCGGGCGGCGTGCATGTGATTACGCCCTACGATTTGATTCAGAGTCTGTAACTGCGCATGACAAACCTTGCCGTTTTCGCTTCTGGTACGGGGAGCAACGCTCGCTGCATCACCGATTTTTTTGCCCAAAGCGATTGTGCGCGCGTGCGATTGGTGGTGTCGAACAAGCCCGATGCGCCCGTTTTGGCTATGGCGCGCGAGCGCGGTATTCCGGCGTTAGTGGTTGACCGCGCGTACTTTTACGAGAGCGAGCGGCTACTGTCAGTCTTGGCTGAGCATTCCATTGGTTTCATTGTGCTGGCGGGCTTTTTGTGGCTTGTTCCGACCTATTTAGTACGGGCGTACTGGCGGCGCATGGTCAACATTCACCCGGCGCTGCTGCCCGCTTACGGCGGAAAAGGCATGTACGGCCTGCGCGTGCACGAGGCCGTCAAAGCGGCCGGCGAGCGCGAGACAGGGATCACCATTCACTACGTCAACGAACGCTACGACGAAGGCGACATTATTTTTCAAGCGCGCTGCTCTGTTTTGCCAGCCGATACGCCCACTGACATCGCCCGCCGCGTGCAGGCCCTGGAGCACGAACACTATCCGCGGGTTCTAGAGCGCCTGATTTGTTCTACCCCTGCCGATAACGCTGTCGCATGACGCTTCGCGATGCTCTGCAACTCATCCGCTTCGAGCACTGGGTCAAAAACTTGTTCGTGTTTCTGCCCGCCTTCTTTGCCGCGCGGCTGACGGAGTGGGACGTTATGCAAAATACCCTACTGGCCTTTGCCGCCTTTTCGGCGGTATCGTCGGGCGTGTATATCCTGAACGACTGGGTGGACGCTCCGCAAGACCGCAATCATCCAGATAAGCAAAATCGCCCCATGGCCCGCGGCGCTATTCGGCGGCGTGAGGCCTTCGTGTTGCTGGCCGTCGCGTTGGTTTCAGGCTTCGCACTGGCAACCTTCCTCAACGAGACCGTGCTGCTCATCTGCGCCCTATACGCGGGCATCAATGCGCTTTATACCTTCTGGCTCAAGCACATCGCCATCGTGGACATCAGCCTTATTGGCACGGGCTTCCTACTGCGCGTGCTGGCCGGTGGCGCCGCTACGGGCGTAGAGGTGTCGCACTGGCTCATCGTGATGACCTTCCTGCTGGCGCTCATCCTGGGCTTGGCCAAACGCCGCGGCGAATACGTCGTCGCCATGCGCGGGCACAGCTTCCGAAAGGCGTTGGAAGGCTACAACCTCCCTTTTCTAGACGCCGCCATGGTGGTGTGCTCGACGGTGGCCATCGTGGCCTACCTGATGTACTGTTTCTCGCCCGAAGTAACGGAGCGCATCGGAAGCGACCGGATTTACTACACAGCCTTTTTCGTCATCACGGGCATCCTGCGCTACCTGCAGCTGACGCTGGTCTTTGGCCGCACCGAGTCGCCTACGCGCGCCTTGCTGCACGATGCCTTTCTGCAATGGATGCTACTGGGCTGGATTGGCGCTTTCGTATGGCTGCTGTATGTGCGTTAGGCCCCTCCGCTTTACTGTTCCTTCGGCCAGTTCCTGACTACGAGGACGCCCAATTGCTCGCCACTGACGAGGCCGGCTTCTACGAGGTCGCGCAGCTGGTGGCCGGCGTAGAAGCGCGCCATGCCCGCCTCGCGCGCGGCCTCGCGAAACGAGGCGTAGGAGCGTCCATTGGCATGGAAAGGAATGCGCTCGCCCATCCATTGCGATAGCACCGATGCTGCTGCGGCTGCGACCAGTCCTTGCTCGCGCGGGCAGGTTTCGGCAGCGCTCCCTATGGCTAAGGGCTGCCAGTCCGGGTCAAACACTTGATGAATGGCCGCCTGCGGGCTGTTGCGCGCGTATAGGCGGCTTTCGCGGGCGCACTGTCGGTAGGCATCGGCCATGGCAATACTCGTTGCCGTCAGAATGCGCAGCGTAGAGGCAAACGGCAGGCCCTGCTGTGCGCAGGCAGCGCTGGCGATGGTTATCCACTGAGCCGATAGCCATTGTGGCTGCGACCAGGCCTCGACCTGCCGTCGGTGCTCCTGCGAGGCATTCGTACCGCCGCGCTCGAACACTTCGCGCACAAACATGCGGTAGCGGCTGCCTTCGCGCAGGTCTTCCGGCGCAGGGTTTGCCCAGCCCAACGTCAGCGCGTCCTCGTCTTTGAGCAACAAAAGGCGCTGCTGCTGGCCGGCTTGTGCATACAGGGCCATCGTCCGCGCGAGGTCTTGAGCCGCTCTTCGCGAATGCGTAAGGTATTGAGGCGGCAATCCGCGTTGCAGAAACAGGTCCTCGAGATTGTGCTGCTTTTGCGTCAGCAACGCCTGCTCGGGTATCAGCCCTTTGCCCGTCTCTAAGGCCGCCCACAGCGCAGCAAATGGATAAAACACAGAGTCGGCAGGCGCGAAGGTCAGCATGGCCGGCATGTCGCGAACGGCGCCTCGCAGCGAAGGCGTGCGAATGGAGTAGCGCGCCATGGTCTCGTAAGCCGCCATTAGGGCATAAGCATGGCTCTGCCCTACCGCTGAGGGCGACAAAGCGCTCGCCACCGCCGCTTCGGTCAGAGCCTGAAGCACCTGCGGCAACTGCTCTTCGGCCAGCTGCCGCAGCGGAACCCACTGCTCCATTTGCTGCTCCACGGCAGCGCGCGGCGGCTGCTCCTTTTCGCGATAGCGGTCTTTCGATTTGCTCTTATTGGATTGTTGGGCAAAAACAGCGCTGAAGGCCAGCCAGATGGCAGCAATCAGCAGAAGAACTCTTTTCCCGGCGGAAGGCATAGGTAACGCTTGTTTGGATGATACAATGCAGTGTTATTAACAAACCGGCCGTTGGCAATTGCTGGGCCGGCGATGCACAAGCGAACGACGAACAAAGCCAACCTATTGCTACGAACGCCGAATGAGGCCTGCGCATTTACACCACTACAAGCCGGGACTTTAGGCCGTTTTATCGAAGCTCAGCCCCGCATTTATGGCGCCCTGCGCCCGGTCGCGAATGCGCGGGTCGGTAGCGGAGTCGGCAATGGTCTGGCAAATGAGGCGCTCGTCCAATTGGCGCAACTCCTCAGCGGTCTGGATGCCTCGAGCCTGGGCGAGCGTAGCCATCACCTCAGTGACTAAGCGCCCCATGGCGCCGGTACCTCGGTTGATGGCAATGGCGATGAGGGCGGTGAGCAACCCTTCAGAAGTGATGAGGTCGCCCAGGCGCGGCACCGTGAGAGTAATGCCGCCGACGTTGATCCGTAGGCGCGCATTGAGCGCAGGCTGCACGTAGAGATCGTTGGCAGCGCGCAGTTGTTCAAGCACCAAATCGGGGTCGAAACCGGCCTGGATGAAAGCGCCGTAGAGCGGTATGTTGCGCTGGATGTAGAGCCAGGCGTCGTCGCCTGCAAGCGTTCGTCCGTTGTCGTCCAGCACGGTGGTGGTGGTTCCGTTGGTGTCAATGCCCACCTGCTGAAAGACCTGGGCAAAACGCGCTGGCGCAAAGCGTTTCATGTTGATAAGCAGCCGGTTGAGGCTACCTCCTGGTGCCGCAGCGCCTACAAACTGAATGCAGCCGTAGGAAAAGATGCCGACGTCGTAGCTGTTGATGGCGTCGTACTTGCCCTCGTGGGTGGAGACAAACTCCAGCGCAGCAGCCTGCTGGCGCGTCAGACCCACTGAGGCGACGCGCTCAACGGGGAGGTCAATAGTGGACTGTCCTGGATAGAGGATGCCCTCTGGATAGCGCATGTGGACGGATTGCATGATGTTGTCGCGCATGCGGGCCACAATGGTCGAGCCGTTGAGCAGCGGCACGGTCAACTCGAAGCGGCGAAAGCCTGCATCTGGAAGTACACGCAGCAGAAAGCGCTGGCGAGCGGCTAAGTAGTCGCCCGGCGGCGTAGGATTTACCGGTGGTGGTGCAGGCGACGGCGTCGGAGCCGGTGTAGGTGGTGGTGTAGGCGTAGGGGTCGGGGGTGTTTCCGAGCGCACAGGTATGCGCAGCGTTTGGCCGACGCGCAGGCTGGCGCTTTTGAGGTTGTTCTGGCGTTTGATGGCGTCCACTGTAACGTTAAAGCGGCGCGCAATGCTCGACAGCGTATCGCCGCGCACTACGGTATAAGTAACGATGGTTGTACCTCCTCCAGAAGATGAAGCCGGTGGTGTGGGCGATGGGGCAGGTGGCGCCGGAGCCGGCGTAGGTGTAGAGCCCGTCGGAATGCGCAACACCTGCCCTGTGCGCAGGTGGTCGCTCGTCAGATTATTGGCCCGGCGAAGGTCGGCCACAGTTACGTTGAAGCGCCGGGCAATGCTAAAAAGCGTATCGCCTGCGGCTACAGTGTAGGTGGTCATGAATAGAAAACGCTTTTGATATGAAATGCAGACCGAACACCCTGCAAGGTCTGACATTTCAAGCACTCAAAACGCACGAAATGGCAACTACCTTATCGGAGCGTCTCATTGATTACTGCCTCTGCCAGCCCAAACGACAGCGTCATGCCTGCGCCGCCTAAGCCGTTGACAATGGTTACACCGGGTTCAGGGTGTAGAACGAGTTCGGTGCTCCCATCTGTCATTTTAGGGTAAATGCCGTGCCAGGTCTCGGCGAGATGCAGGCGCGGGATGTGGGCGAACTCGTTCAAGTAACTGAGTACTAATTCGTTGCCGTCCATGCGGTCGAACGGGTCTACGTCTAAGCCGTAGTCGTGCGTGTCGCCGATGGTCAGCTGACCGGCTGCGTTTTGGGAGACGAGCACGTGGACGCCGCGCTGGAGGTGTTGAGGGTATTTCTCCTCGAAAAGGCGTCTCAATGCAGGCAAGGATGGCATGAGGGCAAAAGCGCCGTAATGGATGAGCGTCAGGCCAGCACACAGAGATGCGCCCATCTGCCATCCGTTGGGTTGGGGCAAGGTGCGCAACATCTGCACCTTACAGCGCGTAATGGGCGCGCGGGCAAAGTGCTCCGGGTACAGAAGTTCAAAATCCGCCCCGCTGCATACGTAGATGGAGTCCGCCTCCCAGCGCAGCCGACCAGCCCATACGTAGGGGTGCTCAATATACGTGACGGCTGTGCCGAAGTGAAACTGCACGCCGTATCGCTCTTCCAGCCACTTGGGTAAGGCGGCAATGGCCTGGCGGGGGTCCACGATGAGTTCGTCAGCGCTCCACAGACCGCCCAGCAAGCCGTTAGGTCGCACAGCGGGCGATTTTTCCACCGCCTCTGCAGGCGTACATAAATGCGCCGAAGGGCGACCGTCTATCTGTATAAATTCCTCCAGAACAGCCATTTCTTCTGGAAGGCGCGCCACCAACAGGGAGCCGGTTTCCCGATACCACAGGCCGGCCTCCGTCAGCACCTGCTTCCAGATGGCCCGGCTGCGCAGGGCGCGCTCGTATAGCGGGCCGGCCGGTTGGCCAATGGGCCATACCATGCCAAAATTCCGAATGGAAGCGCCCACAGCCCGGGGCGAGCGCTCGACCACCACTACCCTACTGCCGCGCTCGGCCAAAGCCCGCGCCACGGCCAGCCCTACAATACCGGCGCCAACGACAAGTACTTGCGGTTTGGACATATGTTGATTTTTTACAACTGTGAAGACACAAAGAAAGCACCGAGACACAAAAATGGGATGTGGAACCGGTGGGCCTATCAATACCCTTCCAACGCTTGGGAGGCGTGCGCCTCTGCGTGCTGGCGCGCAAAAAACGCCCAGGCTGCGGCCATCAGGGCACTGCCCAAGATGGCTATGAGCAGAAGGCCATTCTGGAAAAAGGCATTCCACGACCAGCTGACCTGGGCCAGTTCCTTGAAAGACAGCACAGTAACGCTGCCCAGATAACCAAAAGCGTCGGCGATGTACATCACAAAGCCCACATTGCCCGCCACGCCAAAGGTAGCCAGCAGGCGGTCGAAGAGCAGGCCATTAAATGGAATATAGCTCAGGTAAAGCCCCAAACCCGTCGCGGCAAACCACCACAATGGCCCCAGCGAGCCAGCGCGGAAGGCCAATGTAGCCCCAGCAGCAAGGAGCAGCCCGCCGATGATGAACATATGGTTGAGCCACAATGCATTCCGATTATTCTTTACCCAGATCAGCTGACTCATGAGTATCAGCACTAAGACAGCCACAGGTACCTCTGTCGTTGTGAAAATTGCAGCCTGCTGCCCATAGCCCAGCTCGCTCCAGATCTCAGCGGCAAAGTTGTCGCGCACATCGCGGATGAGGGTGAGCAAGATGTACACAGCGACCATCAGGACGATCCCTGGGCCAAAGCGCTGCAAGAAGGCGCTACGCTCTGCAGCGCTCATGGGCTGGCGCTTCGTGCGTGCCTGCTGGTCGGCGGCATCGGGCGCGGGCGTGCGCTCCAACGCTTCGGCAGAAAGCAGCAGTGGAACAACAAACAAGGCGCCCGCCGCAAAAGGCATCCAATGCTCCGGAATGCGCCCTTCCAACAGCAGCCACTTGCCTACCGACTTGACAGCGCCCGACGAAAACACAAACGTAGAAGCCAGTACGGCGCCCAAAAACTCCGTACTCCGCCGGCCCTCTAAGTAGCTGAACACCACGCCAAAGACCAGTCCCAGCGGCATGCCGTTGAGGAAAAGAAAGAAAATATCGAAGGGTCTTGGCACAAGGGCAAAGCCGAGTAAGGCTATCCAGGCGGCGGCTATCAAGGCTAAAATCAGGCGCTTACGCCCAACGGGCGGCATGGCCGCAATAAAGCGGATGCCGTAAAACTTACTTAGAGCATAGCCGCACGTTTGTGCTACCACCAACCAGACCTTGTACGACAACCCCAGCCACGCCAGCCCCTCGAAGGTGGCCGCGGCATAAGGCTTGCGAAAGGCATACATGCACGAATAGACAGCAAAGGCAGCCAGGGCGGCCTGCCAGGTTGTGCGCTGCGTCAAGATGCCTCGACTCATTCGTTCGGCAACAAATACGTCAATGCCTCGCGCAAATCGGCAACTAAGTGGTGAGGGCCGTACGGCGATAGTTCCTCTGCCTCGTAAGCGCCGTTGGTTACGGCAAGCACCAACCCTACGCCGGCATTTCTGCCCTCTTCGATGTCCACAGGCGTGTCGCCTACTTTGGCTACAGAGGCAGGGTCTTTGACGCCTGTTTTTTCCATTAAATACCGGATCATATGCGGATAAGGTCGGCCCTGTTCCACCATGTCGCTGGCTACCCAGGCGTCTAAGCGCTCTTCCCAGCCCAAGCGCCGAATGATGGTTTCAGCGATATTGCGGCTAAAACCCGTGTTTAGCGCTACCCGCACACCCGCCGCCCGCAGGCGCAACAGGGCTTCTTCGGCGTAGTCAGCGGGCTTCACGGCGGGATCGGTCGCATAAAAGCGGGTCATTTCCTCCAAGAAGCGCTGATGGATAGGTTCCACAAGGGCCACATCGGCGCAGCGCCGTTCCAGCATTTGCCGGATGGCTAACGGCTTGGGATAGCCCATGACAGCGTTGGCCTCAGAGCGGTCTACCTCAAAGCCATAAACCTTCATGGCAGAGATAAGTGCCTGGTGCACAAAATCGCGGTCGTGCACCGTGGTGCCAGCCATATCGAAAACGACGAGTTGATACATAGGTCCAGATTATTTGCGTAAGAGTGGCCACAGGCTTTCGCCCACGAGGTGTTTGGGTTGGTAACGCACGCCGAGCCATTCGGCTAAGGTTTGTGCGTACTGCGTTTGATAGACTTGACCGGTCGTCTTTACCTCGCCTTTGGGCGGCACGCCTGGGCCGAGGATGGCAAACCACGTTTCATGCGAGTCCGGTACGCGCTGGCCATGACTGGTCCAATCGGCCTTGACGGCGTCGCCACGCCCGTGGTCTACGGTGATGAATAAGCCCGTCCGATTGCGGTACTTGGGATGCGCCTGCACCCAGTTCCACAGGTCGCGGATCCACCGATCGGTCTGGCGCGCAGCGTCTAAGTAAAAACGATATCGGCCTGCATGCCCCCATTCGTCCGTTTCGCCGTAGCCAATGTACAGCACGCGCGGTTTCTTGTCCCGCAGGTATTCGAGGGCGGCGTAGTGGGTAAATACATCCAATTGTTCCGACACGCCAAAAGGCGAAAAAGCATCGCGCTTCATGCCGTTAAGCAGGCGCTCGCGCGGCGTAGGCCGGCGGCCGCCACAAGAGTCAGGGCCAGAGACGACCGGAAAGCCGGCCCGTTTTTCGTTGAGAATGCGGTCAAAGGCGTCCCAGGCGCAAAAGGCCGCTACTTTGCCCCGAAAGCCCGGCTGCTGGTGGATATACTCCAGCACATTGACGTGCGGGTTGGGCGGATAACTGTTGGTGTTGATGGCCGTATCCACATAACCGCAGAAAATCTCGCTATAGCCTGGATAAGAAAACCAATATGGATTGGCATTGTCCACCCGATTGCTATAACGGCGATTGCCATAAATCTGCCCTTCTTTAGCAATAACCGTCCACAGAAAAGGCATTAGCTTCCGACGGCGCTCCTGCAGGTCGTCGGCCCAATAGGTCTCCAAAATCTGTTTCTGCTCGCCGTGATGAAACGCCGGATCGGCGGCTATGGCGGTATCCACGCCATAAAACACTTCCTGCCAGCGCAGGCCATCTAAAGTGATGACAATCAGGTTTTCCACTTTGACAGGCGCCTGACTAAAGGCCATCGCGGCTGCCAGCGTAAAGAAGGCTAAGGGGGGAAGTAGGCGGTTTTTCATGAAAGTGAAAAGTGAAGAGTGAAAAGTGAAAAATGAAAAATGAAAAATGGAAAATGGCCGCAGGGGTAAATCTTACCGGGCCTCGTAGGGGCCGAAAACGGCTAAGGTTTCGCGTTTGCGGGAAAAGTCGTTGAGCACATAGACCCAATACCGCTTGCCACCGGGTTCTACGCGCACGACGATGTGGCCGTGTTGACTGCGGAAAGCGTGTTCAACGATATCGGCCCCGATGGCGTTTCGGTTGGCCTCTACTATGTCGGTGGCAAAGAGGTCGCGTTCGCCTGGGTATAGGCGCTTCGAGTGAATGCGCGCCAGCACGTCGAGCACCGGGTGATCGGACGACCACACCTGGTTGATCCACACACGCGGGCGCAGGCAACGGACGAAAAAGGCACTCAGGGCGTCGCGGTAGCCGTGGTGATTGAGCGTAGCCACATCCACCGGGCCGACCACCGGCCCAATATGCGCCTCCGGGCTGTTCAGATCGGTTTCGCCCCAGTCAGTCAGTCCCGGGATGTCGCCGCCGGTAAAGTAGTCAAATGGGCCATAGGTGATTTTCAGGCAGACGCTCAGCGGGTTTTCGCCCGGGTATTGGCCTGCCGGGTAAAGCGTCAAGTAGTCGCCATCGGCGTAGCCCGTCCAGATGCGTCCGCTGGCAGCGATGTTGCGAACATGGAAATTCGGATACGCTCCGGGTCGGTATCGCAGCACAATCTGATCGCGGGCGCCGGCTCGAATGCTGTCGTAGCGAAGGCCGTTTCTGGCGGCGTGATACCGGATAAAGGCCCAGTACTCGCGCAAGGTCTGCACGATATGATAGGTGTCGTCTTTATATTCTTCCGCAAAGGCCGGGCCGCGCAGGTCTATGGGAAAGAGCCAGCCGCGGTCGAGCAGGTTTCGGACGGGTATGTGCTCGCCAACTGTCGTGATACCCGTGAGGCAATAAGTATCTGTGCGCGAGGGCAGGCAGTCGGCATCCCATTCGCCGAAGTGGTCGTCGTGAAAGTGCGTTACGACGGCGTAGTCCAATTGCCCTTTGTCGCCCTTCGGATGGAATTGGCGGATATAGTCCACGAGCCATTCCGCGGCAGTGCGCGTGGTATCCGGTCGGAGGGCGCTTTGCCTCGGCGAGTGCGTACGCGAGTGGAGTTCGGACGTTTCGCCCGCATCAATGACTAACGTAGTGCCGTCCGGCAGCACACAGAAGGCAGCGTTGCCACGGCCCGTGCTCACGTGGTGAATGTCCAACCAGCCTTCTTGCCAGGGAGAGAACGCAGGCTGCGCAGTGCTGATGTGGTGCACAAGACACAGACCTACAACCAATAGAATGTGGCGCGGCATACTCGTTTGGGCTTTAAAGGCAAACATAGAAACGCAGAGGCCAATGCACCAATGAAGCCCATTTTAATAAACCATGAAAAAATAAACAACAAAGCGGCATTTTATCAAAATGCAGCGTTGTTTACAGGTTTTTGGATAAAACGAAATACTGGCTTAATCCAAAATTCACCAATACATAAAGCCAGCAGGCAAACACTCGTCAAAGGCTCGGCCAACCTTTGCATCGAACAAAAAAAGACCGTGGCAAAGTGGGGCTTTGCGCACGGTCAGGCACTTAACTAAAAATGCTATCGTATGATGTACAACCAACTTTCGTTCCGAAAGTTGAGCGCGCCGCTCGTTTTGTGCGCGTTCAGCTGGTTTTTCTCCCTCGCCGCCCTGAGCGGCCAGACGCCGGTAACGGGCATCGTTCGCGATGCGAACACGCAAGAGCCCATCATTGGCGCTAACATCCAGGAAAAGGGCACGCGCAACGGCACGGTCTCGGGCGCTGACGGCACGTTCCGCCTCAGCGTCAAAGATGCAAATGCCGTTCTGGTGGTGTCCTATGTCGGCTATTTGCCTCAAGAAGCCCCCGTGTCGGGCGGCCAGGTCGAGGTTCTGCTGCGCGACGACGCCGTGGGCCTGCGCCAGGTAACGGTAACCGCGCTCGGCATCGAGCGTGAGAAAAAGGCCTTGGGCTACGCCGTGCAAGAAGTTAAAGGCGATGATTTGACGCGAGCGCGCGAGACCAACGTCATCAGCTCCTTGGCCGGGCGCATGGCAGGCGTGCAGATCGTGGGCAACCCGTCGGGCATTGGCAGCAGCGCCCGCGTAACCATCCGCGGCGAGCGCTCGCTGAACATCAACAACAACCAGCCGCTCTTCGTGGTGGACGGCGTGCCCATTTCCAACCAATTTTTTGGCAATACTGGCCGCAGCAATCAGGAAGTGGATTACGGCAACGGTGCAGGCTTCCTCAACCCTGACGATATCGAGTCCATCACTGTGCTGAAAGGCCCCAGCGCTGCGGCTCTGTATGGCGCGCGCGCCAACAACGGCGTTGTCGTCATTAAAACGAAAACGGGCCGCGGCAGCCGCGGCATCGGCGTGTCCGTTAACAGCACCACTTCCTTCGAGTCACCCTTGCGCCTGCCCGAGTATCAAAATGTCTATGGCCAGGGCCTCAACGGCCAATTCGAGTTCAAAGACGGCAACGGCGGCGGCCTGCGCGACGGCGTGGACGAAAGCTGGGGCCCCAAAATGGAAGGCCAGCCCATTAAGCAATTCGACGGCCCCACCACCAACGGCTTTCGCGGCGGCGACGTGGGCAACCTCTTCAGCGTCATCGCTCCAGTGGACCTCGCCCGCCAGCTCGCCGTTCGCGGCGAAATCCAGCCAACGCCCTTCATCGCTCGCCCCAACAACGTCCGCGACTTCTTCGAGACGGGCAACACCTTTACCAACAACGTGGCGCTTACCGGCGGCAACGACTTGGGCAACTTCCGCCTCTCGTTCACCAATCTGAACCAGAAGGGCTATGTGCCTAACACCGACCTAAAGCGAAACATCATTGCTTTCTCCAGCAGCTACAACCTCACCTCCTGGATGACGGCCACCATCAACGCCAACTACCTGAACAGCAACAGCGGCAACCGCCCCAACCTCAGCTACGGTACCGAGAACATCATGTACCTGTTCAACTGCTGGCTCCCCAGAAGCGTGGACGTCGCCGCCATGCGCGACTACTGGCAGCGCGGCCGCGAAGGGCTCAACCAATTCAGCTTCAATTACAACTACCACGACAACCCGTATTTCAACCTCTTCGAGAATACCAACAGCCAGGACATCAACCGCCTGTACGGAAACGCCTCGCTGAACTTCCGCCTCACGCCGGAACTGACCCTCATGCTCCGCTCGGGTACCGACGTCAGCGATGAGTTCCGCGCCCGTCGCCGCGCCTACTCCACCCAACGCTTCCCGTTGGGCAACTACCGCGAAGAAAAAATCCGCTTCAGCGAGCGCAACTCGGACTTCCTGCTCAGCTGGAACCGCCCACTCAACGACCTGTTTGAGCTGGGGGTCTCCTTTGGCGGTAACCAAATGGTGCAAAAAGTAAACCAGACGGACGTATCAGCACCGCAATTAGCGGTCCCGGGCGTTTACTCACTCAACAACAGCCGCGTAGCGCTCCTATCCAACGCCTTCCGCTCCGAGCGCCGTATCAATAGCCTTTATGCCACAGCGCAGTTGGCCTTCAACCGCTATCTGTATCTCGACGTCTCGGGCCGCAACGACTGGTCGAGTACGCTGCCCAAAGACAACAACAGCTATTTCTACTACTCGGCCAACGCCAGCGCTGTGTTCACCGACATGTTGGGTATAGACCCCAGCGGCGCGCTGTCGTTCGGCAAGGTGCGCCTTGGCTACGCCCAGGTAGGTAACGATACCGACCCGTATCAACTGCAGGCTGTGTACTTCGCCCAGGTGCCTGTGCAGGGGCAACCTGCCTACGCCGAAGGCAGCCAGATTCCGAATTCAACACTGAAGCCTGAAATCTCCAAGTCCTTCGAGGCCGGCATTGATCTGCGCTTCTTCCGCAACCGCTTAGGCCTGGATGTTACTTACTACAACACGAATTCGGAAAACCAGATCCTGGGTGTGCCGCTCTCCGGCACAACCGGTTACAGCGCCCGCCTCATCAACGCCGGCCTGATCAACAACCAGGGCGTTGAGGTGATGTTGCGCCTCGTACCCTTGCGCACGCAGAGCGGTCTCGAGTGGAACACCGACATCAACTGGTCGCGCAACTACAGCGAAGTGAAGCGCCTGTACACCGACCCGGTCTCGGGCCAGGAGATCAAAAACTACGTCATGGCCAGCCGCTACATCACGGTAGAGGCGCGCGTTGGCGAGCAAATGGGCGACATGTACGGCATCGGCTATGTACGGGTGAGCAGCGACCCAAACAGCCCCTACTACGATCCCACAGGGCAATACGTGGGCCGCATCGTCTACGGCACTAACGGCAAGCCTTTAGCCACTACCGAGCGCATCAAACTGGGCAATTACAACCCGGACTGGCTCATGGGCATCAACAACAGCCTCCGCTACAAGTTCCTGTATTTCAACTTCCTGTTCGACATCCGTAAAGGCGGTCAGGTCTATTCGCACACCCAAACCGTAGGCCGCGAGGGCGGTATGCTCATCGAAACCCTCGAAGGCCGCGCCGACGGCTACGACTTGAACAAGCCCGGTAACGGCGTCATTGGAAACGGTGTCGTGCCCATCCGCGACGGCAACGGCAAGATCACCGGTTACAAGGAAAACGACGTCAAACTCTCTGCTCGCGAGTGGCACACCACCATCACCTTGGGCCGCCGCTTAGTGGAAGGCATGATCTACGACGCCTCCTTCGTTAAACTGCGCGAGGTGCAACTCGGCATCAACCTGCCGCGCAAATGGACGCAAAAAGCTCGCATCCAGAACGCCAGCATCGCCCTTGTTGGCCGAAACCTCGCCCTCTGGACAAAGGTGCCGCACATCGATCCAGAGACGTCCTCGACTGCCGGCAGCACGGTCATCCCAGGCGTCGAGTCCGTCGCCATTCCAAGCGCCCGCAGCTGGGGCTTCAACCTTAACCTGAACTTCTAAAACCCACCTCGGTGCCTATGGCAGCGATGTCGTCCGCCGCTGCCATAGGGCTGGCGTGAACATCTTCTTCACACTCATTCTCTTGAAATTATGAAAAAAATTTCAGCCATCGCCATACTCATTGCCGCACTCTTCCTCTGGAGCGGCTGCACCAAAGACTTCGAGGAAGTCAACACCAACCCCAACGCGCCCACCTCGGTAACTTCTGGCCTGTTGCTGCCCGCCATCCAGCGCGACATGATCAGCACCCTGCTGGGCGAAACCTGGGGCATCGGCAACATCGTCATCCAACAGGTAGCAAAAAACCAGTTCGTGAACGAAGACCGCTACCTGTGGGGCGAATTGAACGCCATCTGGAACACCGGCTATTCCAAACTACGCGACGTCGAGAACATCCGCCGTTCGGCGGTCGCTAACGGCGAGAAAAACTACGAAGCCGTAGCCCTCATCTTGCGCGCCTGGATCTTCTCGCTCATCACCGACGCCTACGGCGACGTACCGTACTCCGAAGCCATTCAGGGCAAAGAGGGCGTGTACTATCCGAAATACGACCCACAGGAAACCATCTACAACGGCATTTTAGCCGACCTGAAGCGCGCCAGTGAAATCATCGGAACCTCGGCAGAGTCCGTCAGCGGCGACATCATCTACAACGGCAACCTAAACAACTGGAAAAAGCTGGCCAACTCGCTGCGCGTCCGCTACTTGATGCGCATCTCGCGCAAGCGCGACGTAGGCGCTGACCTGCGCAGCATCGTGGACAACCCCACGCAATACCCTATCTTCACGGGCAACGGCGACCACGGCGCTTATACCTTCCGCGCTACCAGCCCCGACCAGTTTCCGCTGCACACCACGCGTATCGGTTCGTTCAACGAATTCCGCGCCAGCAAAACGCTTGTGGATTACCTGAAGGCCACCAACGACCCACGCATTAGCATCTTCTTCCGCCCAACGCCGGCCTCCATCGGCAAAGATACCGCTGTCATCCGCGGCATCCCCAACGGTATGGACGACGTAACGGCCCAAACCTACTTCGGCGGTCAGCAAAACCACTCGCAGATATCCGAACTCTACTACGAGCAGGCCATCTCGCCCAAGGGCATTAGCATCGCCAAAGGCTTTATCATGTCCTACGCTGAACTGCAGTTCTGCTTAGCCGAAGCCGCTCAAAAAGGCCTCATCAGCGGCAATGCCGAAACCTTTTACAGAAAAGGCATCGAGGCCTCTTACAACTTCTACGGCCTAACGCCAGCAGCAGACTTTTTCACCCAGCCAGCCATCGCCTTCACGGGCACCAACCAGGAAAAATTGGAGAAAATCGGCCAACAAAAGTGGGTCTCCCTCTTCTTCCAGGGCATGGAAGCCTGGTTTGACTGGCGCCGAACCGGCATCCCAAAGCTGGAGCCGGCTGTGAGCAACCAAAACAATGGTCTCATTCCAGTGCGCTTCATCTATCCGATCATCGAGCAAGCGCTCAACGCCGAAAACCGCGCCGCTGCTATCAGCCGCCAGGGCCCAGACAACATCAATACCAAAATGTGGTACCTCAAGTAACTTACACCCGTACCCGCCAAACTCGTGTGGCCCAGTAGCGGCTAAACTTGTTTGGCCCCGTAACAGCCAAACTTGTTTGGCCGCCTTCCCAACGAAAAACCCACCTCACCTGCGCCGCCCCATCCGAGGCGGCGCAGTTTTCTTTTGACAGGGTTGTCGGTCATTTAAACCAGACTACCGACAGCTCGCTCCACCCGATAAATCAGGCGGTTACAGGATGTTTGATACGCCCGCCAAAACGGAACGACACGGCGTTTTTAAAACGCCATTCTACCCGCCTGCGCAAGGTCAGTTAATCCGCGTTTACCGCAGCAACACCACCTCGCCGCGCAGGATTTCGCTGACGAGTTGGCCATCATCGCGCCTGTCGCGCAGCTCGAGCACCCACACGTAAACATCGGAGGGAGCCGGCGCGCCATTTTGAGTGCCATCCCACCCTTCTCCGCTCTGAAGGGACTCGAAGACTTTCTGCCCCCAGCGGTTGTAGATAACAAAGCGATAAGGATCGGCCGGGCAACGCAAACGAGGGAAGAAGCGGTCGTTTGTTCCGTCGCCGTCGGGCGTAAAAGCGTTGGCAACCAACGCGGGTTGGTAATCGGGCACCACCGAAACAGCGCCTTCTGCATTACAGCCTACCACCTGCACGCGCGTCTGGAAGCGACCGGATTGAGCATAGCAGACTTCTGGCGGCTCAACACCGGTAAAAGTATCCGGCTTACCGCCCTCAAAGCTCCAGCGGTACGTATAGCCGGGCAGCACCGTGTCTATGCGGAAGCGCACGCACTCGCCCGGGCAAACCATCGAGTCGGAAACACTGATCGTTGGCGCCGGCAAGTCGAACACGCGAACCCTGGCGATTGCACGCCGACAGCTATCGCTTTTGCTCCAGGCCGTCACCCAGTGCTCTCCTGGGCGATTGAAACAAAGCGACACGGGCTGGTCAGAGGTTATGGGCGCCTGACCAACCACCTGCCAGGTGATCGCGCCGATGTTCGGGCCACCGGCTCGGGCAGTGAGACAGCCACCTGTACACACGACGGTGTCGCTCAGAGAAATGGCCAGGCTTTGCGTCTGGCAGAGCCACTGACGGTTGATGTTGGGTGTGGTAAAGGTGAGCGACAGGCTCTCTAACGGCCAGGCGTTGGCCTGCGGCGAGTAGGTTACCGAAGTGGCTTGAAAGGCGCTTGCATAATCGGTCAGTGAGAGCGTCCCTTCCTTTAAACAACACGAAGGCCGCTCAAAAAGCCACTCGTCGGAGCGCGTTACGACCGAGATGCGTCCCAGCGGACTCAAATTGAGGCGCTGACCGACGCTCCACAAGTAACCATCAGGAGCGAGCATTGTCTTGTAATGCACATAGACAAGGTCGGGAACTTCGTAATTGCGCACCCACCTCACGCCAAGGTCAAGGTCATAGCGAACATATTGTTGAATTCGCTCCGAGATATCAAAACACAACAAATACTCATCGCCTCCTATTGGAATAATGTCCTGTGGCGCAGCGCCTGTGCCAGGGTTGTCGGGTCTGCGCCAGGCCGATACGACGTTGCCCTGGCCATTCAAACGCAGGAAAAAGGGTACAAACGATACCGGGCCAGGCAAGTAACTATAGCCCAGAATAAACGGTTCACCTCTCTGGCTGACCGCTAAATCGCTCAGCACAGCCTTTCGGGCGCCATTATCTACCCGGTAACGCCTTCCCCATATCCAGTCGCCGTTGGCAGTGAATTTGAGTACGGAGAAATAGTCAGTGATGTCGTTGATGTTAAAATTGCGCACCGTGGCATACAAATGACCATCCGATGACAGCGCTAAGCGAGTGGCCTCGCTGACAATGCCTACCGCGCCGTCGCTATACGTCCTGTGCCAGAGCAAGTCACCCGAAAAACTTAGTTTAGCAATGCTAAGGGCATTGCCTGCGCGACCGCCCAAGTAGATCCCATCCGGCCGCATCAAAGCGTAAGAGTAGAAAATCGGAGTGTCGTTCGTCCCTGGATAGCGTTGCCACACAATGGAGCCGTCATTGGCTGAAATCTCGGCAATCAGCGTGCGATTGCGCACCAGAAGGCCGCCTCCCGGCACCTTGATGTGAAACAACACCAGCGCATTGCCGTTGGGGAGCGGGTACAGGTACACCGTCTCCACCCACGAACCCGACACCGGCGGGTTGGAAACCCGGTACAGACGCCGCCAGACCACATCGCCCTGCGAGTTCAATCCAATGAGCAGGTTGGCTTCGTTAAGGGAAAGCGCGCCATACGAACAAACAATGGCGCCGCCTCCAGCCAGCGGACACACCCATTCTAAGGCTGTATCGTCGGACGGACTGTGTATGCCCGCTCCTGTGTAGGTCGCCTGCCAGGTCTGAGCAACTGCACTCCAACCCATTAGAAGGCCAACCCAAAACGGCAAAAATGATTTTACAGACATAGCAGCGTATTTTTTGATTTCATTGGGAAACATCACCCCCATGGTGCGGTTTTGCCAGTTTTGGTCAAAAGCCCATTTTCCCTGTTGCTAAGGTCAGACAATCGCCTTTGAAATACGCACGAGTAGTCCGCGCACTGCGCAGACAACGTTCTTCAAAGAAACCACAGAGGACGCAAATTACCGCTTTTTCTTTCGCTTAGCCTCTTCCTCAATGACGCGTTCCCAGGCCTCGATTTCGCGCAATTTTCGATGGTACTGAAAATGGCGCCACCACTTGCCGAGGAGTTTATGGAAAGCGATGAGCAGGAACAGCGCAGTGCTCAGGGCCAGAATGAGCGGCCAGCGATTGGGCTTATCTATTTGGATGGCGTCTATTTCGCGCAGGAGCAGGGTGCTGAAGTCGCCCGTGTAAACTTCTAAGGTGTGCGGGCCGTCCTTACAGACCGTGCAGGCCGCCTTGCTCAACGTAAGAGTAGTATCTGTCTGAGAAACTAAGTAACGCATGCGCGTAACGCGCTCCTGAAGCAAATAGACCATGAAGGGCGGCGTTCCGCCGACAAGGCGGAGCGTAAAGGCATCTTTGGTCTGGGCGGCCAGGACAACCTGCACCTTTTCAAACGGCTGCAGGAGGCGGGGGCGGTTAAAGGGGACACTTTTGCCAGCGTCGGACAATACGAAGGTGGTTGCTGTGTCGCTCAGCGCGCTCAGGGTAAGCTGGAAGCGACCTGGGGCGATATTTTTCAATTCCCATTGCCAGCGGTTAGCCTGAGCAGTATCAATGACGGGCCGTACGGCGTAGTCAAGCACGTAAGAGACTTTTTTGGCGCCTTGAGGTTGGGGCAGGCTGGCGCTAAGCGGCACAGCGCGCAGGGCGCTTTGGACGTTGGGCGATTGTGGATTAGTGGTTCGATACTGGTCTAAGAAGTCAATGAAGGCGCGAATCCGCTGAGCTGAGTCGGGTTCGCTGCTTGCTTTTGCATAAGCCTCGTTTTCCGCCTGTTGGGCGGGGGTGGATGTGGGCGTTTGTGGGGCCGTGGGGGCAGCCGCAGGTTTGGTTGTCGTGTCTGAAGCAGGTGTTGCGGGCGTTGCTGCTGTTGTTGGCGCAGGCGTTGCGCTGGAGGGTGTAAAGCCCAGCGTTGTTGGCGCGCCCGAAGCGAGCACTTCTACGGTACCCTCAGGTGTTCGGCGCCACACTTTGGGCGTCAGGGTAAGGGTGGCGTTGCCACCGCCGACGGACTGAAATCGCTGGAAATGCCGCAAGCCGCGCGCGCGCTTTTCACCCTCGGTGGGGGCCAGCGTACTGCCGCCGTGGCGATACTGGAAGCCGAGGAGCAGCTCCACTTCCGGCGGTGGCGCCTCGTCGGGAAAGCGGAACTGCACTTCGAGGTCGAAGGCATTTCCCTTAGAAAAGTCTAAAGTATGTGCCGTCGCATTCGCATACGAGCTGCCGGCATGCTTGACATTCCAACTTGCCTCGACGCGGTAGCTTTTGCCGTCTATAGCAAAAACAAAGGTCTGCTGTGCTCGGAGCGGCAGAGCAATGAGCAGGCACAAGATGCTCCAGACAAGAGAGAGCCAGACTGCTTTATGTGTAACGAAAAGGGCGTGGATGCTTCTCATACGTGCGAGGCGTTTCGTCGGCGAAGCAAATCCTGCGGATTAGCGCGGCCAAACGTTGTTGCTGGCATCAGCGTCGGATATCTGCGGATGGCCCAACTGCACCTGCCGAACAGCAAGGCGCTTTTTGAGCGGCACGACAAAAATACGGCGTCCGCCTTTCCATACGTCGGCAGTGTGCCAAAAGGTTTGTTGCGTACCGTCTGCGTAGGTAATCGTGCCGCTAACGGTTTGCGGCATCGTGCCTGTGTTTTCAATGACCACCCTCTTTTTCGTAACACCTGCCACCGACAAATCGGGATAACCCCAATCAAAGAACCAGGGTTTCCAAAACCAATCTAAATTTTCGCCTGCAACAGCATTCCAGGTAAAAAAGAAGTCAAAAGGCTGCGGGTGTTTGCCCTTCCAGCGCTCAATGTATTCGGTCATGCAGCGATGAAAGCGCTCGTAGCCCAGCATCTGGTAGAGCGCAAAATAGGCAGCCTGGGGGCGGTTGTATGCTGCTACTCGATAAGCTGGATTGGCCAGATGCCGCGATGGTACCATGGGCGGCATGTCGGCGTCGGTGCCGGCAAAATCCGGATAATTGCGCAGTCGGCCCGTAGATTTTCCCTCCAAGGAGTCTGTAACGAGTACGTCCAGAAAGGCTGCCCAGCCCTCGTCCATCCAGGCGTAGTCTTGCTCGTTGATGCCCATCAGGAAAGGGAAGTACGTGTGGGCAGTTTCGTGCACGGTCAGGCCCACAGGGCTGCCAGGATGTGTGCTACCGTTGTTGCACATCATGGGAAACTCCATGCCGCCGCTGCCGTTGAAGACCGTCATCGTCGGGTATGGATATGGATAACCCGGCAACCAGCGCGACATGAGGTGCAAGGCATCGGCAGCCGCCCGACACACGCGCTTGAAGTCCGGCGAGGCAGGCTTGTAGGCAGCGCTCACAAAGGCCCGGCGCCCGGTATTGGGCTCCACTACGGTCGAAACAGCGTCCCACAAGTAGTAGCTGCTGGTGGCAAAGGCAAAATCGGGCACGTTCTCGGCCCTGAACTCGAAGGTGTGCGTATCCGAAGCGCGAAAAAAGGGCGCTTTACTGGCGTAGTCTTCCTTAGAAAAAATAGCCAGCACCGAGTCGGACGTCTGCGCGCGCTGGTAACGCCGGTAGAACTCGTCTTGCAAGACTTCCTGCGGGTTTTGCCAAACGCCAGTGGCCCAGACCATAACGTGGGCAGGCGTGGTAATGCGCACCCAATAGTCTGCAAAATCGTTGTACATTTCTTGCAGACCTGTGTAGGGTGCGTCAGCCCAGCCGCGCAGGTCGTCGTACACGGCTATTTGCGGGTACCAGTAGGGCACAAACCAGGTAGTGGAGTCATAAACGCCTTCACGCGGGGCGCCGGCAGCGGGCGGCATCTCAAAGCGCCAGGCGATGGATAGCTGCAAAGACTGGCCGGGCAGTTGCGCTTCCTCCAGAGGGACGTCTAAAAACGTCGCAAAGCGTCGCCAGCGGCTTTTTTCGATGGCTATGCCGTTGACGCGCAGTTCGGTTACTTCAACGCCCTCGTCCGTTACTGCCTTTGGGTTGAGGTCGAAGGCGCGCGGCGCGTTCTTGCGGTAGAGGTCGTGCGCCAGTTTGAGGCGGATGAACTTGAGCGTATCCGGGCTGCGATTGAAGTAGCGAATGTCGGCCTGGCCGCTCACGGTGCGTTCGGGCAGCAAAAGCGACGCTGATATGCGGTATTCGGCTCGGTTTTGCCAGTACTTTGGCCCTGGGCGGCCGTCCCAGGAGCGCGTTTGCTTCGCATAGGCACGCTGGAGGTTGCGCGGCATGTAGAGCGCTTGCGCCGACGCCTTCACGGCTGTGGCGAGACACAGACAGAGCAGTAACGTGTTTTTCAGCATGTTCTCAGAGACCGAAGGCGCGGCGGATGTCGTCCACGGCATCTAATTTTTCCCACGTGAAGGTTTCCACTTCACGCGGCGTTGCCTGGCCGTTTTCGCCGAAGAGCACCGTCTTTTTTTGAGGGGTGCGCCCAAAATGGCCGTAGGCTGCTGTTTCAGAGAAGATTGGATTTTTCAATCCCAGACGTCTGACGATGGCTGCCGGGCGCAGGTCGAAGATTTCCAGGAGGCGGCGTGCAATTTTGCCATCGTTCAGGCCTCTGACACGGCAGGTGCCGTAGGTGTTAACATAAAGGCCCACGGGCTGCGCTACGCCAATGGCGTAGGCGACCTGGACAAGGGCTTGCTCGCACAGCCCTGCAGCCACGAGGTTCTTGGCGATGTAGCGCATAGCGTACGCTGCCGAGCGGTCCACCTTAGAAGGATCCTTGCCGCTAAAGGCACCGCCGCCGTGCGCGCCCTTGCCGCCGTAGGTGTCCACAATGATTTTGCGGCCCGTCAGGCCCGTATCGCCGTGTGGCCCGCCAATGACGAACTTACCCGTTGGGTTGATGAAGTAACGAATATTCTGGGTAAAGAGCCGCTGCAGGCGCGCCGGCAAGCGCTTTTTGACGCGCGGGATAAGGATACGCTGCACATCGCGGGCAATACGCTCCTGATTGACGTTCTCATCGTGTTGCGTGCTCAGCACAATGGTGTCAATGCGGCGCGGAATATGCCGGTCGCTGTACTCTACCGTTACCTGGCTCTTGGCGTCGGGGCGCAGGTATTTCATTTGCTTGCCCTCATGGCGGATTTCAGAGAGGTTAAGCAGCAGCTGATGCGATAACTCTAAAGCCAGCGGCATGTAGTTGTCGGTTTCGTTAGTGGCATATCCAAACATCATGCCCTGGTCGCCGGCGCCCTGTTCGTCTTCGCTGCGACCAACGTCCACGCCCTGAGCGATGTCAGGGCTTTGTTCGTGTAGGGCGCTAATAATGCCGCAGCTCTGGGCCTCAAACTGGTACTCAGCGCGCGTATAGCCAATGCGCTGGATGGTGCGGCGCGCCACCTCTTGTACGTCCACATAAGCGCGCGAGCGCACCTCGCCAGCCACGACGACCAATCCCGTCGTCACTAATGTTTCGCAGGCGACTTTAGCGTCCGGATCAAGGCGTAAAAACTCGTCTAATATGGCGTCGCTAATCTGATCGGCGATTTTGTCGGGGTGTCCTTCCGACACCGACTCGGAGGTGAATAAGTAAGGCATGTGGGTGATGTGGTTGTAATTTTTAACGGAAAAAAATGGACAGGGTGCGCTGCTTTTCTAAAGCCGCGCAAAGGTAGGCATTCGCGCCCGCAAAAAAGGGCCTCGACCGAACATTGTTGGCGTTAAAAGGAATTTTCCGACGCAAAGCCGACAAATACTTACTGATAATACGGCAACCAGCGGCATTCTTCAACAATGCGCTGGTACGAAGCCGTCTTCTCATAGCGCTTCAGGAGCTTGTAATACCCGCTGTAGGCTTCGGGCAGCTGCGGTATCCTGTTGCTACCGGGCCGATAGCGGCAGTCGGGGTGGCAAAACCACTGTTTCTGCTGGCATCGAGCGGCCATGAATGCTGCGCGAGCCGCTAATTCAGGGTTCCGCGCCTCGGCTAAAGCTCGCTCAAAGTAATAAAGCGCCAGGTCCACGTCGGTATGCTCCCGATTGCCGCTGGGGCTGCCGCGCAGCGGGAATACCGGCCCTTGCGCCAGCCGGTTCCAATTGTAGCCGCTGCGATAAAAATCCGTTGCCGCCCAAGCATGACCGAAATAAGACATGTTGTAGTAGGCCAGGCCCACTAAGTAGAGATACCAGGCCGCCACGGGTTCGTTCATGGCTAAAGCCGCCTTAGCGCGTTGGTCGTATTCGAGGATTTTTTCGGCGATTTCTATGCGGTTTAAAAGCAAAGTATCCGTTACCGGGCGGTGTATTTTTTCATCAAAAAATTCCTTGAATGGGCTGAATTGATCCAAATATAGCTGTTGCGTGGGAGGTATTTGTTGAAATACGGCTAAAGCAGCCTCGGGCTGTCCCTGTCCCAGCAAGTAGGCGCCCTTTATTTCGAGCAGGCGGGCCAGCATCTGCTCCATGCTGGTGTCGCCGGGCATGAGCCGGAACAGGAAGATACTGGTATCGCTTCGGGCGAGTCGGATGAGGTCGTCGAGCTCATCTAATTTAGGGTTATACAGGATAGCATCAGGGCCGTAAGCGATGACGACGGCTTTGCCTGGGTGTCTTTGGGCAGCATAGCGATCGCCCAATAGGTCGCGCGTGAAGGGCTCAAAGGCTGGTATCTCCCGAAAAAGGGACTCGCCCCGCAGGTCGAAGTACGCCTCATCGGTTGCTTCGGTTTTGCCATCGAGTTGCAGCAGTTGACTCAGTAGCTTCCAAACCTCTATCTGGCGTTTTAGGGTTTCGTCGTACTTATTGTTGGTCAGGCGGTCTAAGGCGCGTTTGAACGTAGTATCTGCTGCCACGAGGTCGTTGGCTAATAGCTCCAAGTAGCCTGTCATGGCTAACCACAGCTGCGGTTTAGGCGTTTTGCCTTCTTGGGCGATGCGGCGAGCGGCGCGCTGCAGGTCAATGAGGCGCTGGGCGGCGTTGTCGCGTGGTTCACGCAGGATGGGGCCGCCTCTTCTCTTTTGCGTGAGCGCTGTTTGCAGAAAGATGCGCTCCAGCTCTTGAGTCATGCCCACGAGCATGAGTTCTAAATGCGGGCTTTCTGGTTCTAAGCGGTAGATATTTTCCAGGTCTGCCACGGAAAACGGCCTGTTTTTAGCAGCCCTCAGGAGGCGCAGCGTAGCGCGCTCTGAGTCGTTCTGACACAGGCGCAGTGCGGCCTTCCAATCGTTTTCATCTTTCAGATAAAAACTCCGGAACGCCTGGATGCGCTTAGATGGGCAATGTCGAAAGATGATGGAATAGCGATAAGCGGCTTCGGCCGTTTTGCCTAAGCGTTGGAGGGCGCCGGCCAGGTGTCCCAGCGCCCAATAGTAAGCCGCGCTGGGCCGTCGGCGATCAATCTTGGGCAGCAAATAATTGTACAGTGCTACCGTTTGCTCCCACAAGCCGGCATAGTGGGCTAAGCGCACGACCTGGTAGGCGTAGCGCATCCGCAGAAAGTGAGAGGAGGTGTGCAGCAAGCGCTCTTTTCCCTCTTCGATGAGTTGCTGCATCAACTCGACGTTGCGCTGCGAGCGCGTCCAACCGTCGTTGGGTGGCGCGACGAAGGGTTCGCACTGACGGGCAAACACTAAGTAATCTAAGGCCTCAATACAGCCGTTGTAGGCCAGTACTTCGGCGAAAGTGTTGCCGATGAAAGGGTATGGAAGCTGCTCCGGCACAGCGCGCGCAAAGGCCAGATCGCGCAATACCAACAGGTCATTGGTGTTGGCCTGGTAGACCACCATGTCCACATCTTCGGGTTTGGCGATGTTGCAAAAGCGATCGCGCCATTCGGCGATATTTTCCTCGCGCTGGTGGTCTTGCTGGAAATAATAACGCTCGTAGTAGTCGTCCCAGCGGGTAAAGAAAGGCGCGTAGGCGGCATTTTTGTTGATGATTTCAGGCAGTAAGAAGGAGTACCCCCAAAAAGGGCGGGCCAGTGGGTCGCAGGCGCCTGTGGGTGGCAGGGTGCTCTCCCGTCGGTGGGCCGGCAGCAACAGGAGGACGCAGGCAATCACAGCAATAAGTGGCAGTCGCATACAGAATAAATGCCAGAAGAAGCCTCCGTCTTATTGTTTGGGTCGAGGCGTGTTGGGTTCGTCGTAGTCAATGCGCCCGCCCCACATCTGCATCTGACTCAGGATCCATTGCTGTCGGTTGCGCACCAGCGAGGACGGACGCGCTGGATTGCGCTTAAGCGGATTAGGCAACACAGCGGCCAGCAGTGCCGCCTCTTCTCGCGTGAGCCGGTCGGCACTTTTCTTAAAGAAATGTTGCGAGGCCGCTTCTGCACCATAGATGCCGTCGCCAAACTCAATAACATTCAAATAAACGGTCATGATGCGCTCCTTACTCCAGAGGGTTTCTATTAAAAATGTAAAATACACCTCCAGCCCTTTGCGCAGCCAGGAGCGCCCTGGCCACAAAAAGACGTTTTTGGCCGTCTGCTGGCTAATGGTGCTGGCCCCCCGAATGCGCCGGCTCTTCTGGTTGTGTTCAATGGCTTTGCCAATGGCCTGAAAGTCAAAGCCCCAGTGTTCTAAAAAGGCCTGGTCTTCGGCACACACAACAGCCAGCTGCAGCTTGGGTGACAGCGACCCAAACGAAACCCAGTCGTGCTTCCAGCGCACCGGACGCTGGCTGTCGGAGGCCTGTTCTATGGTGCGAATGACCATAAGCGGTGTAATCAGCACCGGCACAAACCGATACACGACGACCAAGCCCACCGTAATACCCAAAAACCAGAGCGCCAAGCGGAGTACCCATCCGCGTACATAAGCACCCCAGCGGATGACGCCCTCTTCGTTGCGAGGCAGGCGCTGGTACCAGCGCCTCAAAATGTTCGTAATTGCGCGCAAGGCCTTCCTTCGTGTTGATTTATGGCAAATGAAATGGTTGAGCGAGGCGACGCTGTCTCTCTCGCACAAAGGTAGGGCAAGGAAAAATTCCGCTCCGTCGGCAAATTAGGCGCCGGCTCCGTCAGGGTTTAAAGCGCTTTAGCGCCTTACGCACAACGCGCGCCGCCTGGCGGATGGCTCGTCGCTCGGGGCGCTCGAAGGGCAGGGTATTGCCGTATAGCCGAAAACCCGCCCAATAGTACGGATGGCCTTTGTGGCTTTCGCACTGGCTCAGAAAGTTCCGCTGCGCGGTTTGCAGCGCATGCGCCTTGCTGTCCGTGCGCCGTTTGCGCAAAAGGCCGTAAAAATCCTCCATGATTTTCTGAGCAGCAGCGTCCTCAATGGCCCAATCGGCGCCAATCACACAGCGCGCACCCGCATGAGAGAAGGCCCTTGCCAGGCTTAAGCCATACGGATGACGATAGGAAGGCGAAGCCGTTTCACAAGCAGAAAGACCGACCAGGCTGGTTTTCAAAGGAAGGGTCAGCACATCGGATGCATATAGATGGGCCGTGCTATCTTCTGGAGCGCTTTTCCAATAAAACACGGCATTGCTGGCGGCCAGGCTGTGCCCAACGATGTGAATGATCTGGCTCTTGCGCAGGGTGTCGAGCAGTTGCTCCTTGCTGAGCGAGTGGCTCAATAGAGTGCAGCCAAGGAGGCGGCCAACGCTTTGCGCCTCTTCCCTACCCTTTTTCAAGCGCTCATCCTGTGGGGCTAACACATACGCGCGATTCCACTTCAAGGTCTCTTTTTCAGAAGTTCGGCTGGAAAGCCAATGCTGAGCCGAGTAAGCGTAGTAAATGGCGTACCGATGCATCAAATAGTCGTAATCGCAAGCCCGATCGGCCCTTTTCGGCCTGGGTAAGGCTGTGAGTAATGCCTCGAATGGCGCCTGAGCAAGCACTCCATGGGGCACGATGGCCATGCTCTCTATACGCCCTGCGAGGCGTTGTTCCGCAGGTTTGAAGATGCGCAAATACAGATCATGGGCTGGCTCATAAAATGCCCGCATGCGCTCCGTTCGAGCCACCACCGCAGCGCGCAGAGCTTCCACCCGCTCCGAAAGCGGAAAGTCCAAGGCTATCTCAACCACATCGAGAGGCGCCTTTGAGGTGATGATAAAAACGTAAATAGCCTCCTGCCCAACGAAGTAGTTCAACAGCGCTTCTTTTTTAGAGAGCTTTGCCGCTATCTGATTGGCAGCAACAGGAGGGAGCGTGGCCATAAGCGCAGGCGATAGCCGAGACAGCGTATCCAGGATACTGTAGTAAGCCTCATTGGCGCGTATCAACAGGTTTACCTGGTTTAAAGCAATCTGAGAGGACGCTGGCGTTGCCTCATTCAACCAATACCTGTATTTAATAGCGCGCTCCAGACATGCGGCGTACAGGCGCTTCCTCGCAGCCATGGCGCTATTAGACGCCGGGTCGCTTGCAATAGCGGAAATGGGCGCCCAGATGAAATTCTGGCATCGCTGTGCCGCCTCAAAGGCTTCCTCTAACAGTCGCCCGTCGTAGCAGCAGATGTATTGCTCGTAAGCCACGGCAATGCCCGTTTCCGTCAAACGCTCTAAGCGCGGCTGCAGGGCCAACAGTTGCTCTATGGATCGCGCCGCCTGACGCAGATGCAAAACCAGCCGATAGCCCTCCTGAACAGCGTTTTCGGCCTTGAATAGGGCGTCCTCTGTGCCAGAAGAGGAGCGATATGCCGAAAGCAAATACCTGGCTTTAGCCTCAAAGGCTTCCAGCAACAGCAGCCGCCCGGCATATGTTTGGTGCGCAGGGGCCTGTAAAAGAGGGATTGCTAATTCTACACATTGAAGCGCTTTGGATAAAGCGCCTTTAAGGGCATGCACTTCACCCAGAACTAAATAGACCCTCAATACACTGGAGTGGCCCTGAGTAAATACGGCCTGATACCGCCGAAGGGCCTCCAATCCGTATCGTTCAGCCGTATCAAGCCGACCTTTCTTTGCGTGAAGTCGAGCCAACTGTTCCAGCAATGCTGCTTCCTCCGGCAGGGCAATATCAATGCGCGCCAGGACATCGGTTTGTTTGCGCCACAGGGTTTCGGCATCATCCAATCGCCCACGCTCCTGCATCAGCTGCCCCTGTACAAGGACCACCCGTGCAGCAAGGCGCAGTGCATCGAGCGTCTGCTCCTCACTGTTGCGTTGCAATCGGCTTAAATACTGCTCAGCCAGGTTGAAGGCACGTTGCTGAAGGGCGATTTCAGCAGCCGTTATCCAGACTTCACGGCAAGGCGTTGGGGACCCATTCGAGTGCTGTTCGCATTCGAATTGCGCTTGCAGGATATTCGCAGTGGCCTCGCTGTAAACCTCCTCGCTCGCCTTCAGGCGCGCTTTAATAAGCAACGCAGACGTCCAATAGCACTGATGCGACTCTTGGTGCGCCAGCATAAGCGCCTGCGCCCGACTCAGTAGCCCATAGGCCTCCTGAACGCTGGACATCTGCTCATAGGCCGCACTGGCGCGCACTAAAGCCCCTACCCAGCGCAGCGTGTCCGGCGCAGGGTGTCGCTGCTCGCACTGCACAAGCATCTCAGCGCTCACGCAGGCGCACGCGAAATCAGCCCTACGCTCGCATGCTGCTAACATATCTTCCCATACCTGCACTAAATAAGGACGGTCAGATAACGCCGCCGTAGAAAGATGAGCTTGAGCGGACGTATAATAAAACAGCGCTTTTGCATCGTCGCCTTGAGCAAAACTGACTCTACCTATGCAAATTTCTGCGTCGGCGGCAGCCTGTGAGGCGGCGCCAAACTGCTCAACCGCCAACCGACGAAAAACATCAAACGCCTCCGATGCTTCGGCAAAACGTTCGCGACGAAATTCCACCAACCCTATCATCGCATGGGCCAGTGCCATCCGCCAGCGGTACTCCTCTCCAAAATGCTGGCCAGATGAAAGCCGTTTTCGCGCGCAAGCCTCTGCCGCAGCCAGATCCTCCTCGCATATGGTTGGCCCCAGCAACCAGCGCACCACTTCGTCCGAGGAAGCAGGCCAGAGAGCGCCTGTGCAAACCTGCCTCTCATCAACAATCTTCTCACTCTCAGCGTCCCAGACGGGGGTTTCAAGTGGGCCCACCGAAAAATTGCTCTGCCCCTCTTGACCCAGCACAGCGCCCAAAAAAGTGCTGAAAGACACTATTAGCCAAATCGGCAAAAATCGTTTTCGCATTTTTGTCTTTTCTTAGCCGTAAATTTTAAATGGCACGGGCAAACGATGAACATCTTCCGCCTTTTTAATCAAGATTTTTTGCATAGTTCGCCATTTTCCTCGTAACATTTACTTGACTCCCTGTACTGATATGCTGTTTCTAAAAAAGTCTTACAGCGATGACCAGATCATTGCTCAAATCAAGTCGGGCGGCGCAACACGAGAGGCTGCGCTGCAGTATCTGTTTGCGGAGTCTGGTTGGCGCGCCTCCGCCTTCCGGCTTATCCGATCGCTGGGCGGTACGCAGCATGAAGCAGAGGACGCCATACAAGAAGCCTTTATTGTATTCGATAACCATATCCGCACCGATCGTTACCAGCAAACCGGAGGGCTTAAAAGCTACTTTCTCGGCATCTGCCGTGGGCGTTGGTATTCCAACCGCCGCAGCGTACGCCGCTTAGTTTACAGCGAGGAGCCAATTCCAAAACAGCGAGCTGATCATGAAGAACCCGAAAAATGGACCATAGAAAAAGAGCAAAGAGAGCAATTAAAAGCCTTAGTAAACCAATTGGACGAGCGCTGTCGCGAAATCCTGCATTTGTATAAGCTAAATTACTCCATGGAAGAAATCGCACAGGCCTTTCAATTGGGCACCGAGAATAACGCCCGCCAACGCGTCTTCCAATGCCGGCAAAAATTGGCAAAACTCATTCAACATAACCCATTCTTTAACGAGAGCGAGCTTTGACGATGAACGAGTCTCCCACCTATAATCGCATTGAGCGGTACTTACTGGGCCAGATGTCGCCCGAAGAACGCGCTATTTTTGAAGCTGAACTGGAACGCGATCCAGTACTGGCGGAGCAGTTCGCCCTTCAACAACGCGAGCACGAAGCCTTAGAGGTAATTGTAGAAGACCGTCTGCGCGCCCAACTGAAAGCATGGGCGGAGCAATTTCCTCTGCGTGCGCCTGCGCCCTGGTACCGGCGACCCGCCACCTGGATGGCTGCAGCCAGCCTCCTCCTGCTGTCGGGTATCCTGTATTTCGCCTGGCTCCGGCCTCATACAACCTATGACGCCGTTGCTCAAGGAGACAGCCCTTTGGAGACCTACGAGCCAACGCCGCTACCTAAGGATTCCTCTACGGAAGAAACGGCTATCCAGCAACCGCCCGCAAGTACCGACGCTCCTGATGTAGCGCTTCGATACATCGCCTTAGCGGAGCGCTATACCGAGCGCCCAAAATTCCAGCGAATAATTGTCCGAAGCGAGCAAGAACAGCTCTCCTACATGGACTCCGCCTACCTGATCCTGGAAAAAGGCCAATACGCCAGGGCCATTCAACGCTTGCGGAGAATTCCCAAAAGCGACGACCACTATACCACCGCCCGCCATCTCATCGGGGAGGCGTTCTTTGCCAAGGCCGAATACGCCAGGGCTATTCCTTACCTCCAGGAAGCGGCCGATACGCCGGATTATTTGCGCAAAAGCGAAGCCGAGTGGCAATTAGCACTGGCTTTTCTCCACCTTAAAAAAATTAAGAACAGCCGCCGTGTCCTGCGCCAGATAGCTAATGACACCACTCACCCCCGCTACGCAAAGGCTGTGCAACTGCTCAGCGAGCTCGAGCGGCAGTAATCAGCTAATCCTCTGCCGTAGCCGTTCGCTGGCCGCGCATCCAATTGGGCAGCGAACGCAGGGCTGCCAGCTCGCGATATCGGACGCGCACCTCCTCTGCTGGCGAGCCAAAATATGTCTTACCGCCCTCCAGCGACTTGGATACGCCCGAACCCGCCAGCACTATAGCGCCTTTCCCTATCCGAACGGCCTGTATAACCCCTACCTGGCCATACAGCACCACGTTGTCCTCAATAATGGCCTCACCGCCAATACCTACCTGCGCCGCAAACAGGCAATTCTTACCCACTATCGTATCGTGCCCGATGTGAATCTGGCAATCCAACTTTGAGCCGGCGCCAATGAGGGTATCCGAGCTCACGCCCTTGTTGATGGTACACCCGGCGCCGATGTCCACGTGGTCTTCGATGACCACGCGCCCGCCCGAACGCCACTTCTGAAAAGAACCATCGGGATGTTTTTTAAAATAAAAAGCGTCGCTGCCAATAATGCAATTTGGCCCAATACACACGTGCTCGCCGATGAGCGTGTACTCGCCGATGTACGTATTCGCCTGAATGTAAGAGTGGGCGCCAATCACCACGTTGGCGGCGACCACTACGCCCGGTTCCAGGATGGCTGTTGGATGTATCTGCGCCCGGTGGCTGATAGGCGTCGTGCACGGATCGAAAGGCCGATACTCTCGGATGAGCGCGTCGTAAGCCTCAAATGGGTTTTCCACCACGAGGATGGCCTTGCCCGGCGGGCAGGGCGCCGGCGCATTGAGCAAGAGGATCGAAGCGGCGCTGTCCAAGGTCTTCTGGAAATACTTAGGTGCATCCGAAAAGGCAATGTCGCCCGGCTCCACGCGGTGTATTTCGTTGATGCCGTGAGCGTACAGGCGGTCGTCGCCAATGATCTGGGCGCCAAAGCGTTCAGCCAGCTGGCGGACGGGGATAGGTTGTGGAAATTTCATGAAAAAAAGTAAGCGATTGAGCAATTCGGGGCAAAGGTACAGGCAGGGCAAGACCCTCTCGCTGGCAAAGTTGCCACAACCGCGTAAAAAGGCTTCTTTGGGGCCCGCTATTGCACCTCTACAAAGCGGAATTCCCTTTCATAGATGCCCGCTTCTTCCATTTGGCGGGTCAGTCGGCTGGCCTGACTTTCGGCTTCGCTTTTTCGAGCGCTTGCTTTGCCTGCCATAACAACATAGCCCTTCCCCATGCCGATGCACTCTTCAGGCACTACAACCGCTTCAATACCGGCCTTTTTCAGCACTTCGGCGCGTTTAATAGCCAGCTCTTTTTGGACGAGGATGTTGTCGGCCAGTATCCATCCGCGCAGGTTGCGGTAAGGGTGGCAGGGCTGCTGCACCGGGTCAGGTTCGTCTTCGATGCCGGAAAGGTTGATGGTCGGGATTTCTTCGCCACCGATGGGCGCCGGCGGCTTGGGCGGGGGCGGCGCGGTTGTTGGCGCTAAAGGCTGACGTTCGAGCCGGTCAGGATACTGTTTGGGAATGCCGCGTGAGTTAAGGCCCTCGCCCTCGTACAAGAAGCCGTATTGGTCTTCAGGATTTCCGCTGCTCAAGTCGGCGACCTCTTCCACGGTTACTTCGTGGTAGGTGAATACGCGGTAGGCCAGCATACCTATCAGGAGACATGACAGAAGAAAAACCCACTTTTGCACGCCCTGGCTGCCCATATAACGCCCCCAGGCAGCTTCTATCGCCTCACGCGAGTCTGATGCTGCCTGCCCGGCTGTTTTGCCCAATCGGCCCAATACTAAGTATTGGAATGGGCGCATAACCTTGTTCCTGGCGCGCGTCAGCACCCCTGGCATCTTTCCGGGGCGGTAGTTTGCCAATACGCCCACGTTGTGCGCCATGGCCTGGTACCAGCTGCGTTGGGTGATCCAATGCACCATGCGCCGGTCTTTGCCGTAAAGCCCCAGCCTCGAGGGCGCCACTAAGGCACGGACCTTTCCATCGGCTGAAACTAAAGCCAGCCCGAAGCCGTGGTAAATGCACTGGTTGCGCAACTCCTCCAAATACGGGTCATTGGGCGCAGGGAAGACATCGTCTGCCAGAGCAATCCACTGCTCATCGGCATGATACTGCTTGAATTGCTCGATAGCGTAAATGTAGCGATACTTCCGCCAGCTGCGCATCGCAAATGACCAGATTAAGGCGCCTATAATACCCATTCCAAGCACAAAACCAGCATTTCCCGTCCAATCCAAATGCAAAAGCCACTCAAAGCGGATGCCGTAAGCAATAGCATAAGCAACCGCTGCCGTTACGGAGCCAAAGGCTAAGCAGTCCCACAAAAAATACCATGTATTCAGCGCATACTTCACCTCGCCGGCCTTATCCATCGAAGTAGCCTCGAAGGCACAGAAAAACGGCCGGCCGTCGGACGTGGTGAAAGAGAATACACCGTCTGCTATAAGACCGCCAGCTGCTACGTTGTCCAGCTGCAGCGCTTCTGTACCTGGCTGGTAATCATAACGATGCAGATAGAAATGCCTTAAAAATTTAGGAAAGAGGCGTTTGATGTCGTCTTCGGTGATCATGCTGTTGGCAGATGCTGAATGGAGCAAAGGTACAGGATTGTCGCTAAGGAAGCCCTCAACAGCCACCTTAAACCGGGAACACATTGTTTGGCCTTTTATCTAAATAAAAACAATCTGTCTTAAAAATAATTACCTTTGCTGCGTCGGGCCAGTAAAACTGCCCGTGGATGGTCATGGACAATACCCTACTCCTCTTAGTCGGCGCAATTGTACTGGTGCTCGTCGTCTTGCTGCTTTTAAAGCGAGCGCCTGTGGGCGAAAATGTCTCCGCCGAAGTGTATCGCGACCTTCAGGCGCAAAACGAGGTGCTTCAAAAGGCGCTTCAGGCCAAGGAGCAAGAGCTTCGAGATGCGGTTGCTCAAATAGCCGCCCAGGCACAAACGCTAGCACATCAGCGCGACCAGCTGGAGCGTCAAAAAGCCGAACAGGAGCAGCTCGCCAAGCAAATGCGCTTAGAGTTCGAGCAATTGGCCAATCGCCTGTTCGAAGAAAAATCGCAGCGCTTCACCGAGCAAAACGCCCAGCAGCTTCATCAAACTCTGGCGCCGCTGCGCGAGAAAATCCGCGAATTCGAGGCGAGCATCGAGCGCAAGTTTACCGACGAAACCCGCGATAAGGCCAGCCTGCGCAAAGAGATTGAGCAATTAGTTGCGCTCAACCAACAACTCAGCCAGGACGCGCGCAACCTGACTGCAGCCCTCAAGGGCCAAAGCAAAGTACAGGGCGACTGGGGCGAGCATCAGCTCGAGGTCCTGCTCGAGAATGCCGGCCTGTTGCGTGGCGAGCATTTCGTGGCCCAAGCCACCTTCCGCGACGACGACCGGCAAACTAAACGACCAGATTACATCGTGCGACTGCCTCAACAACGACATCTAATCATAGACGCTAAAGTCTCGCTAACAGCCTTTGAGCGTTACTGCAGCGAGGATGACCCTGAAGCTCGCGAGCGGCACTTGCGCGCTCACGTGGATAGCCTGCGCGGCCACGTACAACAGCTCGGCAGCAAAAATTACCACGCGCTCTATCAAATCCATACACCCGACTTTGTCCTGCTCTACGTGCCCTTAGACGGCGCCGTCTCCACCGCCATGCAGGTCTATCCTGACCTGCTCCGAGAAGGTCTAGAGCGCAACGTGGTCATCGTTACCAACAGCACGCTGGCCGTCATCCTTCGCATCGTTACCCATATCTGGCGGCAAGAAAAGCAAAATCGCTCTGCTTTAGAAATCGCCCGGCAGAGTGGCCTGCTCTACGACCGGTTAGTTGCCTTCGTAGAAGACCTGCGCACGGTAGGAGACCGCCTAAATGGCGCCCAAAAAGCCTATGACGACGCTATGCGAAAACTCACCACTGGCGCTCGCCCTGGCGATACAATCATCGGGCGCGCCGAACGCATCCGCGAAATGGGCGCTAAAGCAACACGACAGCTCCCGCCCGAACTTTTCGAGGGTATTGCAGAAGAGGCTGACGAAGGAGAGGAGTCTTCCTGATGCCGGCCTATTTGACTTCTTCAGGCTTATGGCCAGCAGCCTTTATTACAAAAAACAGTGCCGTACCAACGAGGATGAAATTGATCACCGCGTTGATAAAGTTGCCGATCATAACATTCCCGATGACCACCTGAGAAAAGTCTGGGTTGCCCGTGATCATGCCCAAAATGGGCGAGATGATATCGTCCACTAAGGAACTGATCACTTTGCCGAATGCGCCACCAATGATAACGGCTACGGCCAGCGCGACGACATCGCCGCGGAGCAGGAATGCTTTAAGTTCTTGTAACATGAGCTTTTCGCATTGATGTGAACAAATGCAATCGTGCGGCAAAATTATGCAATAATACTGTGAAGGGCCTGCCTATTCCACCCAGAACAACTCCGCAGCGATGTAATCGGCCAGTAGCTTCCCTGCGCGCGTCAGTCGGTAGTGCCCATCGAGCGACTCCACCTGGCCAGCAGCAACGAAGCGCCGAGCATGCCGTTCAAAATGCTCAGCGAAGGGGCGCCCGAACCTTGCAGCAATGTCGGCTAATCGGCATCCCCACAGGGTGCGCAGGCGGGTCAGAACGTATTCGTTGTAGCGTTGCGCCAGCGTAAGCACCTCGCGCTCGGCCGGGATATGGCCTTCGTTTATGGCCTTGATGTACAGGGCGTTATTGGCGATGTTCCACTGCCGGCTAGCGCCGTCGAACGAATGCGCCGAAGGGCCGATACCCAGATAAGGTTGCCCAAACCAGTAACTGCTGTTGTGTCGAGCATAGCGGTCGGGCAGCGCAAAATTGGAAATCTCGTAGTGCTCATAGCCGTGCCGTTCGGCTTCGTCCATCAGGCGCTCAAACTGGCGCGCGGCGCGCTCTTCGTC
>JANWVR010000122.1 GCA_025056735.1 Saprospiraceae bacterium
TTCTCCGCGGCTTTGTCGTAGTGCCCCAGCTGGCGCTCCAATTCAGCTTCAATGAAGGCGCTCTGACGGCTGACCTCGCTCTCAGGAACGCGCTTTGCCGCACCCTGAAAGGTGTTTTGAGCCAGCCCTGATGGCACACCGAGAGGTATCAGCAGAAAAAACAACAAAATTCGATGCAACACAGTCGTCGTATTTGCAGGTGAAATGGGTGTAGGCGGGTTCGGAGCGCAGGTATAGAAATTTCCCACAAAGGTACGGCAGTCAGGACGCCTCACGTGCGCGCGCTGAAGCCGGCCAAAAGCGTCAGGCCTCGGGCAAACAAAACAAGCAAACCGCTCAGCAACCTGAAAACGCCTTTGAAGACCCTGATGAATACTCAAAAACACCTTGCTGCAAAAATTTTTTCAGAAAAATCGGGCCAGAAAAAAAGATTTTGATCAACAAAACGGCATTGAAGAGCGCGAAAAAACAGGCCTAAAACTGGCATTTAAGGGCCTTTTTTGATAAATAAAATTCAATTTTGGATAAAAAAGCCGTTTGGCCGACATGAAAAATCTGACAACAAATCGATTTTTTTGTTCTTTTCGAGGGTGAAGGGGCGCTGCACTTTTGTATCGTCAATGACGTGAAGACGAGGCGCGACAAAATCGCGTGAGTTGTTGACCAGGAGATTTGCGACTTTTCATGAGATTATACGGGAAACCGCCGCGGCGCAAACGAGCGTCGCGGTTTTTTTTTGTAGATACCTCAACGCCAGAAGAAGAAGCGCCCCGTATGGTTCACGGCTGATCATACGGGGCGCGTTTTTTTGCCAGAGGACCAGGGCAGACTCAGCAATATGTGTCGTAGGCCATTTTCAAATTTTCGGCAATCAGGTAGGCCGAGCGGCCCTCGATGTGGCGGCGCTCCAGAAAGTGCACCAATTTACCGTCCTTGAACAGGGCGATGCTGGGCGAAGAGGGCGGGTAAGGCGCCAGATACTCGCGGGCTTTGGCTGTGGCATCTTTATCTACGCCTGCAAAGACAGTCAGCAAGCGATCGGGGCGTTTGCCGTGTTGAAGCGACATTTTAGCGCCTGGCCGGGCGTTGGCGGCAGCACAACCGCAAACGCTATTAACGACCAGCAGCGTTACACCGCTCTGATTTTCTAATGCTTGCGCCACCTCTTCCGGCGTTGTCAACGACTCAAAGCCGGCATCCGTCAAGTCGCGCGCCATGGGCGTTACCAATTCTATTGGATACATATCGGGTAGGTGTAGTGTTTAATGATAAAATGTTAACTCGTTTAAAACAGGGCGAAACGGGGTTTGTTCATGGCAGGCGTCGTTATTTTGTCGGGTAAAATGTAGTGCTCAGCCGTGAATGACAAAATTTTAGAAGAAATCGCCGATGCCTTGGATAGAGGTTTCATTGTGTTCGTGCACCGGCGCACGTTTGAAGTGCTCAGTTACCCTGACCCAACGCGCTGGAGTGAGATGGAGGCTTTAGATGAATGGGTCGCCATTCAAGATCGCATCGAAGCCGAGGATGACCATTTTGTGGAGGTTAAGCCGCCGTCGCCGAAAGAGTCGTTCCGCTTCATGAGCGATTTTGCCGAGCAGCAAGTAGCCGATACACGCCTGCGCCAGCGCCTGCTTGAAGCATTGAATAGCCCCAAGCCGTTTAAGCATTTCAAGCACATGGTGGAGGACTCTGAAGAGGCCGACGCCTGGGCAGATTACAAGTTGGCCTGCCTGAAGACATACGCCATAGAACGGCTGGCCGAGCACTGGGATTAGCCCGCCGTTTTTTTGAGGATAATAAATACCTCGGCGCCCGCGCGGGGCGGTATGGAATTGTAGCAGGGTTCGAGGGTGTGAATGCGGAAGAGCGGCTCGAAGAGTGCCCGGTACTCCTCAGCATGTCCGCCGAAAGGCGGTCCGCCCTCGAAGTCTCGGTCGAAGAGGACGCCGGCCAA
>JANWVR010000051.1 GCA_025056735.1 Saprospiraceae bacterium
GCCAACGACGGCGCAGCACACGTTACTATCCCACCTTGCGCCGTCACGCTTGGCGGCTGCTGGTCGGTCTGTACCGTCGCCGTCGCGCTTGTGGAGCAACCGTTCGACGGGCTCGTAATCACCACCGTGTACGTACCGCCCGTGCTCACTGTCGGCGTCTGAAGCGTCGAGGTGAAGTTGTTGGGCCCTGTCCACGAGTACGTTACGCCCGCTGTGGTCGAAGTGGCCGTTATCGTCCGCGTCGGTTGTGCGCACGTCAGCGTCGCGCCCGTCGTCGAGACTCCCTGTGGTGGCTGCTGATCGGCCACCACCGTTACCGTCGCCGTGTTGGTGCACCCGTTCGTCGCCCGTACCGTCACCGTGTACGTACCCGCCACCGACACCTGCGGTGTGGCCTGCGTCTGGTTGGCCGCCGTAATGCCCGGTCCTACCCACTGGTATGTTACGTTCGCCGGCGTCGCCGTCGTCGAAATCGTTACCGACGGAACCGCGCACGTAATCGTCGGCGCCATGGCACTCACTTTCGGCTGCGCGAAATCTCCAACCACATTCGTAAGCGCTGTGGCCTGGCAACCATTCTGCTGATTCGTCAAAACCACCGTGTACGAACCCACCTGGTTGGCCGTTGGGTTCTGCTGCGCCGAACTAAAGCCGCCCGGCCCGCTCCACTGGTACGTCACGTTCGGCGTCGAGGTGTTCGCCCGAAGCGTTATCTGCGGCTGCGCGCACGAAATAGTGCCTCCCAGGACCACCACATTCTGCGGCGGCTGAATGTTCTGCGTCACCTCCAACTTGGGCGCCGTCACACAACCGTTCAGTGCCGTCACCGTGTACGTGTACGTCCCGGGCTGGTTGACCGTCACCACGCTGTCCGCACTGCTGAAACCACCTGGGCCTGTCCACACGCCCGTGGCGCCCGGCGTCAATATCCGACCGCGCAAGGTCAACTGCGGAACCGAACACGTCAGCACACCCGCGCCGCTGACCTCCACCTGCGGGGCGTCCACATTCGCCCACACCGTTGCACTGGCCGTCGAGGTGCACCCATTCTGACCCGTTACCGTCAAATTGTACACCCCCGGCACCGTCACCTGCGGCGTAGCCTGCGTGTACACCGCGCCGTTTGGACCCACCCAACGGTACGATACGCCCGTCGTCGGCGATTGACCCACCAATTGCGCCACGCCCGAAATGCAGTCTATCGTGTCGCCTACTGCACTCGCTCCAGGCGCGTTTGTGTCCTGTAAAACTGTCAATACTTGCGTTGTCGTACAACCGTTCGGCGCCAACACCGTCACAGTGTACGTGCCGCCGGTCGTTACCACCACCTGCGGCGTCGTCGCAAACACACCGTTGGCATCCGACCACGAATACGTCACTCCCGCCGTATTGCTCTGCGCCGTCAACGTCGCTTGCAAATCGTCGCAATCCAGGTCGTTTGACCGAGACGCTGTCAGGGTGGGAAACGCCGCATCCAGCACTACCGTCGCCTGCGCGCTGGCTGTGCAGCCGTTGGGCGCCGTTACTACCAACGTGTACACGCCCGGCTGCGTCACACTCGGACCCGGCTGCGTCGAACTAAACCCACCCGGCCCGCTCCACAAATACGTTACTCCCGGCGTCAACGAAACGCCCGTCAGGTCCGCCGTCGTGATCACGCACGTCAGCGTATCGCCTTGCGCACTCACGTCCGGAGCGGCAATGTCCTGACTCACCGTCACCGTCGCACTCGACGTGCACCCATTCTGCGACGTGGCCACCACCCGATACAAACCCGGCGCACCTACGAACGGGTCCTCCTCCGTACTGGCAAAACCACCCGGCCCGCTCCACGCATAACTGATCACCGGAGACGTCGGATTGGTCGCCGTCGCCTCCAACTGGACCTGCAAACGCGCGCACGTCAACACATTCGACACCACGGCAAACACTACCGGCGCCTGAACATCCGTCAGCACATCCACCGTCCGCTCCGACGTGCAACCGTTCGGAGCCGTCACCACCAACGTGTACGCGCCACCCAGGCCAACCACCGGATTTGGATTATTCGTATCCAGTCCGCCTGGGCCAAGCCAGCGGAACACCGCACCCGGCGTGCTCGAACTGCCTTGCAACGTCACCTGTGGCGCCGCACAACTGATCACGCCACCCTGAGCCACTATATTCGGCGGCGTAATGTCTATGCCCACCACCGCCGTCGCACTCGACGTGCAGCCATTCGCAGCCGTCGCCACTACTTGATAGGCGCCCGGCAGCACCGCTGTCGGGTTCTGATCCGTCGAACTAAATCCACCAGGCCCACTCCACTGCCACGTAACGCCAACGTTCGCCGTCGCCGTCAAACCTATGCTCTGCACCGCGCATGTCAAGGTACCACCCGACGCCGAGACCACCGCCGGTGTCTGGTCGGCTACCACTGTCGCCTCTGCCGTTGAAGTGCAGCCGTTCGGGCCCGTCACCAATACGCTATATTGTCCTGCCACCGCCACCGAAGGGCTCTGCTGCGTCGAAGTAAAGCCTCCAGGGCCACTCCACTGCCAGCTCACGCCCGATGTCGGAGAACTCGCCTGCAAATTAATCTGCGGCACACTGCACGTCACCACACCTCCCTGCGCCTGCACCCCCGGCGGATCGTCATCCAACACCACCGGCGCCGTCGCTATCGCCGTGCAGCCGTTCAAGGGATTGGTCGCCGTCAGTGTGTAAACACCCGGAACCGTAACCACAGGGTCTTCTTGATTGCTTGTAAAACCACCCGGACCCGTCCATATAAACGTCGCTCCCGGCGTATTCGACGTGCCGTTCAGCGTCACCGACTTAACCACGCACGTCAGCGTGCCACCCACCGCCGATACCTGCGGTATGTCCGCATCCGGTACCACCTCCGCTGTCGCCGTCGCCGTGCAACCATTCGGCGCCGTCACCACCAGCGTGTATACACCCAAATTCGACACCGTCGGCGAAGGACCCTCGTACGTACCCTGGTTCGGCCCTATCCACAAGTACGTTACGCCAGGCGTGTTCGACGTGCCGCTAAGTTGGGTCGTCGAAGACGCACAGGTGATGATACCGCCCGTCGCCGTCGCATCCGGAACCGCAAAATCCCCCGTAACCTCCGCCGTCGCCGTCGCCGTACACGCATTCGGACCCGTCACCGTCAACACATACGTACCCACCGCATTCACCACCGGATCCTGCTGCGTCGAACTAAAACCACCTGGCCCAACCCACGAAAACGTCGCTCCAGGCGTCGCTGAAGAACCGTCTATCGCTATACTGGGTACCGCGCACGAAATCAACCCTCCGCTCGCACCAGCATCCGGCGGCAGCGTGTTGCCCGTTACCGATGCCGTCGCACTCGACGTACAACCATTCACCGGGTTGGTTACCACCAACGTGTAAGTGCCCGCCGTATCTACCTGCGGATTCTGCTGCGTCGAACTAAAGCCCCCAGGCCCACTCCACTGCCACGTCACACCGCCCGTCGGCGAATTACCAGCCAACGTTACCTGCGGCGTCGTACACGATATCACGCCACCCGAAGCCGTCGCCTGAGGTGCCGTAGTGTTCACCGCCACCGCCGCCGTCGCCGACGCCGTGCAGTTGTTCACCGGATTAGTCACCGTCACCGTGTACGTACCACCCACCGACACCGTCGGACTCTGTTGCGTCGAACTAAAGCCCGCCGGCCCACTCCACGCAAACGTGGCACCCCCGGCGTTCGTCGTCGCCTGAAGCGTCACATTCGACACCACGCACGTAAGCGTCCCGCCCGTCGCCGAGGCCGTCGGAGGCGTCGTGTTGCCCGTCACCACCGCCGTCGCCGTCGCCGTACAGCCATTAACCGGACTCGTTACCGTAACCGTGTACGTACCCGGCAAAGAGGCCAACGGATTGGCAATGTTTGGATTGCTCAAACCCGCCGTCGGACTCCAGGAAAACGCCGAATTCGGAACGTTCGACGTCGCATTCAACTGTGCTTGCGCGTTGCCGCAACCCAAAAACCCACCCGAGGCCGTCGCCTGCGGCGGTGTCGTGTTTGAGGTGATCTGAATGGTGTCGCTTTTAATGCACTGATTGCCACCCGCTACCGCCGTAACAGTTAAGATCACTGTACCCGCCTGGTTGACCGTTACTGTATTGCCCGTGCCCAACACCACACCGTTGCCGTCGCGCCAGACCTTCGTGCCCGGAGAGGGCAAGGAACCCAGCGTAACTGACGGGTTGGCACAGGTAATCACGCCTCCACCTGTAATCTTGGCCACAGGATCCACTATCAAAACGCCAAAGATGATGGTACTATCGCAGCCCTGATAGGACTCGCACACGTAGGTGTAATTGCCCGCATCGCAAAATTGCTGACCGCACACCGTCACGCAGGAACCCGCGCAGACTGATTGAACGCCTATGTTCCGAATCAATGGCGGCTTGACCGTCACCTGCCGACGAACAATACTGTCGCAGCCCTGATAAGACTGATAGGTGTGTTGATACATCCCGCTGGTGGACACTTGCTGGCCCCAAGGCAGCGTATAGGGCACGTCCTCGTTGCATACAGTCACAGGTGAAAGAATCGTCGGCGGTATGGGCTGAACATTAATCGTGCGGCATACCTGATTACCGGTATTGCAGGAGCTGAGCGGCTGCACACAAATCTGTCCGCCGGCGTTGCCTGCTGTTATGGTAACCACATGGCCACCCGGCGGATTGGTGATGACAGGGGGGGCCTGTCCATTGATAAGCCAGCCTCCCGGAGCATTCCATTGATAAGCGCCAGCGCCACTGACGGGTGGGATGCTGTAAGTGATCGTTCCGCCCGGGCAGATCGTCGCTGGCCCTTGAATGGCGCCCGTAGGTGCAATTGGCGGCGCCTGAGCGGCTGAGGGCGGGGTTACTGTCACTGTAAAGCTACATTGGTCGCCCGCATAACCGTCAATCAGCAGAAAGTAGTTGACGCCTGGCGTAAGGTTAGCCGTGATCGAGACTGGGTTATTTCCGTTGCCTGGCGCGCCTCCGTTGCATGCCACAGGAGCGCTTGTGCAGCTGGTATACAGGGCAATTTGCAGGCCATTACCTACCTGACAACCCGTAGGCGTTACAGTAAAAGTACCCACTGAAGCACCGGCGATAAAACCCAGCCATTGCTCGTTTTCAATGGTGCCGCAAAAGCCTCCTGGAGGTGTCTGACCGGTGTAACCGCTGGAGCTTCCCGAATAACCATTGAAGTTGCAGTAAATGCAGATGTCCGAGCAAAAATCTGCAGCGGGGTGGTTGTTACTCGGGCACTGCGGAGGCATCTGTCCAAAAAGATGTGTGCTTGCAAAACACAGCAAGAAAATAAGCGATAACCTGACCATTGAGCGTAGTAGTTTGAAGTGTTGGATTAGCGATGCAGCAACACCTGGCTTCTTAACAGAGCGATAAAAAAGGTTTGCAAAGGAAGTGAGAAAATTTATTTTTGAGCGGTGTCTCTTCCTGATTTAACGGTTTAACAGCGCAGATAACCGGTGTTTGCCCACTTTAGAGACGCGCGGGCGCTGGAAGGCTGGAATGGCACGCATGACGCAATGAGGGTAGCACAATGCTGCCTGCCTTCGGTTAATTTAGCCATTATCGGCATTTTCGCAGGTACACGGTGGCTGCGTTTGTTGGCCCTCATACTTTTGTGGGCTTCGATTGTTACGGGCGTCATGAAAAACTCTACGCTTTTGGTGTGGCTTTTGATGAGCCTTTCTGGCCTGATGCAGGCACAGCCAGCGCGTGTGGCGGGTCAGGTGCTTGTTCAGTTGCGCCCGGGTCATTCTCCGTCTATGCTCGTCCAGCGCGTTCGGGCGCAGCCGTGGGCGAAGCAGGCCGTATGCTCCTTAGTGGCAGAGACGATGAACATCTGGCTGCTGGCGTTGGGGCCTTCCGAGGGTCATGAGGCCGATCTGTTGTCCTGGCTGAGCGCTCAGCCGGAAGTGCTGGCGGCTCAGTATAATCATTTGCTTGAGCACCGGGGGCAGCTGAACGCCCTCATCCCAGACGATCCGCTTTACAGCAGTCAGTGGCATCACCGCAATTCAGGCGCTGGAGGCGGCTTAGTGGGCGCTGATCTGGCTTCTGAGCAAGCCTGGGACATCACCACTGGCGGCCTGACGCCTCATGGAGACACGGTCGTCATTGCTATTGTGGATGGCGGCCTTGACGCGCAGCACGAAGACCTGGCGCCTAACCTCTGGCGCAACTGGGGCGAAATTCCAGGAAACGGGATAGATGACGACCAGAATGGCTACGTGGATGACTTTCGAGGCTGGAATGCGCTGGCCCAAAACGACCAGATAAGCGGCATCTCGACGACGCACGGCACTCCCATAGCGGCCTTAGCCGGCGCGCGCGGCAACAACAGTACTGGTGTTACGGGGGTGAATTGGGATGTCCGGCTGCTCTTCGTGGTCGGCAGCAACACCGAGGCGACCATCCTGGCCTCCTTCGACTATGCCCTGCGCGCGCGGCGTCGCTACAATGCCACCCAGGGGCAACAGGGTGCTTTCGTGGTCGCTATCAACTGCTCCTGGGGCATTAACGGCGGCAAGCCTTCCGATGCTCCGCTGTGGTGCGCTGCCTTCGACTCCTTAGGCGCCGCTGGCATTCTCAGCGTAGGCGCCACCGCTAACGCTCCGGTAGATGTGGATGTCTTTGGCGATTTGCCCACGACTTGCCCAAGCAATTACCTCATCAGCGTAACAAATCTCACCCGCCAAAACCAGAAAGCCCCCAACGCTGCCTGGGGCGCTGCTTCGGTGGACCTGGGCGCCTACGGCGAAAACGTCTTCACCGCCCGGCCCAACAACAACTACGGAACGGCCGCCGGTACCTCCTTCGCCGCTCCACTGGTGACTGGCGCCATCGCCCTGCTTTACGCGGCACCGTGCAACAACCTGATTGCCATGGCCAAAGCCAATCCGGCAGGCGCCGCCCTTTGGGCAAAAGACCACTTGCTCCAGAGCGCCATTCCATTGCCTGCCCTCCAGGGAATCACCTTGACGGGCGGGCGGTTACATCTTTTTCATTTAATCAAAACCTATGAAGACCGCTGCGCCACCTGCGTATCCCCTTTTGGAATTACGGCTACGCCCGTTCTCAAGGATAGCATCCGCCTGACCTGGTCGGTTGTAAACGACTCCTTGCGCACTGACGTTCGCTGGCGCGAAAAAGGCGCGGTTGTGTGGAATACGCTTCCGAATGCCAAAAGCCCGCTTACGTTAGGCGCGCTCAAAGCCTGCACAGACTACGAGTTTTCGCTGCGAACGCGCTGCAGCGCCAGCGACTCCAGCACCTGGACTCTTCCGTTAATGGCCACTACCGCAGGCTGCTGCACACCTCCTCATAGCTTTGCTGCCGCTTTCATCAGCCCTACCCATGTCGTCCTATCCTGGAAAGGGCCCGAAGCCGCCAGCGGGTACCTGGTTCAACTCACTCGCCCCGACGGCTCTACGAGCAATTTTACGCTCTCTGAGAGCCGTTTGACCCTAACTCAATTACTGCCCTGTGCGTCTTACAACATTGCCGCCACGGCGCTTTGCCAACCCGACGCGACTTCTGCCAGCGCGACATTTACCTTTCTCACAGGAAACTGCGGGGCCTGCTTAGACCAAAACTATTGCCCCGCCAGCGCCACTAACGCCGACCAGGAATGGATCGCCGGCGTCCAGATAGGCGCCTGGTCGCACAGTCCTACCCCTGGCAAGGGCTATCGCAACTTCGCCTCTGCTACGGACAATGTGCCCGTACTAAATATTGGTTCTCCCGTACCTGTCATGCTTAAGCCCGGATATGCCGCCCAGGTCTATCGCGAACATTTCCGTGTCTATGTGGACTACAACGGCGACGGTGACTTCTTCGACCCGGGCGAGTTGGCTTTCGATCCGGGCTTCCCGGTAACCGATGCCATTCAAGGGCTTGTCGTTGCACCCCTCACCGCTCAACCCGGGCTAACCCGTCTGCGCGTCCTGATGAAATACCGCGGCGTATCGGGCGCACCACCTACGCCTTGCGAACAGTTCGAGTTTGGCCAGGTGGCCGACTATTGTGTCCGCATCGAGAGCGCCGTAAACACCCGTCAGGCAGCACATGCCCTCCCACTGCGCCTGTACCCAAATCCCGCGCAACATCGGCTGTTTCTCGACTGGCAAGGCGAAGACACCGAAAACCTCCGGCTGCGATTTTTCGACGCCGCTGGACGACTCGCCTTTGAGCAAAGCGCTTTTTTGGCCACCCACACTACGTCTGCCATAGACCTTTCGGCACTTCGCGATGGGCTGTTTTTTATGGAAATAACCACCTCGGCGGGTTCTTTTTGGGAAAAAATTTGGGTTAAACGTCCGTAACATCCGCCCTCGTTGGGCCGCCTCAAAGCCAGGCCCATGCAGGTCGAGTTATCTGCAGATACGGCTCGGGTTGCGCCCCAAAGGCGCGAAAAACGCGCTCGATACCCGGCGCCATGCTGCCCTCGAAGTCAAGCGCTAACGCACGCTGTAAGCAAAAGCCGATAGCTTCCCAATACAGGTGGTGCAGCGCGCCCGAATGCGCGCCGTCGTATATGCGCCCTGCTGCCACGACAGCAGCCCGTTGCTCATCGAAAGCCAGCAGTAACCCCGCCACATCTGCGCCGCTGTGGCGGCAACGCGCTATCCAACCCACGCCCTGTTGCCGCTCCTGCAAGGCGGCTACCAGCCGCTCAAACGGCGCTTGTGGACGCCGCAGCCCTCGGTGGCGCAGCGAAGCCCGATACAGTGCGAACAGGCGCCTGGCATCGAATGTCGTCTCTATTGCAACCTCCTGTTCGGCATGGCGCAAATCGGTGCGAAGGGTGTTCTTGAGCCGGGCATATGCGTCTTCCACGGCCTGCCCGGCAGCCATTTTGTAGGTGTAGCGCGTGGTCAGGCGAAAGCCCGCCCATACCAATGGCAGGCCATTTGCAAACTCAGGCAGGCAATTTTGCCGAAAAAAACACACCCGCGGTAATTGAACGGCAAGCGCTTCCAGCAAGCGCTGCTCCTGGCGCAGACGCTTGTGGGAAGGCCAGCGCTCCGGCATAGGCGCCAACCACGGCCCGGCATACGTCGTATAAGGCGGTAATTGAACCACCGGTACCCCCCAGCGATGCGCCTGAAAATAGGGCCATACGCCGCCTTCGACAACGGCTGCGCCCCATTCAATAGGGCCGCAAACGGCATCTAACCACCAGGGCTGATGCGATAGCGGGACGGGCTGGCTTGCGCAGAATTCTCGGTATGCCCGTTGCCCGCCCTGCTCCGACGTCATACTTTTGCTGCTCATCTCGTATTTCGCGCCAAAACTCGATAAAAATGACCTTAGAAGATTTCATGCGCTCCGTCAGCGATGACCCCGTGCCGGCTACCTTTTACTTTCTGGCCCTGCCCTCGCTGGCGTTACTCACCAACTGGATAGCGGGTAAAGAGGCTCATCAGGCGCCGTGGAAGTACTTCTACTCCTTGCTCGCCTACGCTGCCTGTATTCCAGGCATTTTTGCCGTCTGCCTGAGCGTTTACCTTTTCCTCTTTCAGCGCGGCGGTAGTATTTTCAATCTCAACCTGATTACACAGGTGCTGCCTATTCTATCCATGATACTGACGCTGGCCGTCATTCGGCAGCGCGTATCTTTTGCGTATGTACCTGGCTTTAGCAAGCTTTCCAACCTGATGCTGGGGCTTAGCGTCATTTTTTTCCTGATGTACTTGCTCGACCGCACGCGCATCATTGCGTTTGTTTACATGCCGGTGCAGTACTTGTTGCTCATTGTCATTGGTTCGCTTATTGTGCTGAACTACACGTTCCGGCAGCTGTTGCGCTAAGCGGTAGAAATATTTCTTCAATAAAAACGGCGTTAAGCCGGGTATGAACGGAGTTTTTTTTCTCCACAAAAACAAGTGGGCGGTTTTGAGCAGTATAGCGTGGGTAGTCTTTTCCTTGCTTACTGGCTGCGGCGAAAGTCTGCCCAAACGAGCCGACATTTTTTACACCGCCGAAGATGCGGCTGTGGAGGTAGCGCGGGGCGTAGAAATCCTGTATTCTGACAGCGCCATCATGCGGGTGCGTGTTAAGGCACCTACGCTACACAATTATTTAGACATCGAAAACCCGCGTCAGGAGTTTCCCGACGGCATTCATATTGACTTCTTTACCCCTGGCGGCCTGCGCATCAACAGCGTCCTGACGGCTCGCTTTGCCGTTCGCCAGACCGAAAAGGGCCTCATCACAGCCCGCGATAGCGTGGTGCTTATCACTGCCGACCGCGAAATACTCGAGACGGAAGAGCTGATCTGGGATGAGAATAAAGAGCAGTTGCGCACGGATAAATTCGTCAAAATCACCCGCCCGGGTGAAATCATCTACGGCTTTGGCTTAGAAGCCAACCAGGATTTTTCTTTCTGGAAGATCATCGTCCCTAAAGGAACCATCAAGGCCGAGCAGCTCGACGACGCTTTGCGACAATAGGTTCGCACGGCTTAGGGACGCATCAATCGCCCGACGTACGGCCCAGCGTCGGTCATGACGCGCACTAAATAAGCGCCCGGCAGCAGCGCCTCGAGTGACAGACGCACTAAGTCGGCCTCCACAGTGTATTCGACCGCATATTGCTGTCCGCTAAGCGAAAAAACCTCGACAGAGCGGATGCGCTCGCCTGGCAGGAGGGCCGAAGCGAAGTCCGTCGCCGGGTTAGGTGACCAGCGCACAGCACGCGCGCCCTGGGCCTCAAGTGCGTGAGTGAATATGGGATCGAAGCGCGTGCCACTGTTAAGCACGGCCTTTGTATTGGCCTCTTGCACGAAGGCCAGCACGTAGAGGGAGTCAAAGTTCGACGTCCAGCCGCTGGGCTTAACGTAGTTAAAGTTGAAGTTGAACGACGCCGAGCCGCCTATCGGGGGTAGGGTGATGCTCTGACCGTTGATATCGGTAAGCATAGCGTGGAACACGTCGTAATGCTTGTTCTCGCCGTTGGGGGCGTTATAGTTCACCGTGCTTTCGGCTACGGCTACGAAAAGCCTGTAGTTGCCGGCTGGCACGATGCCAAATGTGCGCACGGTTACCTCGGCGGTCTTGTTGGGCGCCGCGCCGCCCTCCTTGACCTCGATGGCAATAGGGCTGGTTTTGCCCAAAGCGGCCTGAAGCGTTGCCGCCGGCAGCAAGGGGTTGCCCACGGGCACGAGCGTGCCGTTGAGGGCTACGCGCGGCGTGCCGCTGATGCCGTAGGCGTTGGCGCGAGCGCTGTTATGTGCGGGGTTCGTCAGATAAAACGCGCAGTTGTTGTACGGCACCGGCGGATGGATCGCCAGGTGATGGATGTCCTTTGCATACTGCTGGATGAGCGCGTAAAATGCCGGATTGCGGCTGGCGCAAATAGGGCAGCGCGAATTAGTGAAGTGCTCAATAAGCACGTACTGCTTGGGCTGCTGTTGGGCCCAGAGCGCTTGCGCCAGAAGGCAGGCAGAAAGGAGGAGTAATTTTTTCATGTTCACGAGAAGATGGATATGGATGACAAGAACAACGAACGCCGCCTTTAGGCAACGCACAAACAAAGATAACGTGCCCAAGCGAATGAGTACCTTCTATAGACGGCGCTCGTTTTTTATGGGATAGGCTTCTCAGGTCTCCTTTTGATGGTCTTTTTGGCCATTTCCGCCGTAAATCTCTCGCCGTATATGAGCCACCTTTTCCTCCGTCGTATTCAGCAGGGAAGCAATCCAGGCGTCTGTCCAATCAGGGAAATTTCGCAATAGACTGGCTATGGCCATTTGCTTCTCTTCTTCACGGCCCTCCGCACGGCCCATCTCTCGCTCGTAGTGCAGAAGTTCTTGCTCCCACAGCGGGCCGTACATTCGCTTTAACGCTTCAAAAGACTCGCGTACGTCCTCTGGCACGAGTTCTAAGTAGTCCGCAAATCGTATATCGTTCATTTTTAGCAATTTTGATAGATAAAAAAACCAGGATTGCAACAACAGATAATCGCGAGGTTCGGCCAGTTTGCGCATTCTCCAACGGATTAAAGGCGCGACTGGTAAATGCCGGGCCAGTTGCTGCCAATCGCGGGCAAATTTAAGCGTTAGGGCCAATATGGCCAAATGAACGAACTGCTCGTTTCGCTCGAAAACCTCGGCCGGTATGCGGTTCAAGTCAACGAAAATGTAGTGGAAACTCGGAATGAAGGGGCGCCACTCTTCAAAAAGGTCTTCGAAGTGGATATGAAAGTCCTCCTGATGCCACGGACGCTTCCCGTGATAAATCACAATAGGGATAACCCAGGCGAAGGATGGCTGTTGGCGCAAGTCATCCTCCCATTGCTGCATCATGTAGTCCAGCAGCTGAAGGTGGATAGGGGTTCGAGGAGTCGAGCTCTTATGTTCAAAAAGAAAGATCACCCGTTTTGGTCGTTTATCCGTCCGGATTAAAGGCGCCTCGTACATGACATCGCTGAAGGAAACGCCAAAGCGGCCGCTGATGTGCGCCGTGGAAATACGGCGAAGCTGGCCCAAGTCCACCTTCGATAGGACATAGCCGGGTAAGACAAAGGAAAGCAGCTGCTGTGCCACACGCACATCGCTCATTAGGACCTTAAACAGGTGGTCGGCCCCAAGAGCAGTGCTTGATTCTGTTCTGCGTGGTCGTTTTTTCGCCATTGAATTTGGGAGAAGGTGGTTTTTGTGCAGCCAAATTAAGACGTTTAATTCAACAGCCAATTCTTCAAATGAAAAAATGCCTTGTTGTGCAAACGGCCTCGAACTGTTTTAGGATTAAATTTTTGTAAAAAAGCAACGCTTTTACGCGCCAAAAACCGCTCAAAATGAGGCATTAAGGCTATCCTAAAAAATGAGATGTTGCTTAGAGCCAGCTCCCCTCGGGCATGATGCGCCGTATCTTTAAGCCGCAAATGCGTTGTTTATGAAAAGATTATCCCTTACGCTCTTGACCTGTGCGGCCCTGCTGCGCGGCGCCACCACCGCTCAGGACAGCCGCTCGATGCCCGACAGCACGCTGGCCCCCTTTTATCACGGCGTGGCTTCAGGCGACCCGTTGACCGACCGCGTCATTCTATGGACGCGCCTGACGCTGGAAGAGGCCGTGCCTTCCGCTACGCTTAGCTGGCGCGTGGCTACGGATACGCTTTTTCAGAACATCGTCCGCTCCGGGATAGTAACCACCAATGCCGAACGCGACTACACAGTGAAGGTGGATGCTACCGGGCTGCAACCCAACACCTGGTACTACTACCAGTTCGAGTACAAGGGCGCCCGCTCCATCATTGGGCGCACGCGCACGCTGCCGGTGGGCAACCTGGAGCGCCTGCGGCTCGCCGTCGTCTCCTGCGCTGACTACCAGAACGGCTACTACCACGCCTACCGCGACTTAGCCCTGCGCAACAGTGTGGACGTCGTGCTCCATCTGGGCGATTATATCTACGAATACCCGGCTGCCTCTACGCTGTTGGACAGAAACCACCAGCCGGCGCACGAAATCATTACCGTGCAAGACTACCGCCTGCGCCATTCGCTTTACAAACTGGACAAAGACCTGCGCCTGCTGCACCAACAGCTGCCCATGATCGCCGTATGGGACGACCACGAAACGGCCAATAACTCCTGGAAAGACGGCGCGCAAAACCACCAGCCCGACACCGAAGGCGCCTGGGAAGACCGCAAACGCGCCGGCAAGCAAGCCTACATCGAATGGATGCCCATTCGGGAAAATGCTACAGCCAACGACGAAATCTATCGCAAGTTCGCCTTTGGCAACCTGCTGTCGCTGTACATGCTCGACACGCGCTTGGAGGGCCGCAGCCAACAAGTACCCGCCAGCAGCCCAGAAATCAACAACCCGAATCGCACCATCATTGGGCCTCAGCAATTCGAGTGGCTCACCAGCAACATTCGCCAGGACTCTGCCCGCTGGATAGCGCTGGGCCAGCAGGTCATGATGGCGCCGCTTCAGGCCTTTGGCCAGGTGCTCAACACCGACCAATGGGATGGTTACCCCGTGCAGCGCCGGAGCCTGTACGACAGCCTGCTGCAATACCAGAAGAACAACCTCATTGTGCTGACGGGCGACATCCACACGGCCTGGGCCAACGACCTGCCTTTGGCCAATTACGTTCCTTCTACGGGTGCCAATGCTATTGGCGTTGAGTTTGTGGCTACCAGCATTAGCTCCTCGAAGGCCTCTGTGCCGGGTGGACCTGCACTGGTGCAGTCGCTCAATCCACATGTGAAGTTTGTAGATCTGACGCGCTTTGGCTATTTTATTCTCGACCTCATGCGCGAGCGCGCTCAGGCGGAGTTTGTCTTCGTCAACGACGTGAAGAGCGCGAATTATACGGTAGAGGTTGGCCCGGCGTGGGCGACGGTGCACGGCTCGCGCCGTCTGAGTGCCTCTACGCTCTCTACGCCGCCGCCTTACCCGCCACTGGCGCCTATCAGCAGCGGTAGCGTGGGCGTCCGCCGGCTGAGCAATGTCCTGGTCAGCTTGGTGGCGGCGCCTAACCCGTTTGTCAATCAGGTAGTGCTGCAGTTTGCGCTGCTGTGGCCGGAGCGGGTAATCATCGAAATCAGCGACAACGAAGGGCGCATCTGGCAGCGTCGCGCCTTAGAGCACCTGCCGGCCGGCCTCCACCACGCCCACTTCGATGCCGCTGGCTGGCCCGCAGGCCAATACATCGCCACGCTGCGCACCAGCAGCGGTCAGTCTTCGACCCGACTATTGCGCATTGGAGCGCCTTAGTCTTGGCATTCTGGTACGGATTTTGGCAAAGGGCAGCCGCTGACTCAGAATTGCTGACACCTATGAGATGCCTTTTGCTTGCCCCCTTGCAGTATCCGTTCCTGCAGTCCATCATTGCCGGCTTAGAGGCCAACAGCGTGGAATTGAAAGCGGTGGACTACCAGTCTTTCTTCTCGCCGCGCGTCAACGCCCGCTACAACAACTACACGACGCTGCCCATGCGGTTGCGACGGCTATGGGAAGAGCCGTACGTGCGCAAAACAAACGCCGAATACTCGCGCATCTTCCGCGAATTCCAGCCCGATCTGGTATTCATTTACAACAACCAGCTGGCCCGACCAGCACTTATGGAGGAGTTCAAGCGCTCGGCAAAATTGGCCTTCATGCTGGGCGACAACCCGTTGTACACGCCCTCGAACATTTACAATTTGCATATTTTATTTTATGCCGACTATATCATCAGCCCAGACTCGCTGTGGTGCGAGCAACTGACGCAGATGGGCGTTCCCGGCATGGTGTTCGATTGCTTCGGCTTCAACAGCCAGATTTATTACCCAATGGAGGTTCCCGAGTCAGAACGACAGCGCTACCGCTCTGACCTCATTTACGTGGGCAGCGCAAGCAAGACAAACTGGGGCTACAAGCGGATGCTGTTCTTAGACTTGTTCAAAAATTTCGACTTTAAAGCCTACATTAGCGGCAGCATGGAACGCTGGTACGACCTTTTTCCCGGAGCGGCCAGTAAGATTGTGCCGCACGATCGCTTCGATGCTTCTTTTAACAATCTTGTGTATAATTGCAGTAAGATAGCGCCGGTGGAGTTAGTGCCCTCGTTGTTTCGAGGCATTCACGTGCGGGTGTTTGACATTCTGGGGGCGGGCATTCTTCCTTTGTGCGAATACAGCGCCGATTTGGAGCGGGTTTTTGAGGGAATGGAGCTTCCGCTGATTAGAGACTATCGCGAAGCAGAGGAAGTGGCGCGATTTTGGCTAAGGGAGGATGCGCGCCGAAAGGCCTGTGTCGAGGCTATGCGCGCCCGTGTGCTGGAGCGCTACACGCCGGCAATGGTTATTCGACGCATGTTGGACGCACTGGGTTTTTCGGCTTAATCTGACCTTCCCTATCTGGAACCGGCTATGGTACGCAAACTCGCTATCTACTTCTTCTGGTTGGTCGTGGCTATTGCCGCCACGTACTACCTGCCGGAGTTTGCGCGCACGCCGCTGTATGTGCTGATGCTGATTGCTTACGCGCGTTCGTCGAACGAGCCGATGTGGTTGGCGCTGTTTCTGACCGTTGGGGATGGGGTCTGGGGCTTTTTCAATCCCTACGAGGCTGTTACGAAGCTGTTGCCGGGGTTGCCGGGTATCGAGTTTGAGCAGCTGTACGTGCTGGCGGCCTTTATCAAGTCGCTGCGCAAGGAGTCGCCGGAGCCGATGTTTCATCGAGGGTTGTTGCGGATGATGGGCGTTTACATCATCCTGTTGGTGCTGCAGGGGTATGCAGTAGGGCTTTCGCCGGCGCTGAACGTGCAGTTTCGGTTGGTCAAGTTCCTTCTTCCGCTCACGTTATTGTATTCCCTTCCGCGCCTGTTGCGCACGGAGGAGGACTACCGGGAATTGTTCTTTTACGTCTTTCCGATGGTCTTTTTGGCGCTATTTGCGCAGGTGTTCACCATTGCAACCAGCCTTACGCCCTCGCAAGCGCTGGGTGTGATGAAGAAGGTGTGGTTTACAGTGGATGTAAAGAAAGGCTACACGTACCGAGGTTTTTACAGCGATAACAGCGTGCTCCTGGGCTATTTTGGCACTTTTTACTGGCTGACGCGACCAGGCTTTTTCGATAGGCGCTATTTATTCAGTGTCCTTGCAGCGGCGGCGCTGTGCGTGGTGCTTTCGGCTACGCGGGGCTGGATTATTGGCTTCACGCTTTCGTTGGTGCTTTTCTTGATTTTGGTGGAAAAGTTGAGCCTGAAGCAGACCTTCTCGCTGGGTATGGTGGGCACGCTGGCGGTGGTGCTTTTGCTGCAAATACCAGTAATCGAGAAGCAGTTTGCAAATGCTTTCGAGCGTTTTTCTACTTTACAGAAACTGGCTGGCGGCGACGTGACGGCTGGCGGTACGCTCTCGCGCCTCAATGAGCGCAGCCCGCGGGTGATGGATAAGTGGAGCGAGTCGCCCATTTCGGGCTGGGGCTTTTCGGATGAATTTTTCAAATACGGCGACTTTCACGTGGCCAACCAGAACATTTTGCTGCACGCCGGCATCATTGGAGCGATTCTGATGCTGGTATTTATTTTGGGTTATCACGGCACGCTCTTTTTGCGCAGCTGGCAAATGCCGCGCGGAGCGCCTCATAAGCAGTCGCTGCTGGTATGGTGTACGTTTTTCCCGGGCTGGTTTTTCATTCATTCTACTTCGGGGCAGAAGTTTGCTTTTTACGCCGACCCCACGGCTGGCATGGTGATTGGAGTGTACCTGACGCTGGGCGCCTTAGTGTATCGGCTTTCGTTTAATCCGCCTTCGAGCGCTGGCGGCTGAGTTTTCTGGTTCGAGGCCAACGCTTTTAGTCCCCCCGCCTGCCTGTTTTCATTTGATAGAAAATCTCTGACGTACAGAGCGTTATGCACCGACAGACAAAGGCATTGCAGGCGGAACCGCCCATTCACTACGTTGTATGGGAAGCCCTTCCTGGGGGGATGGAGTCGTACATCACCCGCTACACAGAGCATCTGGAAGGGCGGCGCTCTACGTACATCTACAGCCTGCGCCCGTCGGGCAACCACCTGAACCCGCGCCTGAACGGGCACTTTGCTGAAGGCTCGCGCAATAATTGGGCATGCTATACAGGTTTCTTCCGCTATGCGCGCCGGTACCGGAGAGATGTGTTTCATTTTATCAACAGCGGCCCGGTGGTACTGTTGCTGGCCCTGCTGGCTGGCGTGCGCCGGCCGGTGTATCACATTCACGGCACGAAGCACTGGAAAACGTGGAAGGACCGCCTGTACCTGAAAGCCGCCTGGCGCTTAGTGGGTCTGTTCCGCGTGCGCTACGTGGCTAATTCGGAGCATAGCGCGGCCATTTTTGAGCGCGACGCGCTGCCTTTACGGCCGCGCGTGGTGTATAATGGTTTTGACCTTCAGCGCTTCTTGCAACACCGGCATCGGCGAATGCACCTGCGGCGCATGGCTTACGTGGGCCGACTTGACCCGGATAAAAATGCCCATTTAGTGCTGCGCCTCTTCGAAGAATTGGCCGCCCAACGGCCTGAAGTGGAACTGCATATCGCTGGAAGTGGCGCTCTGGAGGCGGACATTCGCCGTCAGGCGCAGCAAAGCCCGTTTGCTCACCGCATTTTTTTCTATGGATGGATAGAAGACGTGGCGCGCTTTTACGCCGAAGCCGACCTGTTTGTCTTTCTCAGTGCGCACGAGTCGTTTGGCAACGTGGTGGCCGAAGGGCTGCTCACCGGTCTTCCGGTGCTGACCAGCGATGTACCGGTGTTTGAGGAAATCCACGGCGATACGACTACTTTTTGCTTAGGCAACCCAAACGATTACGCGCAGATACGCCAGCGCTTTTGGACAGCCCTCGAAGACTACGCGGCGCTGGCCCAAAAGGCCTACGACGCTGCTGAGCGCCTGCAACGGCTTTTTGACATCAAAACCCATCTGAAAGACATCGAAGAAGTGTATGCGAACCCTTAGCCCGCCCGTTTTGTACTTCCATTCCGTAGCGCCGCGCCCGTTTCCGGGATGGCCTCTGCGCTTTCTGACGATGCGGCTCGACCGCTTCGAGCAGCAAATGCGCTATTTGCGCGACCGAGGCTATCGCACCATTTTCTTAGACGAGTGGGCAGCCATGCGGCGAGGCGAGCAGCCCGTGGACGAGCGCGCTGTGTGCCTGACGTTCGACGACGGTCTGTTGGACAACTGGGTGTACGCTTTCCCGGTGGCTAAAAAATACGGACTGAAAATCACGCTCTTTGTCTGCCCGGAGCTCATCGAGCCGGGCGACCACGTGCGGCCCAACTTAGAAGACGTATGGAATGGGCGCTGCCGCCTGAACGACTTGCAGGGCTTAGGCCAGCTGTCTTGGGGCGAATTGCGGCACATGCAAGCCTCTGGCTTTGCCGATGTGCAATCGCACACGATGAGCCACGCCAAATATCCTACCAGCGACCAAATACGCGGCTTTTATTACGGAGGCTTTGCCGGCTTCTATCCCATTTTGAACACCTATTCTTTAGCGGAAAAACCTTTCTATAGCCAGGATAAGACCTTTGAGCAGCGGCTACCTTTAGGAACGCCTCTCTTTGAGGAAAAATCGGCGGTTATCGCTCGACGAAAGTTCATCTCGCCGGAATTTCATGAAGAAATAACCGGCCTGGCTGAAAAATATGACCTGACTATTCCAGAACATCGCCCTAATTTTGAGCGCAAAGCGAAACAGCTTTATCAACGCTGGAAATCCGCCCAAAAGCTGGTTGTTGGCGAAGAGACGGCTGCCGAATACGGCCAGCGCCTGCGTTACGAAATCACACAATCCCGCCAGGTTTTAGAAGAGCGCCTCCAAAAGCCCGTGCGCTTCCTGTGTTGGCCGCACGGCGACAACAGCTTGCCGGCGCATTTAATCGCCCTTGAGTCGGGTTATTTAGCGACGACAGTGGGTAAAATGACCGCTGAGTCGCATAGGCCTGACCGTATTCCTCGCCTTGGCACAGACTGGGGAGACATCCGCCCGTGGTGGATGTACCGCAAACTGGATTACAAGTTGGGCAGCCATTACGGTCGTCAGCCGTACTACGCGCTGTGGCGGCTCAACGAATGGAAGAACCGATTACTTATGAGGAATTAGCCATGTTCGCTTATCTACACTACCGCTGCCAACCGGATGCGCCCCTCGTGCGCGTGGCCATGCTATCGTCGCCGACGCTTCAGGCGCCTTCCCCTCAGACACTTTACCTGTATGCGGGCGCGCAGCAAATAGACGTGCTCGACCTGCCCGATGGCAGCCACCTGTACCTGCTGGGCGATCCGGTGTTCGGCGACCGCCAACGGGCCGCAGGTCGGGTGTCGGACTGGCATAGTGGTGCGCTCTATCCGCGGGCTTTGTACACTGAAGTACGCGGACATTACTACTGGTTTTTGCTCAAAGATGGGCTTTTTCGCTGCGGCACGTCGTTTGGCGGCATTTATCCGCTGTACTGGCAGAAGGACGGCAACCAGATATACGTTTGCACTTCATCGTTCTACTTGGCCCGCCGCCACAAACCAGGCGAGCTCAACCGCCGCAATTTGCTGGAGCGATTGCTGTTCAACTACTCGCTGTTCAATTCAACGTGGTGGACGAACATCCGCCTGCTGGGCAGCCACTGCTGGCTGACCATGAGTGAGGAGGGCGCACGTGAAGAGCGGGCATTTGGCTTAGAAAACTATTTTGGCCACGGCTTCCTCAGCGGTCCCGACGTACTGGACGAACTGACAGAGGTATTCGAACGGGAGAGCCGGGTCTTTCTGCCTCCCGAACCGTTTGCTATCTCGTTTACCGGCGGCTTCGACGGGCGCACGCTCGTAGCTGCTGCGCGCCAGGCACATCGCGACGACTTCCTGACCTACAGCTTTGGCATGCCTGGTGAGTCAGACGTAGCCCTGCCGGCCCGGCAGTCGGAGCAATTGGGCATCCCTTTCTTACCCATATACTTAGATGAAACCTATGTGCGCGAGCATGCGCTGCGCTCAGCCATCGGCTTTATGCAGCGCTCGGAATACAACGGCAATTTTGGCCGTCCGCACTACTTCTACGCTGCCGAGACGCTTGCCAAACACACGCGCTATATCCTGACCGGCAACTTCGGCAGCGAGCTGTTCCGCGCCATGCACCAGCCCGGTGTCATGATGACGCAGGCACTTATTCAGGTCTTTGAAACGCCCGACGACTCGTGGAAGGACTTCCTGCGCAAGGCCGCTGGCCGCCAAGTAGCTGCATATTTCCGCACTGAGTTAGACGCGCTTATCAGCGACTTTGAGCACTTTCTGCGCGCGCGGGCCGACATGGATATCAACCAACAATTTTACTGTTTTGTCCTGGAGGAGATATTTCGCAAATACTTTGGCCCAGAATTGGTTATGCAAAGCCATGTGCTGTGCAACCGCACGCCCTACTTGTCGCTGCGTTTCTTCGAGGCGCTCAACAAGACGGTCTGGTCGGGCCTGCACGCGCGCCTGTTCGACAAGCAGAAGAACCGCCGTATGAAAGGGCAAATGTTCTACTCGGCCTTCCTGCGCCGCACCGACCGGCAACTGTACCGTATGCTGACCAACAAAGGCTACAGCCCGGCCGACGTGCTGGAGCGCTGGCGCCGCCCGCTGCTGGCTGCGCGCGTGGCCTATCACAAGTTCTTCCGCAAGGAAATGGGCGACTCCAACGCCGTAGAAACCTACTTCCGCCGCTACCAGCACGACCTGCTCAATTACATCCGCCCCGAAGACCATCGCGAACTGCTGCAATCGGGCATCGCCTACCTCATGGAGTCGGGTCTGTCGCGCAACGCCGTCTCGCTGAGCGAGCTCATTCACCTGTACTCCGTAGCAGCCGGCTGGACGGCTGCCGCTCACCCTGTGCAACCGCTCGAACCTTCGCTCATCGCATGACCTGCACGCTCGCTTATCGGCAACCCGGCGCTGAATTTTGGGCCGAATACGCCCAACTGTGGCGCAACAGCAGTCACCCGTCGCCCTTTCAGGCGCCGGCTATCCTGCGCTACTATGCCGGGCGACAAACCGAGGGCGTGGCGCTTTTCACCGCCCACATAGGCGAACGCCTCGCTGGCGCTACGCTCTTGCGCCAAAACGGCGACCACTGGGTGTTCCTCAGCGACCTGAAAACCGATGCCAACTTCTTCATCCTACACCGCGACCTCAGCGCCGAAGAGCAACACCAATACTTCGAGCAGTTCTTTCAAACCGCTCAGCGCGAAAACTGGAGCCTCATGCTCAACCACAAGCCCGCCTGGGCCAGCTACATGCCCGCCTTTGAGCAGGCGCTAAAAAACAGCGGCCTGTACGCGCTCAGCTTAGACTACTCGGTGTGCCCCATCGCCGAAGCGCCTACACCTCAAGCGCTCTTCGACGAGGTGCGCGCCTCACAAAATACACGCCGTAAGCTGAACAAGTTCATCAAACAGGAACACGGAACGTTTGAAGTCCTGACCGACGACAGCGACCTTGACGGCTGGGCCGAAGACTTCTGCAATGCTCACGTGCTGCGCTGGGCGCCTACGCCTACGCCCTCAGCGTATCGAAACCCCCAGCGCCGCGAGTTTCTGAAAAATTGCCTGCGCGCCTGGCAACAAGACGGCCTACTGGTGCGCTTCGCCCTGCGCACACCCAACGGCGGCCGCGTCGGACTGATGGCAGGCTTGCGAGAGGGTGAAACCCTCATCTATCATACGCCGACCTTCCACCCCGACTGCGCTCACGTCAGCCCAGGGCGCGTGCTCATCTACTACATCGCCCAATGGATGGCCGAAAATGGCCTGCGCCGCTTAGACTTTGGCGACGGCAACGAGCCTTACAAATATTACGTAGCCTCTAAAGACCAGGTATTGCGCCGCGTGTTCGTCTCTCGAAAAAATAATGTGCGTTTTATCCTGAAAACCCGCTTCATTCAGGCCGTGCGCGAAAATGCGCGCCTGTACAGCTTTTACCAAAACCGCCTCAAACCGATGTATCGGAACCTGCGCCGGAATATTGCCGGGTAGGTAGAGGCGTTGCATGCAATGCCTCTACCTACCCGGCCCGGCACCCATTTTTTTTTATTCGTTCCAATTTTTCTGCGTTATGAACACGATTGATGCCGTGAAGGACAAACAGGTATGGAATTCCGACGATGTCATTCGCACGTACGCTTCGGTAGCTGACCTGCAAAAGCCAGAGGAGGCCATCCTCAACGCGCTGCGCGACCGGCTGCCCAACGCGCGCATGCTCGACTTGGGCATCGGCGGCGGGCGCACAACGGTCCACTTCGAGCCGCTCGCCTACGAGTACCACGGCACTGACTACGCCGAACGCATGGTGGAGGCTTGCCTGCGGCGCTTCCCTAGCGCTGGCCCACGCACACGCTTTTTTGTGCTCGACGCCACCGATATGCGCGGCGTACCTGACCACTACTACGACTTCGTGCTATTCAGCTTCAACGGTATTGACTGTGTAGCCCCGCACGACCGCGAGAAAGTCTTCTGCGAAGTGCAGCGCGTGTGCAAGCCGGGCGGCCACTTCGCCTTTTCGAGCCACAACCTGCTCTACGTGCCGCGCATGTACCGGCTGAAGTGGTATCGCCGCTGGCGCGAGTTTCTCTACCAGTTTTACCGCATCGCCATGCTGCTATACTACAACGGCTTGCCGGGCCAATACGCCAACAAAAAGTTTGCTGTGCTGCGCGATGGCGTGGAGCACTTCTCCCTGAGTATCTTCTACATACAGCCGGAATACCAAGTGTGGCAACTGCAGCGCATGGGCTTCCGCAATGTGCGCGTATTCTCTTACAAAACGGGCGAAGAAGTGGATCACTCGCGCCTGAATACGCTGAGCGCCGACGCCTGGGTGTACTACCTTTGTGAGATATAGCCCTCTACGGCTTCCCACAAACCAATGGCTATCCGTTTCATCTTTAAAATACACGTTACCCATGACCCATTCCGCCTTAATCAGCTCAGGGAAGCCCTCGGAAGCCTTCTGGGAAGCCTATGAATACCTGTGGAAGCACAGCGCCGAACGCTCGCCCTTCGAGGCGCCGGGGCTGTTGCGCTATTTCGCAGAAAGTACTTTAGAAACGCCGACAACCTTTTCTTTTTACCAGGATGGCGTGCTCCGGGGCGCTGTCGTGCTCAAGGAGCGCCACGGCGTGTGTACGTTTCTGAGCGACCTGAAGACAGATGTCAACACCTTCGTGCTCGATCGGCGTTGCTCAGAGGCTGACCGTCGCACCTTCTGCTATGCGTTACTGGCGGCCATGCGCGAACGGCGCTGGTCCTTAGAATGCAACAACCAGCCCCTGCGCGCCGACTACTTGCGCTTCTTGGAGATGGCTGCGCATGCCAACGGCCTGACCTGGACGCTCGTGCCGCACTCGGTGTGCCCGCTTTTGGAAGCCAACACACCCGTCGAAGTAGAAAGGCATTTGCAAAAGAACCAACGCTACCGCTACTACGCCCAGCGCCTACGCAAGCAGGACGGCGCCCTATTTCAAGCCCACACCGACGCTGAAGGACTGGAGGACTGGGTCGAAGCCTACTGCAACGCGCACGTGCAGCGCTGGGCCAACACGCCGACGCCGTCGGATTTTCGCGACTCACGCCGACGCCAGTTCCTGCTCGGCTGCCTGCGCGCCTGGCACAACGACGGCTTGGCCGTGCGCTTCTCGCTATGCCTGCCCGACGGACGACGCATCGCCTTCGCCATCGGCCTTTTGCAGCCGCCGGCATTGGTCTTTCACGCCACCACCTTCGACCCTGCTTTTGCTCGATACAGCCCGGGCAAAGCCCTCATCTTCCACATCGCCGGCTGGATGGCACAAAACAACCTATCTGTGCTGGACTTCGGCGACGGCGACGAACCCTACAAGTACGACGTGGCCACTACGGAGCGCCCGCTGAGCCGTGTGTTTATTAGCCCTCGCCAACGCTTCGGCTTCCGCGCCAAAGCCCGCGCGTTCCAGTGGCTAAAGGCTCACCCGCACATGGAAAGCATCTATCGGCTCAAAATGAAACCGATGGCCGCCAAAATAGCCGTGCTCTTACACGCCCTCCAGGAGATGATGGAGGTGCTTTTGGCCGGCCTGTAAAAACCACTCTTCATCCCATGCCGCACCTCGCCATCCTGCAGAACGAAGTGCCCGACGATCACCTCCTGTGGGTACATGCCTGCGCCGAACGCGCCAACGAACTGACGTGGGAAGTGGTGGACATCACGCGCGCCGACTGGCTCGAACGCATGCGCCAGGGCCGCTTCGACGCCATGCTCGCCACGCCGCCAGGCTGGAACACCGCCTTCCGCATCCTTTTCGACGAGCGACTGACCATCCTGCACCGCGTTCTGGGCATTCCAGTGTATCCGTCGTTCGAGGAAATTCAAATTTATGAAAACAAAAAGTACTTAGCCTACTGGTTAGAAGCCCGAGGTATCCCGCATCCGAAGACCTGGGTGTTTTATTACCGAGACGAAGCACTGGACTTTCTTTCTCAAGCCTCTTTTCCATTGGTGGGCAAAACCAGCATCGGCGGCGGCGGCAGTGGAGTAGTGATTTTAAAAAATGAAAAAATGGCCCGCCAGTACGTTGAGAACATCTTCTCGGGTCAGGGCGCTTCGCTCCAGGTGGGGCCTAAATGGCGGAAAAAGGGCTTCTTCGGGCGCGCCCTGCGCAAGCTGCTGAACCCGCAGGAATTGCGGCAAAAGCTGCAGCAGTACCGCATTCAGCGGGCCGAAGTGCAAAAGGATTTTGTCATTCTGCAAGCCTATGTGCCACACGACTTTGAATGGCGCGTGGTGCGCATCGGCGAGTCTTTTTTTGCCCATAAAAAACTCAAAAAAGGTGAAATGGCCAGCGGCAGCCTGCTGAAGGGCTACGACAATCCGCCTTTAGACCTTTTTGACTTTGCGGAGGCCATCACGGAGCCGTATGGCTTTCTCTCTCAAGCGGTTGACCTGTTTGAAGCGCCTGACGGCAGCGGGTATTTGGTCAATGAAATGCAGTGCATTTTTGGCCAATCCGATCCCTATCAGATGCTGGTAGACGGGCAAATGGGGCGCTATCGGCGCCAGAATGGGCAATGGATGTTCGAGCCGGGCGATTTCAACCGCATCGAATGCTTTGCCTTGCGGGTGGAGCACGTGCTGCAGCTGCTACAAGACCAAAGGGCGGAGGTGTGCCGATGAGAGTACTGTTTGTGTTTAGCGGCAATTTCAAGGCCTTTCCAGTGTCACCTTTCACGCACGCGCAGGCCGAGTCGTTGCGGGCGCGGGGCATCGAGGTGGACTACTTTCCTATTCGCGGTAAGGGCTGGAAAAACTATCTGAAAAATGTCGGCCCGTTGCGTCGGCATTTGCGCGCACAACGCTACGATATCGTTCACGCCCACTATTCGCTGTGCGGCTGGGTAGCCGTGCTGGCCTCACTGGGGCGCGTGCCGGTGGTGGTGTCGCTCATGGGCGACGACGCGCAGGGTACCTTCGTGGCGCCCGGGCGCATTGAGTGGAAGAGCCGCATCCCGATACTGATGACGCGGCTGCTGCAGCCTTTTGTGCGGGCAATGATTTCTAAGGCGCCCGACCTGGCGCGAGTGGTGTGGCGCAAGGGCATTTCCCACATCATCCCTAACGGCGTGCGGCTGGAGCAGTTCCAACTCTTTTCGGGAGGTTGCCGAGAGGCGCTGGGCCTGCAGCCCGACCGGCAGTACGTGCTGTTTTTGGGAAATCCCGATGATCCGAACAAAAACATCGCCTTAGTGCGCGAGGCAGTGCGTCTGCTCGACCGGCCGGAGGTGGAGCTCTTAGCGCCCTATCCGGTGAAGCACGAGCAGGTAGTGCAGCTGCTCAACAGCGTTGACGTACTGACGCTCTGCTCCTTTGGCGAAGGCTCGCCCAACGTCATCAAGGAGGCTATGGCCTGCAACTGCCCCATCGTGAGCACGCCTGCGGGCGATGCTCCGTGGGTGTTGGGTGATACGCCGGGCTGCTATGTAGCAGGCTACGAGCCGGCTGATTTTGCGGAAAAACTGCTCTGGGCGCTTCAATTCGCCCGCGAGCAAGGCCGTACGCGCGGACGCGAACGCCTGCTGGAGCTGGGCCTCGACGCCGAAACGGTGGCCTGGCGCATCGAGAGCGTCTATCGGCAGGTGCTTGGTCAGCCGCCATTGCCGGCTCCTATTCCACTTCAGCGCCAAAAGGCCGAGATGTGAGCAGTCGCCCGGTACTGGCAAAGCTCCCTTCCCTTAGGGCAGCGCCGTTTCACTATCTTTGCCTTAAATCGCACCTATGCTGAAAAAATTGCCGGCCGGCGAGTCCAACTTCCCAGCCATTCGGGAAGGCAACTGGCTCTACGTAGATAAAACAGAGGAGATATACCGCCTTGTGAATGCGGGCAAATACTTCTTCCTCTCCCGTCCGCGCCGCTTTGGCAAGTCGCTGACGGTATCCACGCTCAAGGCCCTCTTTGAAGGCCGACGCGAACTGTTCGAGGGTCTGTGGATACACGACCACAGCGACTGGGACTGGAACCAAAAACACCCGGTAATCTCCCTGTCCTTCAACGGCTTAGACTACATCAACCAGCCTCTGGAGGTCGCCTTAGCCAAAGAGGTAGAGCGAAAAGCAGCGCTGTATGGCCTCCACCTGCGCGAAACCACCTCCAAAGAGCGCTTCAAGGAACTCATTATAGCCTTAGGCCAAACCGAACGGGTCGTCGTGTTGATTGACGAGTACGACAAGCCCATCAACGACTTTTTAGACAACTACGAAAAAGCCGACACCCATCGAGACCTGCTGGGCAACTTCTTTGGCGTGCTCAAAGCCGACGATGTGGCCGCCTGCCTGCGCTTTGTGTTCATTACAGGCGTGTCCAAATTCTCCAAAGTAACCCTGTTCTCCGAACTCAACAACCTCACGGATTTGAGCCAGCACGATGAATTTGGTACGCTGGTAGGCATCACACAGTCCGAATTAGAGGAACATTTTGGCCAGCACATCGAAAGGCTGGCTCAGAAGACAGGCCTTCCTCATGAGGCCGTTTTGGATAAAATCCGCTATTGGTACAACGGCTACACCTGGGATGGGCGAAACTTCGTGTACAACCCGTTTTCGCTGCTGGGCCTGTTTGGCAGCGGCACGTTCAAAAACTTCTGGTTCACCTCAGGCACCACCGGATGGCTGGCCCGCAAAATGCGCGACACCGGCGTCAACGTCGCCGAACTGGAAGGCATGGTCGTCCGGGAGAACTTCTTCGACAAATTTGAAATCCGCCACTTAGACCCCACCGTGCTGCTGTACCAAACGGGCTACCTGACCATCAAGGAAATCATCCGCGAAGACGTCGAGCAAACCTATCGGCTGGGCTTTCCCAACTACGAAGTGCGCACCTCGCTGATGGACAGCCTCCTTCAGGCCTACGCCGACATGCCCGTCAGCGCCGTGGGCACCCTCATGCAGCAAATCCGGGCAGCCTTAGTAGAGCACAACTTGCCGGAATTCATCGCGCTGTTGCGCAGTATCTTTGCCAACATCTCGCATCGGTTGCTCAAGCAGTACGTCGAAAGCGACGACCTCAAACTGTGGGAAGCCTACTATCAGACGGTCATCTATCTGGCCCTCCATCTGACAGGCGGCCCAGTGGCCTGTGAGGTGCAAACCAACCGCGGCTACATAGATGCCGTGGCCGAAACGCCCAGGCACATCTACGTCATGGAATTCAAAGTAGGCGCTGCCGCCGAGGCCATGCAGCAAATCAAAGAAAGAGGTTACCACGAGGCCTATCTGCACCGCGGAAAACCCGTTACCCTGCTGGCCGTCGGCTTCGATGCGCAAACGCGCAACATTGGCGACTGGGCGGAGGAGGCAGTAGCATAGCAATGAACATTTCTTTGGCGGAAGACCGCCGCCAGATTTGACTTAACCATGCGTCAGCCGCTTTTCCCTTCCATAGAAGAATACTTGCGCCTAATGCAAGGGGAGGCCGTCCCCTCAGAGCGCCTTCCCCTGCTGCACGCGCTTGCGGCCTACCTTGCCGAGGTTTTGCGCTTGGGCCGCACGGTTCGCCTCAATTTCATTTGCACCCATAACTCGCGCCGCAGCCATTTGGCGCAGGCGTGGGCGCAGGTGGCTGCGCACCGCTATGGTCTTGCGCCGGTAGAATGCTATTCGGGCGGCACGGAAGCAACGGCATGCAATCCGCGCACTGTGGCTGCATTAGAGCGCGCCGGCTTGAAGGCTGTTGCTATTACAAAAAGTGAAAACCCGGTTTATCTACTCTATTACGCCGACGGCGCTGGTCCGATAGTGGCTTTTTCTAAGGTTTACGACCAGCCCCCTAACCCTCGCGAGGGCTTTGCTGCCGTGATGACGTGTGCTCAGGCCGAGGAAAATTGCCCGGTCGTCTTCGGCGCTGAGCGGCGCTTCGCCCTCACGTACGACGACCCTAAGGCCGCTGACGATACGCCCGAAGAGACGGCCACCTACGACGCACGCTGCCGCCAGATAGCAGCAGAAATGCGGTATGTTTTTGCGCGCGTTGCAGAGGAGATGTCGTGAAATGAAATAATGCGGGCAGCCGTCTTTGCACCTTAAAAAGCCTCGAAGAGCCATTCGGCGAGCAGTTGTCGGTTGCGCGGTTTTATCAGGCGGCGCTGATCCCAGCTGTTCCGGATATTGCCCAGTTCGATGTAAACGCCGATAGGAATTTGGGTTTCGCGCAGGGTGAGCAGTCCGCGCGCGGTAACGGAGCCTTTGTAGTTTTTGTGTGCCCGGTAACGCGAGTATTTAACCTGCATGACGCGCTGCATGTTGATAGCCAGGGCTTTGCTTTGTTCGCAACCGGGGCGATAGTAGAAGAACACGTCAATTTCCTGGGTCTGATGGCGCGAGTCCACGTGGATTTCAACGAGGGTTTGCTTCTTGGCGCCCGATTTTTGGTGCGCCTCAGCCAGCTGGTTGACTAAGTTGGTGCGCTGCAGGAGGCGTTCTTTCTGGTCGTAAGCAATAGGTTGGTCGCCCCAAATGACCTCGTCTTTGTCGCAGGGGAGGAAGGCGTCGTTTCGGATGCCGTCGTTGTTGTCGCGCACGATCATATAGGCCGTAGCGCCGTGACTGATCAGCAGGCGGGCCAATCGGAGCGAGACGTCGTAGGCGTATTCGTCTTCGCACAGGGTGTGGCCTTCGCGTCTGCCTTCGGCTCCGACGTCAGGGCCACCGTGGCCGCTGATGATGTAGAAGACCTCCCCTTTGAAGCGCTGGCTAAGCAACGGCACGTGCTGGTATTCGGCGCCGAAGATGGGAAAGATGCGTTTGGCAGCGGCGGCAGCGGCGGCTTCCTTTTTCATTTCGCCCGCAAGCGCCGGCGGGGCGACGCTGGCCGCCGCTGCTGCCGGTTGTTCGTCGCGGCAGTGGAGTTCGTGCCAGGGTACCCAGAGCTCTTTGTCGTCTAAGAAACTGCGGTCGCGCAAGCCTTTGGCTAAAGCTTGCTTATTAAACTCAACAATGTTGGAAGCTATCTGCCAGCTGTCAATGCCCAACGTGGAGCGCACGGTTTTGCCGTCATAGTCAACGATTTGTATTGGGAGGCGATAGGTGGTTTTGGCTTTCAGGCGATAGTCTTCTTTGAGGCTGTTAATCCGGAAGAACTCGGTAGCGTTGCAGGTGTAGCCGTCCAATCCAAAGCGGGCCAGCAGGTCAGGCACGGTTTCGCCGGGCTGCGCAACGGCCTCTACATAGCGCGCGTCCACCACGCGAAAGCGCGTGGCAGCGGTGACCTCTGGCTGGCTAAAGGCTTCCGCCTGCAGCCAGAGCAGCAGGATAAGCGCGCCCAAAAGTCGCGGCAGGAGAAATTGCTCAGAGGTGGCCTGGGCTTGCATTCAGGCAAATATGAAAAAAAAGTTTTTGGTCTGGCGTAAAGAACGGACTTTTAAGCCCAAAAGCGCGCCCTTTGTTGTATTCAGGCCGCTTTAAAGGTCATTTTTTCCTTTAGAACAAATCTGTCGCCATGCCTATCAATAAAAACCGGCTTCTGCAGAAGTACGCTGCCTATCAACAACGGGGAGAGGCGCTGTTGCGCCTAATGGCGCCTTATGACGATGAGCGACTCAACCGCGCGCCGGCGCCGGGCAGCTGGTCAGCTATGCAGGTGGCCCACCACTTGATTTTGGTGGAGTCGCTGGCTTTGCGCTACGTGCAGAAGAAGCTGAGTTTTCAACCGGAGTTGCATAAGGCGGGCTGGCGCGAATGGCGCAATCTGCTGGTTTTGCAGGCATATCTGGGTACGCCCCTCAAGTTTCGCGCGCCGGATGTGGTGGGCGAGCAGCATTTGCCGATTTTTGCTACACTGGACCAAACGCGCCAGCAATGGCAGCAAGCAAACGCAGCGTGGCGCTCTTTTTTGGAGAACATGCCCGACAGCCTATGCGACAAGGCCGTTTACCGGCATCCTTTAGTTGGACGGTTGAGTTGGGCGGGCATGCTGGCCTTTTTTGAGGCGCATTTAGCGCGGCATCGGCGGCAGCTGCAGCGGGCTTTGCGGAGCTAGGATGAAGGCATAAAGCGGCCCTCGAAGGAAAGCCGCTCCATGCTGTGTATCTGTTGTGTTGGCGCTGCGGACAGCGTCAGGCCATTGTTTCGCTGGCCAGTGCGGCAAATAGGTACTCGCGGTTCATGCGGGCGATGTTGCTCACGGAGATTTCCTTTGGGCACTCGGCCTCGCATGCCTTGACGTTGGAGCAACGACCAAAGCCTTCTTTGTCCATTTGCGCTACCATGCGCAGCACGCGGCGCTTGCGCTCCACCTGCCCTTGCGGCAATAGGGCCAGATGGCTGACTTTCGCGGCCGTGAAGAGCATCGCAGAGGCATTCGGGCAGGCTGCTACGCACGCACCGCAGCCGATACAGGCAGCGGCATCGAAGGCGCGGCTGGCGACTTCTTTCTCAATAGGTATGCTGTTGGCCTCAGGCGCCTGGCCAGTATTAACGCTGACGTAACCACCGGCCTGAATAATGCGATCGAAAGCCGAACGATCTACCACCAGATCGCGGATGACTGGGAACGCCTTCGCGCGGAACGGCTCGATGACGATGGTCTCGCCATCTTTAAACATGCGCATGTGCAACTGACACGTAGTTGTGCCTTTGAGCGGCCCATGCGGACGTCCGTTAATAACCAAAGAGCAGGTGCCGCAAATGCCCTCGCGGCAGTCGTGTTCGAAGGCAATGGGCTCCTCTTTTTGGCGGATGAGCTGCTCATTGAGCACGTCGAGCATTTCCAGAAAGGACATGTGCTCATTGACGTTGTCGAGCTGGTAAGTAACAAACTCGCCTTTGTATTTGCCGCCCTGGCGCCAGATTTTGAGCGTAAGTTTCATGACGGTTAAAGTCTTTTTTGAATGTATCGCTGTTTGGCGTTGCGATTATTTGTAGCTGCGTTGGGCTATTTCGACCTCTTCGTAGATGAGGGGCTCCTTATGTAGCACGGGCTGTGCACCTTCGCCGCTCCATTCCCACGCAGCGACGTACTTATAGTTGTTGTCGTCGCGCAGGGCTTCGCCGTCGGCGGTCTGGTACTCCTCGCGGAAGTGGCCGCCGCAGCTCTCGTTGCGGTGCAGAGCATCTATGCACATGAGTTCGCCCAATTCCAGGAAGTCGGCCACACGCCAGGCTTTTTCGAGCTCTGGGTTGAACTCGTCGCTGCGGCCAGGCACGTAAAGGTTTTTCCAGAATTCTTCACGCAGGGTTCGGATCTCGCCGATGGCCTCTTTCAGGCCTTTTTCATTGCGCGCCATGCCGCATTTATCCCACATGATTTTGCCCAGGCGACGATGGAAGGACTCGGCGCTTTCATGGCCGCCGATGCTCATCAGGCGATGGATGCGGTCGGCGACTTCTTTTTCGGTGCGTTCGAATTCGGGCAGGTTAGTGGGGATGGGGCCGGTGCGGATTTCTTTGCTCAGATATGCGCCAATAGTGTAAGGCAGGACGAAGTAGCCGTCGGCCAGCCCTTGCATGAGGGCAGAGGCACCCAGACGGTTGGCGCCGTGGTCGCTGAAATTGGCTTCGCCGGCGGCATAGAGGCCGGGGACAGTAGTCATAAGTTCGTAGTCCACCCACAGCCCACCCATCGTGTAGTGCACGGCCGGGTAGATGCGCATAGGCACCTCGTAGGGATTGTCGCCCGTAATTTTTTCGTACATTTCAAAGAGGTTGCCATAGCGGGCAGCGATGGTGTCGCGGCCATAGCGCTTGATGGCGTCGGCAAAGTCTAAGTACACGGCTAAGCCAGTTGGACCGACGCCTTTGCCGGCATCGCACTCAGCCTTGGCGGCCCGGCTGGCGATGTCGCGCGGCACTAAGTTGCCAAAAGATGGATAGCGACGCTCTAAATAGTAGTCGCGGGCTTCTTCCGGTATTTCGTTGGGGTGTTTTTTGGTATCGGCAGGGTCTTTGGGCACCCAGCAGCGCCCGTCGTTGCGCAGCGACTCCGACATGAGGGTGAGTTTCGATTGATAGTCGCCTGAAACGGGGATGCACGTCGGATGTATTTGCGTAAAGCAAGGGTTGCCGAAGAAAGCACCGCGCCGATGCGCACGCCAGGCAGCGGTTACATTGCACAACATAGCATTCGTGCTCAGGTAGAAGACGTTGCCGTAGCCGCCCGTACACAAGACGACGGCATGGGCGCTGTGGCGCTCCAGCTGGCCGGTAAGTAAATTGCGCGCGATGATACCTCGGCATTTACCGTCCACGATGACCACATCGAGCATTTCATGGCGGTTGTAGAGCTTTACCGAGCCCAGCGCGACCTGACGGCAAAGGGCCTGGTAAGCGCCAATGAGCAGCTGTTGGCCAGTCTGGCCACGCGCATAAAACGTTCGGGAAACGAGCGTCCCACCAAAAGAGCGGTTGTCCAACAGGCCGCCGTAATCGCGCGCAAAGGGCACGCCCTGGGCCACACACTGGTCAATAATATTGACCGACACTTCAGCCAGTCGGTACACATTGGCCTCCCGCGCGCGGTAGTCGCCGCCTTTGATGGTGTCATAAAAAAGACGATACACCGAGTCGCCGTCGTTGCGGTAGTTTTTGGCTGCATTGATGCCGCCCTGCGCCGCAATAGAGTGAGCGCGGCGCGGGCTGTCGTGAAAGGTAAACACCTTCACGTTGTAGCCTAGCTCGCCCAGCGATGCCGCTGCTGAGGCGCCGGCCAAACCCGTGCCTACAATAATTACGTCTATTCGGCGCTTGTTGTTGGCCGATACCAACGGCACATGGCCTTTATAGTTTTCCCACTTTTCCGCCAAAGGTCCTGCGGGAATTTTGGCGTCCAACTTCTTAATGTCGGTAGATATCATAGGACTGCGCTTTAATAATTTCAATTAAAAAAACGAAAGAGCGGCTACCTCAACCTCTCAGGTACATGACGACCGGAATGATGGCAAACAAAAGCGGGATGATCACGGCATAGGCCATACCGATGAAACGAACGGCAGGCACGTACTTGCGATGCCCTAAGCCGAGGGTATGGAAGGCCGACCAGAATCCGTGCCATAAGTGGATGCCTACAACGACCATGCAGGCTGCATAGAAGATCACAAAGAATGGGTCTTGATACGTGGCGCTGACGAGCGAATACAGGTCTTTCACCTCATGCGGATAGCCGGCGTAGGTTTTCATTTCGAGCTCGCCCCAATGCATCTGGAACCAGAACTGGTAGAGGTGAATGAGTATGAAGACAAAAATGATGATGCCCACCCAGGCCATACTGCGCGCTGGGCGCTCTTCCGGCCTCGTGTAAGATACGGCATAGCGCTGTTGACCGCGTGCCGCCCGGTTGTAACGCCAAAGCAGGAGGCCTTGCACACTGTGCAACAGAATAGAGGTGTAAAGCAAATATGAAATCGTCTTAATCAGCGGATTGGTCGTCATGAAATGGGCGTAAGTATTGAATGCTTCGCCGCCGTCCTGCTTAAGTAATTGAAGGTTGCCGGCTAAATGCACGAATAGAAACAGGATAAGAAACAGCCCCGTGAGGGCCATAACGAACTTCTGACCTATGGAAGATGTGATAAATCGGGTGAACCAGCTCATGCTTGTCGTCAAGTTTTGAAACAGAGTCAAGTCTAAGAAAGGCAGTATTCTTTGGGCGCAAAGCTAAATTGGGAAACGCAATGGCTAAAAGACGGTTTGAAGGTCGCTGTAGGGGCCTTTTAATTTAGACACACTCTAAACGAAGCGCAGCATTTCTGGTCCAAATGCCAGGGGTAACAGGTCACTAACGCGCTCAAACACCCATATAGGGCCAGCTTGTCCTTGCAAAATGAGGCGTAGGGGTTGCCCGTACTTTTGTTCGACCTCGAAGAGCACCTGACGGCAGGCGCCACAAGGCATCGCTGGGGAAGTAACTGGGTGTTTAGTCGAAGCAGCGGTTACTGCTAACGTCGTGATGCGCGCTTCGGGGTATTGACTTAAAGCTGCCGCCACTGTGGATCGCTCAGCACACAGGCACATAGGGTAAGCCACGTTTTCAAAATTAGCACCGCTCACCACAGCGCCGTTAGAGAGCCGGGCAGCTGCCCCTACGCGAAACCCGGAGTAAGGCGCATAAGATTTTTCTAAGGCATTCACCGCAGCCGCCAACAGCTGGCGGTCGTCAGGCGGAAGGGCTTCAGTTCCTGCATACTCGGAGAAGACAATCTGATAGGTGCGGCGCATGCGAGACACGTTTTACCAACCGCAAACGTAGGTATTCGCCGCCTTTTTGGGCGCCCGCCGGGCCGGCGAAGCCTTGTACATGTCACACCTTTGCGGTCTCTAATGGACGGCCAATCGTTTTTCTGCAACGCCTTCGCGCGTATATATGCGCAGCACGTACAGTCCCTTGCGCCAGCCGTGAGTCTCCATGCGCGTAGTGTGCACGCCTGTTGGGCGGTGATTCTCCACCAAATGCCCCAGCATGTCGAATACCTCCACGCGCTCTAACGTCGTGTTGCCAACCGCTACCCACACGTCACCAGCGGTTGGATTGGGATATACGATTGCCTCTATCGTCGAAGCCGGGGTGTGGTTTTCGTTAGTGACCGACTGGTCTAAAATAATCCATAGCGTGTCGAGCACGGCGCCGCGCAGCGCTAACGGCTGCCCTTGCGCATTGATGCCGCGCACGCCTATAACAGGGACGGTAAATGGCACCCGCAACGCACCCGTGCGTTCGATGACATCAATGATAATGACAAAGTCCGTAGCAAAGTTAACCCGCGCCAGGCTGCCATAACCCGACACAGCCTGGCCATTTTTGCGGGCGAAGCCCAGGTCCATCTGGCGGCGCGAGTAAATATCTCGGGTAAGCAGCAGAATATCACCGAAGGTGCCTAAAAAAGAATTATTGCTGTAAAGAACCTCGGGATCGTGCCCGATAAATTCGGGATACTTGAGGGCAAAAGCCAGTCCATACAGCTGATGTACAGGTGCGGCGATATGGCCGATTTTGACATCGGCAGAAATGACTATAGGTGCGGGATTTTGCGGATTGATTACGATGGAGTCCTGCGCAAAGCGCAGCCAAACTGGCACGCCAGCGTCTGTCGTTGAAGTTTCGGCGGCCCCAATGGGTGCGTAGTTTCGTTCGATAGCGGCCCGGTCAAATTCGTTGATGACGCCATTACCGTCAGTGTCGGCATGTTTAAAGTTGACCGGCGAGCTAGCGGCGGCTGTCCAGTTGGGTGCGAATTGAGGTGCCCAGGCCGTAGTTGCGAACGGTCGAGGGGCGCCAGTGCGCGTGAAGCCTAAGCCCAGCTGGAGCAAATCGTATGCGTTGGCCTGGCGATCGCCATTGGCATCGCCCGGGAAGACATAGTCTGTGAGGGCTGGGCTATTGTCGGCCTGCCAGCTGGCCGCGTCGGTGGCTACGATGCGTTCTACCGAAGAGACGCACTGATTATTGCGCCAGACGGTCAGGTTGACCCGGTACAGACCGCTTTTAGCATAGTGGTGGTCTATGATGGTGTCTGCGGCAGAGCCAATCCACAAAGGTGATCCGTCGCCGAAGTCCACCTGGACGGCCTGATATGCGCCGGCGGATCGGTTGTGGAAGCGCACCCAATATCCGTTTGCTGGCGTACCGGAGAGGGACTGCGTTGTCAAGTCGGCAGCGCAGTTGCCGCCGCCAGGGGCGCCACATTCGCCCGCCCACCATTGGGTAATACCCGCTGCCATGGCTGCGCACTCATTCGGGTAAGTGATGCCGTTGCACCCACATACCGGCGCAAAGAACGACGGACACATCTGGTTGGCCATCAACTGCGCCAGCTGAGGCTGCATACACTGCGAAGAAGCCACGCTGACGAGCTGGCATCGTGTCGCCACGCATTTTGGATTTTTGGTCTCGTACTGCGCGCAGATATAATAGGTGCCTTCTCCCGGGAGCAGCGTCGTGAAGACAGGCGCATTTGACAACGTAGCACCTGTTTTGGCTAAAAACCACCGCACCGATTGAAGCGCCGGCGATGACGCACTGGAAGGGATCAACTGGCCATGCAGTTTGGCGCCCACGGCCGTGAGTTGCACTTCATAGCCGCAAGCATTCGGATTAGTAGCACTGACCCATATCGAGCGACATTGTTGGGTCTGGCAGCCGTTGTTGTCCGTAAGCGTCAGGCACACGTTGTAGTAGCCTTCCTGGGCAAACGTGTATTGCACTGAGCGCCCTTCCGCAGTACCCCCGTCGCTGAAAGTCCAACGGCATTTCTGGGTGTTCGGGTCATAGATTTTAGCTTCAAAAAACAACCGAAAGGCGTTCTGAGGGCTGACAGCGTAGGTAAAACTCGCCTCGCACGGCAGCGTATCCGTCACGCACGTGAGCGCCACTGTGGGCGATGTTTCCGGAAGGCAACCCGACGGCAACACCGCAGGTATCGCAGAGAAACGAAATACTTTGCCGGCAGGCAAAGCCTCTGCCCCCGACACCGCCAGCAGCAGTTGGCCACTGTTCAAATCTACGATGCGCGCTCCGCAGCCCATATCGGAAGCCGCTACAAACCCTACGCGCTGGCATTGCGCCGGCAAATCCACTGCCGTTGGCAAGGCCAAGGCGAAGAGTGCAAGAAGACCAAAAATCGAGCGCGTTATTTCTTTTTTCATAAAACGGATTTTTGAACAGACCTCGACCATGCAAAAATGCCAGCATTCCTCTGCGCGCGTCTCAACTTTTTATGAAACTTGTCGGCGAAAAAAAAGTTGTCCAATCTCTCGTTTTTCTCTGAAAAGCAGGGCGCTATCTTTGCCTATCGCCGTGCTTTTCTCTCATGTTGAGCGATAAACTGCTTTCCTTGCTGGGCGCGCTATCAAAGCCGGAGCGCAACCGTCTGCGCAAGTTTGTGCACTCGCCTTACCTCAACGATCAGGACGACGTTAGTCGTCTATTCGATGTGTTGGACGCCACTTTGCGCAAGTCGCCGGACAAGGCGCTTTCTTTAGACAAGCCTACCATCTGGAAAGCGCTCTATCCTAGCCGAACTTACGACGACGCTCATCTGCGACGGTTGATGTCCGACCTGACACAACTGACCCAGCGCTTTTTGGTGGCTGAAATGCGCGCACAGGATCCTTTGGGAGAGGCGCTTGACCTGCAGCGCGCCCTCGAGCGCTTCGACCTGCCCAAACACATGGCTGCTACCGAACGAACTATTGACCACCTTATCGAGGAACACCCGGGAAAATCCGTCGAGTATCATTACGCTCAATACCGCAGGCATTGGAACATTTTCGCGCGCGCTTCCAAACAGGTAGCTACCGCCGGTTTTTCGGAAAAACTCATCGCCGCTGACTTCCATTTAGAATGCTTCTACTTAGCGCAAAAACTCAAACTTTACATTGACTGGCTGCTCTTTCGAGGTTTCCGAGCCAGCGAACACGAACTTCCTGTAATTCCGGGCTTTTGGGACTACCTCAACGACCCGCGCTTCGACGAAGCACCGCTCATTCGCATTTTTCAAAAAATCATCACTTGCTTCGCTGAAATCGAGAATGAAACCCACTTTGAACAACTCGTCCGGCTCCTCGACCACAAAGACAGTCAACTGGCTCGCGCTGACCTGCGCGAGTGCTACTTCATCGCCCAAAACTACTGCGCACTCAAAATCAATCAGGGCAATACGCCCTACTACTACCGTTACTTCGAACTCATCAAAAACATGGTGGAGCGAGACCTGCTCATCGAGAATAACCAGATACCTGAAGCCGTCTTCAAGAATTTCATCACCGTCAGTCTCGGTGCCGGGCAATACGAGTGGACCGAACGGTTCATTCGCCAATACGCCGATTATTTGCCTGCCCGCATCCGCGAAAACGCCCGCACTTTCAACCTTGCCTACGTCTATTTTTATCAAAAGAATTACGATCGCGTCATCGAATGCCTTCGCGATGTCGAATACAGCGATGTCGTATATGCTTTGGGCGCCAAATCCATCCTACTGCGCACTTACTATGAAATGGAAGAGCATTTAGCTTTAGACTCTCTCATTGAGAGCTTCCGTGTTTTTCTGCTGCGCAACAAGGTCATTTCCAAAAATTTAAAGCGCGAATACATGAATTTCATCAGCTTAGTCAAAAAACTCTCTACCCTCGCGCCTTCCGACAAAAAGGCCCTTGAACGACTGCGCCAGCGCGTTAGTCAAACCTCATATGCTATGCCTAAAAACTGGCTAATGAAAAAATTAGCCGAAATCGAGACAGGACGCCGACGCTAAGCCGGCCTCAACTCTACTTGCAAGAAAAATTTGAGCGCATATCTTAAATTAACACTGACGCCCCGACCTTTTATCGCATATTTGCCGCCTATTGCAATAGTTTTCTCAAAGACAACTCATTCATGGAGGAAAAGAAGCGCCGACCGCGCATCCAAAGAACTGCCGACTCGCCGCTGAAACAGCGCCTTGAGTCAGAAAGACCCGCTGAACACCGTCCTTTTCGCGAGCGCGGCGAAGGCCGACCTTACGAACGACGCGAACGACGCGACAGCAGCGAAGTCCGACCCTATGAACGACGCGACAGCTATGAGCGGCGTGCCTGGCAAGACCGTGATAAGAGCAGCGCTGATTACGGCAAACGCCCTTTTCGCGAACGCTCTGAAGGCGGATATCGGAAACCTTCTGGCCCTGACCGCAGCGGCTTCAAAAAAAAGCCCTCTAATCGAAAACCAGCGCCCAAAGAAACCTTCCACATCGAACGAAAGCCTAAACCGCCCCTACCTTCAGGGGTGGGAATGCCGCTAAACAAATACCTCTCTCACTGCGGGTTAGCCTCTCGCCGAAAGGCTGTTGAATACATTGAGAAGGGCCTTGTAACGGTCAACGGAGAAGTCAAACTGGAACCCTACTACCGCGTACAAGAAGGTGACGTCATTCATTGCGAAGGCCAATTGATGCGAATACAGGAGCGTTTGGTGTATGTGTTGCTCAATAAGCCAAAGGGCCTCATTACCACCACCTCCGACGAACTTGGACGACCCACTGTGCTTGATTTAGTAGACCCTAGCTTCCCAGAGCGCATTTACCCGGTAGGACGCCTTGATCGCGACACCACCGGTCTGCTGCTGCTGACCAACGATGGCGAGCTAGCGGCCAAACTCATGCACCCCAGTAGCCAGGTGCAAAAACAGTATCGCGTCGGCCTCGACCGACCGCTCTCTCAAGCAGACTTCAACCGCATTGTTCAGGGCGTCGAGCTGGAGGACGGCCCACTCCAGGTAAACTGGGTACGCTACTCCGTCGAGCAGCCTAAGAAAGACGTCGTTGAGCTCGAAATTACCGAAGGCCGCAATCGCGTTGTCCGCCGCCTGTTCGAGGCACTGGGCTATCGCGTCCGAAAACTCGACCGCTTTTACTACGCTGGACTGACGAAAAAAAACTTACAGCGCGGCGCCTTTCGCGAACTCACACAGCGCGAGATTATCATGCTCAAACACTTCACTGGCCACCCCTCCACTGCTCGAAAATCTCCTACAAACGGTGAAACAGCGCTGGAAACAAACGACGCCTTTGACGACTGACTTCGACCGCCTGCCTTAATGAGCACATAATGATAGCGGTCATTCTTCCAGCCGCTCCTCCTCCACCCGCTCGATGTTGTAACCCAAAACCACCTAAAGGTACGCCACAAAGTCGCCCTGCGCCACTACATCCGGATGCGACAAATAACGCCGCAACTGCGCACAATCCTCCTCCACTACCGCCCCTAACCGAGCCAATGGGCACCTTCGTCGGAGAACAAATACCCGTTGTACCAAGCGCGCACATCGGCCAACATCCGTTCTAATTGCTCGTAGGGCACGTCGGCCAATCGCAGGATTTCGGCTACCTCCACCTCCGTGAAACCCATGAAATCGTGCATGCCGGACCGCAGCGACAGGTTCGTGCTGATATTGCAACCGCTCGTCAGGCTGTCCAACGTTACAGGCGAAACACTCGTAGCGAAAATACGGTCTATGATGCCGCTCTGCGTGCCCTCCTTGACCACCTCGAAAAACTTCCAAACAATACCATTTCGGCTGAAACTCGTCTTGAAGTCATGAAAAGAGAAGGCAATGAACTCGTTGGTGAAATGGTCGTATTCGTCAATTAGCAGGAAGAACTTCTCGTTCGGAGCCTTTTGTCGCAAAATTTAAAAAAAACGAGTCATCACTTGTGCAGCGCCCTCTTCTTTTTCGATGAGCGCGACATCCTCCTCATCAAAATATTCGGCATGAGCTGCCATCAGGCTTACAACTCCATATCGAACTTTAGCCAAAAAAGTCTTAGAAATATCGCTCAATGATGAGGTTATGATACCGCTAAAATCAAATTTTAATACCACATAAGCAGTTGCTCCCGCCGTCGGCTGCTGCCCGATATTGTAACGCCCAAACAACTCCTCGAACTTGTCGCGGTGCTGTTTGCCGGAGTAGTATTCCATCACCGACATCGCCAGACTCTTACCAAAACGACGCGGACACAAGAAGAAATGGTACCGCGTGTCCAGGTCTTCCATCTTGGCCAAGTACATCGTCCTGTCCACGTAGTGGTTGCCCCTCTTGACCAACGTCTCAAAATGGCTGATGCCGTATAGAAAACCAATGCGCTTCATCTTTTAAACGTTCGCTTCTACATGAAAATCGCAACTATCCAATATACAACGACGACAAAACGGCACGGAACTTAAAAAATACCTGAGGGAGATCCTAAACAGAAAATATTTCCAGTGCCTGGCAAGACTTAGTGCAATGCTTATGGATGGTCAAAGCGTTGTCCTAATCAAGGGCGCCAAGAGCGCTTTATGGAAAGGCTTATGTGCTCTTATAAGAAGCCTTCATCTAAGTACGGACGACAAAACAATGCTGATTTGGCAAACCTATCTCGGTCTTTTGCCGTTTAAAAAGTGTTACATGTGGCTTTAGGTAAGCGGTTGCTCCGTGCGCGCAAAACCATTATTTCGCTCTATATCTTTGCACTCAACTGATTGTACTTTTCATGAGATTTTACCGTTTTTATTCCAGCGTCTTGCTTATTTGCGCAATAATGTTTAATGCCTGCCACAAACACGATAGTGTCAACGAAGGCGATGTAAGTATTGAGATTATCTCGCCGCGCGAAGGGCAGCAGTTTCGCAGGGGCGAGCAAGTGCCCATAAGAGCCAAAATTACCAGCCCGGCGACACTTCATGGGTGGGCCATTGAGATCCGAAAAAAGTCGAACGGCCAGATCCTATTTGTAGAGGACTCGCACGACCACAAGAAATCGTTTACACTCGAAAAGTCCTGGGAAAACACGATGACCGAGCGCACAGACCTGATTTTGGAGGTCTTTGCTCAAATAGATCACGACGGCAAGAAGACCTCTAAGCAGGTTACTTTCTATGCACTTCCCTGATCATTTTTGAGCCAAAACCTTATGTCATTCTTTTGGCGAGTACTGGCATTACTCGCAGCGGGCGGGCTGGTCTGGTCGTGTGGTTCTGCTTCAAAAGCTGTTCTCGCTCCGGAGGCGTTGGCGCCAAAGGAAAGGGCGCTACTTTGGAAAGTCAGCGGTAAGGGTCTGAGACAGCCCTCCTACCTGTTGGGTACGATACACCTCATTCCCAAAGAGCAATTTGCCGTGAGCAATGCGACGCGAGAGGCCTTGAGCCGGGTGGGGCGCATTGCATTTGAAATTGACCTCAAGGAGATGGGAGGATTGGCTGTGTTTAAGGTGATGAGTAAAACTTTCATGAGTGGCGGTCAAACTCTGCGCAATTTGCTGTCGGAGGAGGACTATGCGTTGGTGCGCGAGCAGGTGTCCAAGCGCAGCATGTTGCCTATGTCCACACTGGAGCGGATGAAGCCGATGTTTGTTGCCTCTATGCTGGAGCGCGAGAGCAACGACCTGAGCGAGAACAAGCGCATGACTTCGGTAGAAGTGGAGCTGTATCGGTTGGCCCGCAAGCGGAAGATAGCTACAGCTGGATTGGAGACGATTGAATATCAGCTTAGCCTTTTTGACAGTATTCCTTATGCGCTTCAGGCGCGAATGTTGGTGGAGCAGCTGCGTCAAGAGAGTAACGCAGGCGAGGAATTTGCCCGCATGGTATCCCTGTACCAGCAGAAGGACCTGCAGGGTATGGAGGCCATGACGCGCGAGTCATTTGCCGAAGAGCCAACTATTCAGGAAGCGCTTATTTACCGGCGTAACCGGGATTGGATACCCATCATCGTGCGCATGATGCGCGAGCAACCCACGTTTTTCGCTGTTGGCGCAGGACATTTAGGGGGTACGCGAGGAGTCATCGCGCTGTTGCGCAAAGAGGGCTATCGGGTAGAGGCCGTGGATTGACACGAGGAGCAATGGCCGTTACTGTACCACGACGACGAGCAGCCGCCCATCTGGGCTGACGGCGATGCGACTGATTTTTCGTACATTAAATGGCGACAGGTCGGCAATGGGCGTCCAGGCGCCGTTTTGTCGCCGTGGATGGAACTGGAGCAGGCGGCTGCCTTCGCCTGCCAGATAGGCCCCATCAGGCATAGGAGCGAAGTCTTCCGTGCCCTCTGGCATTTGGGTAAGCGTCTCTACAACACCTCTCAGGGGGTCATAGACTTTCAAGAAAGCTTCCTGAGGGCTTAATTTTTGCACAAAAGCCAGGCGCCCGTCGGCTGTTTTTTGCAGACAACGGCCGATGCCGACCGCTATTCGCCGAAGGGTTGGCTGTAATGGGTTCACCATGGCAAGGGTATGGCTATCATTATTTCCCACTAAGAAGAGCGCCAGGAGGGTATCGCGCAGCCAACAATGATAGCCGACGCCTTTTATTTCGGGTAGCAATGGATAGCCTGTCGTTCGGCGATCTATAGGCAGCGCCCAGAGACGTTGGATACTATCGGCCTCTACGCGCACCACCGAGAAATGTTTGCCATCGGGCATTCGGGTAGGCGAATATTCCGGTGTAGTAGTAGCCGTTACCCGTGTGATGGTGTTCAGCAGCAGATCTAAGGCGTAGATATCGGTCTGCGCAGTATCCGTTGGCAGTTGTGCTGTCAGATAAATCTCGTACGAGGAGAAGAACTGGGGCTGATTGTTGTAGCCCGTAGGGTTGAAAGCCGTCAGAAAGCGCGGGGCAAAGAGATGCCACAAGCTATCCGGGCGTTGGTTGAGCGAGAAGAGAAGCTGGTTGTGATGAGGCAGCTTTTGCCCCGATAGAAGCACGGCCCCACCTAAGCCAAGCGCTCCAATCAGAAGGGTCCATCGTTTTCTCATACGGCGAAAATACGCCTGTAGAGAACAAAAGTAACACGGGGCGGCGAGCACTCAGTTCTTATAGTCCAATATAGACAACGTGCGAGTACATTCCCGCAGATCATCTGGGATGTTGGACGCAACGACGACGATACGGCCCGTGCTGTGGGCATGTAGCAGCTCAGCATACCAATACGCACCTGTGGCATCTAAGTTGGTCGTAGGCTCGTCCAACAGCAGTACAGGCGCCTCCGTGCAGATTGCTAATGCCAATCGAACACGCTGCTTCATGCCCGAACTAAAGAATCGAATGGCTTTATGACGCGCCCCTTTTAATTGAAGGAGATCAAGTACATTTTTCGCTGTTATGCCTGGGCGGAAAGGCCGCATTCGCTCGTGAAAGCGCACTAACTCGCTCAGGGTTAGCTCCTCAATCAATTCGATATAGGGCGCCGCCATACTCACCCGGCGATAGACGGCATCCGGCTCCAGCACCTGGCCATTTTCTTCAAACCGAATCTCGCCCTTTGAGAGCGATAGGTGCCCGCACAGCACTTTCATTAGCGTAGACTTTCCAGAACCGTTGGGGCCGCTTAAGGCATAGCGAACACCGGCCTCGAAGCGGAAGGTCAAGCCTCGAAAAATCCACTCGTATCCGAAGCGTTTGCCGGCCTGGGTCAGAGCAATGGTCACTCTTGGTCGTATTTTTCAACAAGGGATGGGTCGGTTGGCCCGTCTTCTGCCATGGGCGGGTGGTGGACATAGCGAAATCCTTTCATCAGCCCACGCTTGCTGGAGCGAACAAAGTGCAGCACCTCATCTCGGTAATCCGACTTTTCTATCTGTTCCTCGATGAGCAAAATTGCTCTGCGAATGCTTAGTCCACGCACAAAAAGGATGCGGTAAATATCCTCCAGATGATGG
>JANWVR010000133.1 GCA_025056735.1 Saprospiraceae bacterium
TACTTTTGGGGAAACGTATTTTAAATGGAAAAACAACCTGTTAGCAAGAGTACCTATAACGATAGAAAAACGTTCTTCTCATTTTTTAACCAATTCGGCCAAACAAGTTTGGCCGCTACTTTTGGGGAAACGTATTTTAAAGTAAAAAACTACCTCTTGGCAAAAGGACCTGCAACGATAGAAAAACATTCTTTTCATTTTTTCATTTTTTAACCAAATTGGCCAAACAAGTTTGGCCGCTACTGTGAGGTATGGCTTTTGAAGTAATTGGCAAATTGCACCGCATTTTTCCCATCGAACAGAAGACGGCCACGTTCCAGACGCGCGAGTTTGTGCTGGAGGTGGCGTCAGGACAGTACGCGGAGTATGTTAAGTTCCAGGCCGTGCAAGAGCGTTGCCAGCTGCTGGACGCCTTCCAGGAAGGCGACGTTGTTAAGGTGTCGTTCGACCTGCGCGGGCGCGAATGGCAGGGTAAGTATTTTACCAACTTGAACGCCTGGCGCATTGAGAAGATGGACGGCAACGCCATTGCTGCGCCTGCCGCCGAACAGCAACCCGCTGATCCATTTCCCGATTACACTGCAGCGCCGCCAGCGACGAACACCGATGACCTGCCGTTCTAAACGGTTTAGGGCGCTGCGCTAATGGTTGTCGTTATGATTATTGACATCCTTGCTGCTGCTTTTGCGCTTCTTGGCTTCTGGTACGGAAAGGACAGAGGGATCTTTGGCATCGTTTTCTGGTTCCTGTCCGTCACCTTTGGCTTAGTGCTGGCCTATAAAATGGCTCCCACGATGGCACGCATTCTCAAAGCCGCCTTTGAGTCCGACTCACCGATTATTCTTCCCATAGCTTTTATCGTCAATGTTCTGTTTATCTGGGGGCTCTTTAGGGCAGCGGGCAAAGGAGCTTCGGGTGTTTTTCAGATGTTTCGGATTGGGTTCATTAACAGGACGATAGGCGGTTTGTTAGGAGCCTCCATTGCCCTGCTCTTGTATGGATCTATGCTGTGGTTTCTGCAGAGGACGCATATTATCGGCGAACAAACCGCCAGCGAGTCTAAGACACTTAAACATTTAGTCGAACTGCCCGAGTATGCCGGCACGTACATCAGTCGGCTAAAGCCCTTCATGCGAGAGGCCTGGGAGGCAGGTTCAAAATGGATAGAAGCCGTTCAGAAATACGGCGATGAAAAAACCCAGAACATGGATACCTCTTCCCCCTCTACCGACGGAGAAGCGCGCATCTACAAGATTGAGGAGGGCGCCGATGGGCGCATTGAGAAGAAACCTCAAGACACCCGGGCTAAAAACCGGGAACTGTACGAGGATACGGGTATCGAATATTGAGCTTACGCCATGCGGAGTCGTGCCGCGTTGACCATGATGAGTTCTGAGATGTTCTCCGAGTCAATGATTCCGGCTAAGCGATGGCCATCGCGCACCAGCACGATGGAACCCGGACGCTGTTGGAAGTGTTCCAGCACCTCTTCTAACGGAGTGCGCATATCGAAGTAATGCAAGCGCGTATCGGCCACACTGTGCACGGGAGCGCCCTCGCCCTCCGACTGGATGCCGCGGATGATGTGATCGCGCGTAAGCACGCCATAAGGCAAGTCGCCATCTACCACCAGAAACGTTCGCGCCTGACCGTCCAACAACAGCGTTACCGCATCGCGGATGGTGTGGTGCTTGTCCAGGGTTTGGAAGTTGGTCATCAGCGCATCGCCCGCTGTGAAGCCCTCTAAGAACGACTGCGAACGCACCGCCTCTGCTTCGGCCCGAGCCCCCAGGATGACGAACAGGCCGATAAAAATGAGAAACGGGTTACCGTAAAAACCCGCAAAAACAAACAAAACAGCAATGGCCTGCCCCACAAACGCCGCTATCTCTGTGGCACGAACCCGATCCATGCGCATCGAAAGCAGCGCGCGCAACACGCGCCCGCCGTCCATTGGAAACGCCGGAATAAGGTTGAAGATCGCGAGCCATACATTGACGATACCCAGCATGGGCAGAAAGTTATGCTGGTCAATAACAAACACCTCAGCGCCGTCTTCTTTTGGCATCTCAAAATCTGCTATCAATGGCCATAGAATGAGCATGATCACGATGTTGACTGCTGGCCCGGCCAGCGCCACTACCAGCTCGTGTGTGGGCTTGCTGGGCATGCGCTCCAGCCGCGCCACGCCGCCAATGGGGTAAAGCGTAATGTCCTGTGTGCGAATGCCGTAGCGGCGAGCCGCCAGCGCGTGGCCCAATTCGTGCAGCGTTACGCAGACAAACAGGCCCAACACGAAGAGCACCATCCAACTTACATGCAGCCAATCCAAACCGCGCCACAGGTTGGTCAGCACGATCCAGCCAATCAAAATGGCAAAAGTCCAGTGGATGTACACCGAAATACCGGCGATCTTGGGCAAAGCAAGGGCGTTTTTCATAGCGTTGACAAAAAGACAAATACGACTGCAAATCTATGATCTTGGTCGGTTCCAGCCCTTTGCAAAAAGGGCTCCTTCACCCCCCGAAGAGTTTATTCCAAAACCCGCCCGATTGGCCGGCCTGCTGCTGTGCTTTTTGCAGGTATTCCTGGGCGACGGGCACCTCTTTGATGGCTAAGGCTTGCTGGCACAGGCGGATGGCCTCGTCGTTGAGGTTGTGTTCGTAGGCGATAACGCCCAGGATGGCGTAGGCTTCGGCTAAGTTGGGGTCTAAGCGCACGGCTTCGTTCAGGTATTGCACGGCTTCTGCGGGGGCGTCCTGTATTTTTCGGCACAGGCCCAGAAAGTACCAGCCGTAGGCGTAGTCGGGTTTTTGGCGCACGACCGTTTCAAAGTCAGCCTGGGCGGCGGGGTAATTTTCCAGAAAGAAATAGGACATGCCGCGCACGTTCTGCATTTCGGGCTGGTTGGGGTTGAGCGTCAGGGCGTGGCTCAGCGTATCAATGGCCTGTTCGTAAAGCCCGTGTTGGTATTCGCACAGGCCGTAGGTGGCCCAATAGGTGGCGTTTTCGGGGTTGGCCTGAATGGCCACTTTGAGGTCTTCG
>JANWVR010000036.1 GCA_025056735.1 Saprospiraceae bacterium
TGTCATAGTAGTAGACTCGTTCAGAATGACTATGGGTAGGATTTTTGAGTTAAACGACATTCATATGGATGAGAGTTATACTTACTCTTGGACTGCGTGGAGCAGAATGGAACCTGACTTTATCTACAGACTCACTGTTCCTTCTTTACCTCACGAATACTTCGAGACGAGAGTATTCCAAATCCAGCGCATTAATTCGGGACTGAATTGTATTCCCAAACTGTATTTTAGATCTTCCGAAACTTTTAGAGGCCGTCCTTTCCCGGTTTTTGGAGTATTAAAGAGAAAAGTTTCATCCATGGATGTAGTGAAGTATTCCTTTGATATGCTTGTTTACGCAGATCGCTTAATTTTAGCAGGAATTGCTCATCCTTTCCACGATAAAATCGCAGAGGTTCACGTTTCTGAGGTTTATCCTGAAAATTTAGCCTTTATTGAAGGGTGTACCAGAGGGCATTATTCCACGAGTGGCCAGGGAGGCTTTTGGCTCAACTGGTAAAAATCGGATAAGCCGCCGGATGCCACCGGATATGTACAATAACACAAGTATAAACCACAGAGGGTGCTGAGATCAATGGAAGCATTTCCCTCCGCATTTTCTGCAGTAGAAACAAAAAAACAGAAAATTTGGCAAATGCAGAAGGCTCTTGATGAATAGGCCTTTATACTGTGTTCTTAGCGTCTCAAGGAAAGGCTTTTCCCCCGTCCTTTCACAGTACTATGCGCTCTGGGTTCCTCTGCGGCCCTCGGCGTCGTCTGCAGTGAAGGAAATCCTTCGAGGAAAGTGCTGTTTTGTCGCCAAATAGCAAAAAAAGTGGGCTCAGGCGCTTGCATTTTTGGCTCGAGGGCTGCATCTTTGCCACTGGTTATGAGGGTGAAAAGCAACATCGTTCCGCTAACTCTACTTTCCCGTCCATACTCCCTAAGCGGTCGTACGGCGGGAAAGTGGGCGTTGAGCGGAAATTATTCAAAATCACACATCCATGCACCACTCACACAAACATAAGGCTCTGGACTTTCACGCGGCGCAGCGGCCGGGCGCTGGGCTAAGGTCGGGCAGTGATGAAGCATCTTTTGCACGGGTGAGGTGGTCTAAAAAAGGCAGACATGGGCCTGACTTAATCTAGTGTTCAGATTTTTGGGTCATCTCATAATTCCTACTTCTGCGGCAGCACCCCGTGAAAGCGCAGCAAGTGGTTGGGCGCTTGTTCGTTGTACACGCACAAAATGAGCGCATTGCGCAATTTGGCGTCGCGTGGAAACAGGATTTTGATAGGGTTATGGACGTACCCGTATTCCCCAAACAGCTCCAACTGAGGCGAACGCGGGCGACGAAATAACTTCAGCTCTGCCGCATTGGCTGGCAACGGGATATCGCCATAGCCTTCCTCCTGCAAAAAGCGCCGGATCATCTCGAACGTATCGGCCAGCGTTTTGCCGGCAAACACGCTGCGGTATTCCCATCCGTCGCTTTGGCCGCCCAAATACGCCGACCCTGCCGACGGAAACTGTTGCCGCATCGGTACGTGCGGCTCCGAAGGCGGCGTCGGCTCGGGCAGGACGAAGCCAAACTCATCGTATCGTGGCGCGTTCATTTCGAGAGACAAAAGTACGACCCTGCCGGGATGACGCTTCCCAACAGGGCGGCGTCCGCACTAAAAGCCTTAGAAACGGGAAAAAAATCGCATCTTGCTCCCGCAAATAAAAGGGCTTCTACCATGAAAAATATTGCTGTACTCCTCCTCGTCGCCTTAGCGCATACTCTGGCGCCTGCGCAATCGCTCAAGGGGCGCCTTATGGTCAACTTGCACAACTACGCCCCGCAGATACCCATCGCCTTCAATCTGCCGCTGTCGGGCAACATGTTAGGGTTTACCGTTCGGACGGAAGAGTTTAACTACAACGGTCGTCTGAACGAGCTCAAAACCTCCCAACTCGGCGCCTCCATAAGCGCGCATTATTTTTGGGCAGGAAACCTTTCTGCCGGAGTTAACCTCAGTGGCAGCACCTTTAGCGTACGAAGTTCCTTATCCAGCCTCTCAGGGCGCCTTTACACAGCAGGCCCGGAGTTGCGAGCCTACCTACCCGTGGGCTGGCGCACTTACTTGTGGGCCAGCGTTCAGGCAGCGTGGGGCCGCATGCTGTACAACGACGTGGCCGACATGCGCATTCGCCAGCGAAGCCTGGGGGTAGGCGCGGCGTTTTTCCTGAAAGACTACCTGTCCTTCAACATCGGTCTTGCGCATGGCGGCTACCGCTTTCGCGGTGCGTTCGAGGGGGAAGAAGAAGCGGAGTTTTCCAGCCGTGGGCTGACGTTTGATCTGGGCGTCTCGCTGTTTTTTCGATAGCCAGACGATAGCGCTTCTCCGCTAAACCGCCTGCCCGGCGGCGCGCAGGGCTTGCAGCAATCCCTCTTTGGTGAGTGCTCCCGCGTGTCGCCACAGCTCCTGACCGCGCCGGAAGAGGATGAGTGTAGGCACGCCCATGACGCGCTGCTGTACGGCTAAAGCGGTGTGTTCGTCCACATCTATTTTTTCGATGCGCAGCCGGTCGGCCCATTCGGTCTGCACTTCGTCGAGCATGGGCATCATAGCGCGGCAGGGGCCGCACCAAGTGGCGTGGAAATCCACCAGGGTGAGTGTGTCGGCGCTGATGAGGGTTTCAAAATCGAACATCATAGCCTGCCTATACACGCGAAGGTGCTACAAGGTTCACCATTTCACAAAAGAAGCCTGCTCCTGGCGAGCGCCATCGGGGGTGTAGAGGCGAAGGTAGTAGAGGCCGGGCGCCCAGTCCGACACGGGAATGAACTGAGGCGTGTCGGGGGCGCTCGTTCCTTGCGTTACGAGGCGGCCCAGTGCATCGCTGACGGCCCACTGAAATGCCTGCCCGATAGGCCATTCGAGGCGCAGGCTGTGGCGCACCGGGTTGGGCCATAGGGCGACTGCCGGCGTTGCTGCCGGCGGGGGTGCAGGTGTGCTGACGGTGCAGTCCTGCAATTCGGTGCGGAAGATGGACAGGCCGCCGCGGAGGTTGCCGACGACCGCTTCGAGTTTGCCGTCGCCGTCTAAGTCGCCAAAGGCGGGCGATGAGCGTTCGCCTTCATCCACGTTGCCCCAGGTTTTGGACACGAGCGGGAAGGCAGCATCGGTGGGAGACAGGCTGGTGTAGGCTTCGAGCGTGCCGTCCAAGTTGCCGCAAACCACCCATCGCTGGCCGTTGGGCTGTGCGATGACGGCGGGCCGGCTAAAGCCGACGCCTATGGGCGTACGGGTATCTATGGCGCCCAAGCGGCTGATGGTGGGCTGTGCGGCGAAAACGGGATTGTCTGGCGCCCCGATGTTGCGGAAGTAAGCGATGGAGCCGTTCCGGCGGCCGACGATGATATCCATGGCGCCGTCCTGGTCTACGTCCACGATGAAAGGCGCGCCAAAGGTGCCCGTATTCATGCTGGCCCACATGGGGCGGAAGTCCTGCTGTAGTTGCATGGGTTTGCCGGGGCCGGCGGTGTTGAGGAAGCAGTACAGGCCTGTGGCGACGCTGCCGATGAGTAGGTCGAGGTCGCCGTCGTTGTCTAAGTCGCCGAAGGCAGGCGTGTAGTCGCTGCTGATGTTGGCGTAGGCCGACAGGCCCAGCCAGTCGCTGTTGGCCAGTTCGAAGCGGGGAGCGGTGGGGGTTCCGGTGTTGAGCCACAGGTAGAGGGTGGCCGTGCCGATGGAGCTGGTCGTGTAAAACCCGGCGTTGCCCACGACGATGTCGAGCAGGCCGTCGCCGTTTACGTCGGCGATGGCCGGGTGGGTAGCGCTGCCTGCGTCAATCATGTCGCCGACCAGAAAGCGGCGGTTTTCCAACTCAAAAAAATGGCCGGTGGCGGCGGTGTTTTCATAAAACCACACGTTGTTGCGGTCTTCGCCGCCGTAGCGGACGTTGGGGGCTACGAGCATGTCGCCCTTGCCATCGTTATTGGCGTCTATGTAATAGGCGCCTGGGAACTGCGGCAGTTCCACCGGCGTGCTGTACGAGGGGAAGGTAGCGTCCTGTTGGGCCATCCAGGCCTGTTTGGGCGTGCCGTAGTTGGTCATCTGGTTGAGGCAGCGGAAGGAGACGTCGCCGCTGACCATTTCTAAGTCGCCGTCGCCGTCGTCGTCGTAGAGCATGAGGGTCGAGCCGGGGTGGCGTTTTTTGATGCGCGCTTCGATGGGGTCGTTGGCGAAGAAGTCCACGCAGGTGTCCGGGCGCGGGCTGAGGTTGTTGCTGCAGCCGTTGAGGCCGGTCTCGAAGAAGCGGCCCCAGCAGCGGTCTTCCACGACGAAGTGCAGGCTATCGCGGCCGAAGCCTTTTTCTACGGAGGTGTTCCGAACCCACCACACGTGTCCGCCGGTAACGCCCTCGAAGGTCAGGATGTCCAAGTCGCCGTCGCCGTCCACGTCGGCAATGCCGGGCACGTCCGTTTGGGCGATCACTAAGTTGAGCCAGACGCCCGGGATGACCGAAGGGTAATAAATCAGCGCGTTGTTGCAGTTAGAGCAGCCCGGATAGTGGAAGGCAAAGGGCCTGAATTTGAGGATTTTATTCTCAAAGTAGCCCTGAAATACCTGCATTTCTTGCGAGCCTGGGGTTAGCGCATAGCAAAAGATATCGGCAGCGCCGTCGCCGTTGAAGTCGCGCAGTACGGCGTATTCGCGCAGGCGCGGGAAGTGGCAGGCGTATTCCGGGGCATAGCGGTAGCGGATGGCATTGGGTTTGCCTTCGTTGAGGAACGTCAGGAACACGTCGCCGGCCCGGTCGAAGAGGACTAAGTCGAGCACGCCGTCGTTGTTGAGGTCGGCAGCGCTGAACTGCGGGGCATTCAGCCCGCCGGCGAAGGCGTGCGGCAGCAGACGCCCGCCCTGCACAGCGGGAAAGTTGAGCGCAGGGAACTGTTGCTGGCCAGAGGCGTTATTCCAGAGGAGCAGCGCTGCGGCCCAACAGAAGGGAGCCAGAAGACGGTATTGCATGCTTCAGAAGGTCGTTATTGTGTCATAAAACTATTGAACGCGCAAACTTATCGCGCGGGTTGTGGGCGGCGGCCCAAAAACGCGCTTTTGCCCAAAATGGGCATTTTGGAGTAGGGCGCTTTTCATTCGCCTTTGAGCTTTCCTTCGTCGGCAAAGCTGTAATAGCCGCGTTCGGCGACGATGATGTGGTCGAGCAAGGGCAGTTGCAGCGCTTTACCGGCGGCTTCTAAGCGCTGGGTAAGTTCGATGTCGGGCTGGCTGGGTGTGAGGCTGCCGCTGGGGTGGTTGTGTACGGCGATGATGGAGGAGGCCTGAGCCATGAGCGCTTTTTGAAACACCATTTTGGCATCTACAGTGGTGGCGTGCATGCCGCCGACGCTGATGCGTTCGTGTCGGACGACCTCGTTGCGGCGGTTGAGCATGAGGAGCCAGAATTCCTCGTGATGCAGGTCAGTAATCAGGGGCGCGATATAAGCGTAGGCGTCGCGGCTGCAGGTAATGCGCGGTCGCTCGCGCAGGTCGGCCACCTGGCGGCGTCGGCCCAGTTCGAGCGCAGCGGCGATGGCGATGGCTTTGGCTTCGCCCATGCCTTTGAACTGCTTCAGGTCGTGAATGCTGCGACGGCCTAGCTCGTGCAGGTTGTTGTCCACGGAGGTGAGGATTTCGCGCGCTAAATCAACGGCGCTAATGCCTTTTGTGCCGGAGCCCAGCAGGATGGCCAGCAGTTCGGCGTCTGAGAGTGCTTCGCGGCCTTTGAGCAGCATCTTTTCGCGCGGGCGGTCTTCTTCTGCCCAGGCGTTGATGGGCCGATATTCGGGCGGGTCGCTTTTCGCCATGGCAATACTTTTGGCCTCAAAGGTGATACTTTTGCGCGCGTTTTCCAACATGAACACCCCTTCGCTTACCGTTTCCGTTCCGCTCGACGTGGCGCAGCAGACCATCCGCTTAGAGGCCCAGGCGCTTTTGGCCCTGGCGGATAGCTTGGAGCAATCGCTCGATTTTCAGGCATGCGTGGAGGCCATCTTTCGCGGTAGCGGGCGCGTCGTGCTGACCGGCATTGGCAAGAGCGCCTTAGTAGCCCAAAAGATCGCTGCTACCCTCAACTCTACCGGCCAGCCGGCCCTGTTCCTGCACGCTGCCGACGCCATTCACGGCGACCTGGGCATGGTGCAGCCCGGCGATTGGGTCGTCTGCCTGTCGAAGAGCGGCGAAACGCCCGAAATAAAGGTGCTTGCCTCGCTGGTCAAAGGCCTCGGCAACCGCCTCATCGCCATTACGGCTAACCGCCAAAGCACCTTAGCGCGCCAGGCCGACTACGTGCTCTGGACACCCGTCGAGCAAGAGGCCGACCCCAACAACTTGGCCCCCACCGTCAGTACTACCAGCCAGATGGCGTTGGGCGACGCCCTGGCTACCGCTCTGCTCACCCTGCGCGGCTTTACCCCCGAAGACTTTGCCCGATTCCACCCCGGCGGCGCTCTGGGCAAACAACTCTATCTGCGCGTGGGCGAACTCAGCGCTCGCCACGAACGACCCGCCGTAACCTTAGATGCCCCCTTGCGCGAAGTCATCATTGAAATGACCGCCAAACGACTGGGCGCCACCGCCGTACTCGACCAGGATGGCAAAATCGTCGGCATCATCACCGACGGAGACCTGCGCCGAATGCTTCAAAAAAACGCCGACGTGGCCAGCATTACGGCCCGCCAAATTATGACGCTGAACCCTAAATGCGTGCCCCCAGACACTTTGGCCGCACGAGCCTTAGAAATGATGCGGCAGCACGCCATCACCCAACTCTTAGTCACTCAAGACGAACAATACCTCGGTATCGTGCACCTGCACGACCTGCTACGCGAAGGTTTTGTTTGAACCTTGAGGAGAACAGCAAAAAGGACCCTCAGTGCCCTTGGCCCTTGTTTGCGTGTTCTCTCACAACGACGACTCGCCTCTGTTTTGCCTGCTCTGTTTCATCACCTATGGTGAAAAACGATGACTGCAGAGGTATCAGACAACCACAAAAAGCCCTGCTCCGGAGAAGCAGGCTGTAAAAAAAGAGGCTGACCTTTTCGTGGTAAATCCAATGCAAATCCTTAACGTTGTAAGCATCCGTGGAAGACTGGGAACTTGACTTTGAATGGTTGCGCGTGCGGCATGAAGTGAAAGACGCCATGCGCCGCGATACACTGCCCGACCTGAACACGATGTTATTCCTCATCGGCATCCAGGAGTTGGGCCGCTGGAAAAAAGGCTTTACCAAAGAGGAGAAGCAAGACCTCATGCACATTGCCGTCTGCCGGCTATTGGCCTACGATGGCTACTACGAATTTGTGGGCCGCGACGCCGACGGTTGGCCCCACTGGCGACAGGTACGCAACATCCAGACCCTGCCTCTGCCCGAACAGGAGCGCCTGTTGAAAGAGAAAATCGTGCAGTATTTCAAAGACTTAGAGGCCGAGCGATGAGAACTTCCGCAACGAGGTATCATTTCAACTTCTTATATTTATCAAAATTTGTATGAAACGGATCCTTCCGACTCTATCTCTGCTGCTCTTGCTGAGCGCCTGCCAGAAACGCCAAGCTATCGTGCGCATAGAGACAAACTTAGGTGTCATCCGCGTTCGGCTCTATGATGAAACGCCGTTGCACCGCGACAATTTTCTAAAATTAGCCCGGTCGGGCTTTTACGACAGCCTGCTGTTTCATCGCGTTATTCGGGACTTTGTCATCCAGGGCGGCGACCCTACGTCAAAGCACGCGGCGCCGGGAGTGCTGCTGGGCAGCGGTGAGGTAGGCTACACCATACCTGCGGAAATCCGCTTTCCGCACGTACGCGGAGCACTATCGGCAGCGCGCAAGCCGGATGCCATTAACCCACAGCGCGCCTCCGACGGCAGCCAGTTCTACATCGTGCAAGGTCAGCTGCAGACCGACGCATCCTTAGACGAACTGGAGCGAGTCTTAGGCATCAAATTCAGCCCCGAATGGCGCACCCGCTACAAGACCGTGGGCGGAACACCGCAGCTGGACGGCCAGTACACGGTCTTCGGCGAAGTGGTCTCCGGCCTCGAAGTGGTGGACCGCATCGCTGCCCTACCCCGCGATGCCTACGACCGACCGTTGGAAGATGTCCGCATGATGGTACGGGTCGAATAACATTGCAAGCGCCTCCCGTATTTAAGGGCATAAAGGCAACGCAGGCTGCGTATAATGCCAAAAATCGCCCTCCGCACGCCTTCAGCACCCCTACCTTTGCCGCGTTTTTTAATCAAAATACGACGCATGAGCAGGAAAAAGAAAATCTTGTTCTTGGTAGGTTCTCCTAACCAAACTACGCAGATGCACCAGATAGCCAGCCACTTGCAGAGCGAGTTTGAATGCTGGTTTACCCAATTCTTCCCTGACTCTCCTTTGGAGAAATGGGCGCTCAAGGCCGGCCTGTTAGAGAGCACCATCATGGGCGGCAAATTCAAAGAACGCGCCGAACGCTATTTAAGCGAACACAACCTGCCTACAGATTACATGGGCCAGCGCAACGAATACGACTTAGCAGTGCTGTGCTCCGACCTGATTGTGCCGCGCCGCCTGCGCGACATCAAAACGGTGTGGGTGCAGGAAGGCATGACCGACCCGGTGAATTTCCTAACGCATGTGGTGCAAAAGGTGCGCGTGCTGCCGCGCTACCTGACGTTTAACACTTCCCTCAATGGCGCGTCCAACCTGTGCGACCTCTACTGCGTCGCTTCGGAAGGCTACCGGGAGCATTTCACCCGCATGGGCACCGATCCGGAAAAAATCGTCGTGACGGGCATGCCCAACTACGACAATCTGCACCAATACCTGAACAACGACTTTCCGCACCGCGGCTACGTGCTGGTGGCCACCTCCGACATTCGCGAGACGTTTCGCTATGAAAATCGCCCCGCCTTTTTGCGCGAATGCGTGCGCATCGCCGCAGGGCGACCGCTCATCTTCAAATTGCACCCCAACGAAAACGCCGAACGCGCCGTGCGCGAAATCCGTGAAGTGGTCGGCCCCGAGGCGCTGGTCTTCACCGACGGCGATCCTTACGTGATGATTGCCAACTGCGACGAACTCATTTGCCAGTACTCGACGCTAGTGTATGCAGGTATCGTGCTGGGCAAAAAAGTGCACTCCTACTTCGACTTAGAGCAATTGCGCCGTTTGGCCCCCTGGCAAAATGGCGGCACCTCAGCCCGTCGAATTGCCGACCTTTGCCGGCAGTATTTAGCATTTCCTGAGAAGAACGGTCCTGCTTTTTTGCGCAGCATAGGCCTTATTCAAACCGCTTCTGTCGCGTGAGTTCGATTGTCAGCGTCATCCAGGCGCGTACCGGTTCCAGCCGCCTGCCGGGCAAGGTGCTCCTCGACCTGGTGGGTCAGCCCCTGCTGCTCCGCATGGTCGAGCGCGTCCAGGCGGCTCAACGGGCGGGTACCATCGTCGTAGCCACTACCGTGGAGCCCTCCGACGACGCTATTGAGGCCCTCTGCCTCCAGCACGGTTTACGCTGTTATCGCGGCAGCGTGAACGACCTGCTCGACCGCCATTACCAGGCGGGCCTCCTGTGGAACGCCGACGCTGTGGCCAAAATACCTTCCGATTGCCCGCTCATTGACCCAGCCGTCATTGATCGCGTATTCGAGTATTTTTTACAAAACAACTTTGACTACGTCAGCAACCTCCATCCGGCCACTTACCCGGACGGCAACGATGTAGAAATCATGAAAATGAGCGCCTTAGAAACGGCCTGGAAAGAAGCCCAGCGCCCTTTCGAGCGCGAACACACAACGCCGTTTCTATGGGAAAATCCCGACCGGTTCTCCGTTGGAAACGTCCGCTGGGAAACGGGCTTAGACTACTCCATGACGCACCGCTGGACGATTGACTACCCAGAGGACTATGCCTTCATCCGCGCCGTGTACGAAGAGCTGTACCCGAAAAACCCGCGCTTTGGGCTGAAGGATATCCTCGATCTCACGGAGCGCCGACCCGATATCTTTGCCCTCAACAGCCAATACGCCGGCGTCAATTGGTACCGGCATCACTTGCACGAACTCAAAACCATCACCGCTGACCAAACACGACACGTGTGACTACCGCCAACCTTTCCGCTGCTACACCTCCACACGCCGAACTGGCTGCACTGGCCTTGCGCGTGCGCGAGCACATCCTGCGCCTGTCCACCGACGGGGGCTGCTTCACGGGCGCTTCGCTCTCCTGCGCCGACCTGTTTGTCTTCTTGTACACGCGCTTTTTGCGCGTTGGCCCTGACCGCCTGAACGACCCGGCGCGCGATTACCTGCTGTTGTCCAAAGGCCACGACGTGCCGGCCCTTTACGCCACGCTGGCCGAATTGGGCTGGATAGCGGTCGAGCGCCTGCAAAATCACCTGAAAACCAACGACTTCATTTACTGGCATCCCAACCGCCATCTGCCGGGAGTGGAGTTCCATTCTGGCTCGCTGGGGCACCTGCCTGCCGTTGGGCTGGGCATCGCGCTCGACGTCAAATTGCGCCGCGGCCCCAATCGCGTTGTCGTCGTTACGGGCGACGGCGAACTCGACGAGGGCTCGGTGTGGGAGGCCCTGCTGGTGGCGGCGGCCTACCGGCTGGACAACTTAGTCATCGTGGTGGACCGCAACCACTTCCAGGCCAACGTGCGCACCGAAGAGCTCATACCGCTGGAGCCGTTAGGGCCCAAATTTGAAGCCTTTGGCTGTGCCGTAGAACGCATTGACGGCCACGATTTTGCCCAGATGGAAGCGGCCTTCAGCCGCCTGCCCTTCGAGGCGGGCAAGCCCAGCGTCATCATCGCCGACACTGTGCGCGGCAAGGGCGTGCCCAGCATCGAAGCGCGCGCCGACCGATGGTTCTGCAATTTCACCCACGACGAAGTGGAGGCCCTGCTGCGCGAATTGCACGGCGAAGCCCAGGCCCAATTGACCTCCGAAACCCTCACCGTCCGCTAATCCAATCGGCATGAACTACCAGGAACTCATCCGCCAAACGGCCCTCAACGACGAGCGAATCATCGTGATGACTGCCGAAAACCGCGCCGTGCTGCGCGAGCTGCCGCCCGTGCTGGGCGAGCGTTTTATTGACGTGGGCATCGCCGAACAGACCATGATCGGGGCTGCCGCCGGTCTGGCCTTGCGCGGACGCATACCCATCTGCCACGCGCTGGCGCCCTTCCTCATCTACCGCGCTTACGAATTCGTCCGCACCGACGTGGGCATCGCGCATTTACCCGTCAAGCTAAGCAGCTGGATTGCCGGATTCCTCTCCGAGGCCAATGGCCCTACGCATCAAGCCATCGAGGATGTGGCCCTCATGCGCGCCATTCCGGGCATGACGGTCTTTTGCCCGGCCGACGAAGCCGACATGCTGGCCATGTTGCCGGCCATCTGGGCATCGCCCGACCCGGCCTACGTGCGCCTCATCGTACGCAAAACCGACTATGCGCATGCGCCCTTCGAGATGGGCAAAGCGGAAATCGTCAGCCAGGGCGCCGACCTCACCCTGCTCGTCTATGGCTTGCTCTTCGAGGAAGCTCGCCAGGCCGCCCGCCTACTCGAACAGGAGGGCCTCAGCGTCGGCCTCATCAACATGCGCTCGCTCAAGCCCGTGGACGAAGAAGCCATCGTACGCGCCGCCCAAACCTCGAAGCGGCTCATCACCATCGAGGACCACCTGCTCACCGGAGGCTTGTACAGCATCGTCGCCGAAGTGCTGCTCAAACACCGCATCTCCGCCGAAGTGCAACCGCTGGCGCTGGAAGAGCGCTGGTTCCACCCCGCTCTCCTGCCCGACGTGTTGGCCCACGAAGGCTTCACCGCCGAACACATCGCCCGACGCATCACCCTGCCCGCCTGGGTGTAGCGGCCCCGTAACCGCCAAACTTGTTTGGCCCAAGTAACCGCCAAACTTGTTTGGCCCAAGTAACCGCCAAACTTGTTTGGCCCAAGTAACCGCCAAACTTGTTTGGCCCAAGTAACCGCCAAACTTGTTTGGCCCAAGTAACCGCCAAACTTGTTTGGCCAAACCGCCAGGCA
>JANWVR010000063.1 GCA_025056735.1 Saprospiraceae bacterium
ACGCGGACGCAGGAAAAAATGGTACCGCGTGTCCATGTCCTCCATCTTGGCTAAGTACATCGTCCTGTCCACGTAGTGCTTGCCCGTCTTGACCAACGTCTCAAAATTGCTGATGCCGTATGGAAAGCCGATGCGTTTCATCCTTTTAATTCCCTCGTATAAAATGGAATCCGACACTGCTCTTATTACATCTTATGTAATTTACCACTCATGTTTAGCACAGGTGAAACTCCTCCATCTGCAGCACGCGCTGCAAGTAGGCTTGCAGTCGAATGCGCAGCGCGCCGCTAAGGGTAGGGTCGTTCGGATTGTTCTGCCAGAGCATCCAGCCGTATGTCCAATAGGACTCGTCAGGCAGATTTGACAGCAGGATGGCCTTGAAGGAATTTTTCACCTCTTGCGACACGGGCAGGCCCAATAGTAGTTCCAGCGACTCGTTGATCAGCGCATTGACATTGGAGGGATTGGTGAGCGTAGCTGCCCAGGTCAGCGGGTCAATAGCGATGCGGTTGTTTATGCCGAATATGCCGGTGAAAACCATGGCATCCGTGGCTTCAGCGCGTTTGGGCAAAGTAGCCGTAGTGATCCAGATTTTGTCGAAAAGCGGCCTCTGGTAATAGGCTTGCCAGCCCGATACATTGGGTGGGTCGCCTAAATGTTGCATCATGGCGGCCATGGCTAAGTTGATTTGATAAGAAAGGACTAACCGATCGAAAAGGTCAGCCGTTGCTGGTATCTGTACGCCAAAACACCGGAACAGGCCCACCGTCATATCCGCCGGGCTTTTGATGATGGCGCCGCGGTTAAGCGGGTCGAAGAAGTGCTCGCTTCGGAAGAGCGTTTCTAAGACGGGCAGAATGTCGTAGTTGCTGCTGCGGAAGATTTGCGCCAGCGGTTCTATAACGTTTTGCTCTACTTCGGGGCTGATGTCGTGATAGACAAAGAAGCGGTAAATTTTTCGGCAAATAAATCGGGCAGCTTCAGGGTGCGCGAGCAGCATGTCTAAGAACTCATCCAATTCAATAGCGCCAGCATTAGGCCCGCTACGGCCTTTAATGAGGCGATTGTTGTAGAAGGCGGAGAACTGCTTGTCGCCTACGTCGTGGTGGAAAGGCGAAAAGGTAGTGGTGAAGCCATCGGTGCGCCATCCGGTGAGGAGGCGCGCTGCGGCTTTGACGTCGTCTTCGGTGTAATGCTGGGGCAAATCTTTGCCGATGACGAAGAGTTCCTGGATTTCACGGGCGTAGTTTTCGTCGGGCGCCTGGCGCGAATTGAGGTAGCCGTTGAGGTAGAAGAGCATAGCCGGGTCGAGCGTAATGGCCCGGATGAGGCTGCGAAAGTTGCCCAGCGCGTGATCGCGCAGTGTCTGGTTGTAGCGATACAGGGCGCTGCCGAGTGGCACGATGGAGAACTCCACCGGAATGTGGTTGTGCCAGAAGAGGGTCATTTTTTCGCGGATGCTACGCCCGCTGTTGAGCAGGAGGCGGAGCCACCAGCCGCGCACGCTTTCGATGCGATAGGGTTCGGCTAATGGATTGAGTGGGGCATTGACGAAGCTCTGCCCAAAAGGCACCTGCGGGTCGGTGAAATTAGGGTTGTTGTAATCGTTGACCGGCCCGGCGGGCGGCGAATAGGGCGCGCGCAAAATTTCATAGACGGCCTGGTTCATGCCTTTGCTCAGGAAGTAATCCACGTCGGCCTTAGTCGGGCCAAAAAGGGTACGGCGCAGCAGATGGATCACCTCGGCGCGCGTCCACGGGCCGGTGTAAGGCGCCAGCCCCGAGGTAGGTGGGTTGGCCGAACGCTGGGCGAATAAGTTTTCAAGCGCAGGAGAAAGCGCAGGCTCTAAAGGCGCTTCCGAGGCAATAGAACGCGAACGCTGTCCAGACAGCAGGGCCAGAAAATCGCGGCGATGCAGGTAGCTCATAAATAAAAAAGTGAGTCGGTGATGCCTGGAAATTTGATACAAGAATAGCGCTTTTGGCTGGATGCAAAGTAGAAAAAATACGTGCGCACCGTTTTACTCGACGAAGGCGCCCTTACGCAGTTGTGCTTCCAGCCTTTATCTTTGCCACATTATGTTGTTTCGCCTCTGGACGGGTCTACTCTTCTTCTTTCTGTTGGTAGGGCTATCGCTGACCTTCGGTCAGACAGACGCACCGCCGGTGCGTCCTATTCCGCCTGAGACGTGGGAAAAGGCGCTGAAACGTTTAGATTACAGCGGAGACATACCGCCACCGGAGCGCAAGCCGCCCTCTCCCCCGGCAGCAAAAATGCCCGAACCGCCCAAGATGGAGTGGCTTTCGGATGCCGTTGCCATCGGGCTTATCGGCATATTGCTGGCTGGCGCTGCCTGGCTGGCCTACTGGCTACTGCTAAGCGCCCGTAATCGCCCTTTGAACGAAGACGACCAAGCAGCAGAGGATACCGAAAATTTGGAGCGGCGCCTCCACGACAGCGATCTGCCCGCGCTGTTGCAGCAAGCCTTAGCCCGTGGAGACTACCGCCAGGCTACGCGCGTGCATTTTCTCATGATTATCCGGCATTTGTCGGAAAAAGGCGACATTCTCTGGTCGCAGGAAAAGACCAATCGCCAATACGTGCGCGATATGCGCAAGCACCCTAAAGCGTCGGATTTTCAGCGCGCAGTCTTGCTCTATGAGCACGCTTGGTACGGCGGAGCGCCCATTGGTCGCACGGATTACGAAAGGCAAATTGGCCCGCTGTTCGATAGCCTGCTGGCTCGCTCGCGTTAGCGGCGAATAGCCGCGATGCCAGGCAGCTCGCGCCCCTCTAAGTACTCCAGCATAGCGCCGCCGCCCGTGGAGACGAAACTGATCTTTTTGCCCAACTTTAGCTGGTTGACCGCCGCCACGGAGTCGCCGCCGCCTACCATAGAGAATGCACCCTTCGCGGTGGCACGCGCTACGGCTTTGGCAATTGCCTTCGTACCTTGCGCAAAAGGCTCCATTTCAAACACACCCATAGGGCCATTCCAAACGATCGTTTTGCTCTTGCGAATGACACGCGCAAAAGACTTGACCGCAGAAGGACCGATGTCTAAGCCCATCCAACCGTCGGGTATGGCATCGCTGGCATGCACCTGCACGGCAGCATCGGCCGCAAAGCGATCACCACACACCGAGTCCTTGGGCAACAGCACTTTGACACCCGCGGCTTTGGCTTTCTTGAGAAATTCCTTAGCGGCCTTGACACGGTCCGGCTCTACCAACGAGCTGCCAACAGTGCCTTTTTTGGCTAAGAAAAAGGTGTAGGCCATAGCGCCTCCAATCACAATGACGTCGGCAAACTGCAGAAAGCGCTCCAGCAGCACGATCTTGTCGCTCACTTTGGCGCCGCCGACGATGCAGGTAACTGGATGCGCCGGGTCTTTAAGCACGCGGTCGGCATTCTCAATTTCGCGCTGCATCAGCAAGCCAAAGCACTTGTTCTCTGGGCTAAAGTATTGGGCCACAATGGCTGTGCTCGCATGCGCACGATGGGCTGTGCCGAAAGCGTCGTTGACGTAAACGTCGCCCAATTGGGCCAGCTGACGGGCAAATTCTGGGTCGCCCTTCTCCTCCTCGGGGTGAAAGCGCGTATTTTCTAACAGCAATACCTGTCCTGGCTGAAGAGCGGCAGCTTTGGCACGCGCCTTTTTACCTACGCAGTCATCCACAAAAAACACGCGCGTTTTCAACTTGCGCCTCAGATAGGCAACTAAATGTTTGAGGGTAAATTTCTCACGGTTGATGGTACCGTCAGCCTTCAATTTTTCCAATGGGCGACCCAGGTGCGACATCAAAATGACCGAACCGCCCGCGTCTAAAATGTGGCGAATAGTGGGCAGGGCCTCGCGAATACGCGTATCGTCGGTAATGCGATACTCTTTGTCTAAGGGTACGTTGAAGTCCACACGGACTAAGGCGCGTTTGCCTTTGAAGTTGATGTTCATACGTTTTGACCGGTTTGATAAAAGATGCCCTTTTGGGCAATTTTGCAGGCAAACATCGGAAGAGTCGGAAGTTTTTGCCGCTCAAGCGCGAAAAAAATACTGCTTTGGCGCTCTCACTAAGAGCGCCAAAGCACACAACTACCGCCTGGAGATGCCCTTACGCCTGTTCAGAAGGCGACGCCGGGCAAGTGGAAAGCCCCACCAACCGGTAAATCGGACAAAAGCTCATAGCGCTCGTCAGCAGAAAAATAGCGGCTACCACTAAGGCTACCGTACCCACAACACCCGTCAGTGTGTTCGTAAAATACAGCGCTGCCGCTGCGAGTGCGACCACTGTGCGGATGATGCGGTCGAGATTGCCCATGTTCTTTTTGATGTTCATAAGACAGAAATCAGGTAGGTGAATAGTTGCGAACGAGAAGAACGATCAGACCAATAGCGAGAGCGCAAAGCAAACATGCCAAAGCGAAACGCACCCACAGGCCTTTTTGTGCAGAAGACATAACGCAAACGCGGCTAAATGCCCATTCGCACCGTTTGCCGCGCGACAAATATAAAGGCTTTAGTAGAGTATTAGCCATGTAATTTCTGGCTCAGCCGGCAGCGCGCACCATTTGAACGGATAAAACTCGATTAAATGGCAAAAAGTATTGCCCAAAAGGCGGATAGAGATGAAAGAGTATGCGTTTCTTTGCCCAACTCTGCGACTTGTCCTTTTCTGGTTCTCCATCAGGTGTTCTGGTAAAGACTCTAATCCGGCTTTTACGCACATGAAAATTGCCCTTGTTCTCGATAGCATCATTCCAACGCCCAAATATGGTGAGAGCGAACGCATTTTATGGTGGCATAGCCGCCAATTGGTGGAAGCCGGGCACGAAGTGGTTCTGTTGGTGCGAGAGGACTCCTCTTGCAAGCATGCGCCGATCATAACGCTGCAGCGCAAGAAGGCGGTGGTCAAGCAGCTGCCTTCCGATGTATCGTTGGTGCATTTCTTTGACCTGCCTGCTGGGCCGGCGCTGGAAGGATTGGACAAACCCTACCTGATCACTTACTTCGACAACGCCTCCAAGCCCTGCCAGTTGGATGCTAACACGGTATTCCTCTCGGCCAGCCACGCAGCCCACCACGGCGGCCAGGTGTATGTGTACCCGGGCATAGACGTCCGCGACTATGGCGATATGCTGGCCGATTGGCCCCGCAATTACGTACACTTTCTGGCCGAGGCCGAACTACCGGGTCGAAACCTTCGCGAAGCCATCGCCATTGCCTCGCAGGCGGGTGTTCCCATCCATGTCATAGGGAGCCGCCGCTTCGAGCTGATACCCACCCCACGACTTACGCTGACTCCCAATGCGCGCTTTCATACCCTGATGCACCGCCAGGGCCGCAACACGCTTATCAATGGCTCGCGCGGCCTCATCTTCCCCGTAACCTGGCACGAGCCGTTTGGCCTGCCCGCCATCGAAAGTCTTTACTTCGGATGCCCGGTGTTCGGAACGCCGTTTGGCGCACTACCCGAAATCGTCTGCGGCAAAACCAATGCCCACTCCGGCGAATGGACGGGCCAGGTGGATGGTTGCTTCTCCGACTTTGGCTGCCTATCCGTCCGCCAAAGCGAACTGGCCGACGCCGTCCGCCACAGCGCTGATGCCTTCTCGCCCGACCGCTGCCATCAGTATGTGCGCGAGCGCTTCTCGGCAGAGCGCATGACGCAGGAGTACCTCCAGCTCTACGCAAAAATACTCGACGGTCAACCCTTACACCCAGAACCCATCAGCGTCAAAGCGCCCGTTCAGGAAAAATTGCGCTTAGAACCCTGACCTTCTTACCTGACAACAGTTATTATAGCACACTTGTACTAAAAGATATGGAAAACGACTGGAAAGCCCTTCGCGACCGATACCTCAAAGAACGCATAGAGGATCAGTTCAAGTGGTACGAGCGTAAAAGCGCCTCGAACAAGCGCTGGTTTCACCGCCTGCGCACCACCGTCATCGTCTCCGGTGCACTCATCCCGCTGCTGGTGGGCTATGCCAACGGCTCATTAGAATGGCTCAAATACATCGCCGGCGCTTTGGGCGCGGTGGTAGCCATATCCGAAGGCATCCTCTCGCTGCGGCGCTATCGCGATCTGTGGAGCACGTACCGCCTGGCGGCTGAGCGGCTCAACCGCGAGCGCTGGCTCTACGAAAACAATGCCATCGAGGAGTACGCCTCCAACGATGAGGCCGCTTTTCGCCGCTTTGTCCAGCGCGCGGAACAGATCATGGCCTCCGAAAACGACGAATGGAAGTCCTACCTGCAACAGATTCCGACATCGAATAGCAACAAGTAGCCCATTGCTCACACCACCCTTGGCGCCAGCAGTTTGTACAGCACCGGCGTAACGATGCGCGCCAGCAGCGTCGAAGAAATCAGTCCGCCAATGAGCACATAAGCCAGCGGCGAGTACAGTGGGCTTTCCTCTACGGCAATGGGCACCAGGCCGCCGATGGCCGTCAGTGCAGTGAGCAAGATGGGCACAAAGCGCACCTCGCCCGCCTCTTGGATGGCGTCGTCCAAACTGCGCCCCTCAGCACGCAGCTGGTTGGTGAAGTCCACCAGCAGAATAGATGTCTTCACCTCGATGCCCAACAGCGCGATGAGGCCTACCACTACCGTGAACGAGAACGGATAACCCGTGGCCAACAGCATCAGCACGGCGCCAATGAGGCCCAGCGGAATGACCGACAACACGATGAGCGTGCTGCGAAACGTCTTGAACTCCAGCACCAGCACAGACATCAGGCCGAAGATCGTAAGCAAGATGATGGTACCCATGCCGCCAAACGAGCGCTCGGCGCTCTCCTCCTCGCCCGCCACCACGTAAGAGTAGCCGCGCGGAAAGTTCATGGCTTGTAGCTTTTCCCGGATTTGCCGGTTGATATCGGCGGCATAGTAGCCGCTGCGCACAAAAGCCTTTACCACGGCGAAGCGCTCTTTGCCGTAGTGCTCGATGTAATTAGGCGAGCGCTTGAAGACGACTTCAGCGACCTGATTCAGCGGCACAGCCTGACCAAAAACATTGTTGACATACAGGCTCTTAAGCGCGTCTAAGGTGGCAAAAGCGCCCTCTTTTGGCACGGTTACCGTCAGGTTATAGACCTCGCCGTCAGCTGCCGCTGTGAAAGCGCCGGCATTCAAGCCGGTAATGGATAGCCGCACCATGCGTTCCACTTCGGCCACAGGGATGCCCAACATGTTTGCTTTTTCGCGGTTTACGCGCACTTCCAAATCGGTTTTAATGGTAGCAATAGGGTTGTCCACGTAGATGGTTCCCTCGATGTGGCGGATGATATCTTCCACTCGGGCAGCCAGGTGGCGCAACGAGTCGAGGTTGTTGCCAAAAACGCGAATAGCAATCGGCGCCTCGATGGGCGGCCCTTGCTCGAAGTCCTTGACGGTGATGACAGCGCCGGGCACGCTGCTGAAACGCTCGCGCAATTCGTCAATGAAGGCCTGTTTGACAGGCGGTGGCGTGCCGCGCTCCAATTGGACAAATACCTGCCCATAGTCGGCGGCCTCTTTTTCGCGGATGACGTTGTAATAAATGCGCGGATTGCCTCGCCCCACATTGGAGGCGAACCAAACGATTTTGGCCGGCCCGCCGGAATACTCGGGCTTTTCCGCCAAAGGCGGCAGTTGCCCCGGCTGGAGAGCGGTTTTGCGAGCAAGGTACTGGCGACTAAGCGCTGTTGGGCGAAAAGCCGGCAGGGTGTATTCCTGCAGCACCGAGTCCACCATTGCCACCATGCGCTCCGTCTGCATCAGGCTGGAGCCGGCAGCCGTCTCGATGTCAATGTAAAACATAGGCCGTTCGCTGGCCGGAAAGAGCGCAAAGCCCGCCCTGCCGGCCAGGCTCATCACGCCGATGAAAACGAGCGCGGCAATGACCAACGTCGTGCGCGGCCAGGCCAAAGCCAGATGCAGCGCGCGCGCATAGGTGCCGCTGATGAGCCACTTCAGCCCGCGCAGGAAGAGGTTGCCCTGCGGATTGCGATGGCTGCCCAACAGACGGCTGCTCAAAAACGGCACAATCGTCAGCGACACCAACATGGAGGCAAACACCGTGAGTACCACCGCCATAGGCATGGAACGGATAAAATCGCCCGACGCTTCGGGCAAAAAGACCAGCGGCAAAAAGGCCAGAATAAGCGTCGCTGTGCAGCCCAGCACGGCTAAGCCAATCTGCTTAGTGGCCAAAATGGCCGCCTCCCTTCGACTGTGCCCCTCGCGCAGCCAGCGCTCGATGTTCTCCACCACCACAATGCTGTCGTCCACCAGAATACCCAGCGCAATGATGAGGCCCACAATGGAAAGCTGATTGAGCGAATAGCCCAACAACTCCAGCGAAAAAAGCCCCAGCGAAATGCTCAGCGGAATAGACACCATGACCACCAACGAGGCGCGCCACCCCAAAGGCAGCAACGTCAGCAGCACCAGCAACACGGCGATGCCAAAATCTTTAGCCAGACGGCTCAAACGACGCTGAACGGACTCATTCTGATCGAAAACCAACGCATAGTCCATATTCGCCGGCAACTGGCTGCGCCATTCGTCCACGACGCGATTGACCTGTTTGCCTACGACGAAAAGGTTCTGGTCGTCCTTCATGAGCGCCGTTACCCACACCGCCCGCACGCCATTGAGGCGGGCCAGATGCTTGGGCTCCTCGTAGGCCCATTCTACCTCGGCGATGTCTTTTAAATACAAAACCTTGCCCCCCGCGCCGGCAATAACGGTGTTCCGAATTTCATCCAACGTCTCGTAGCTGCCGCTCGTCTCCACAAAAAACTGGCGATCGCCCAGAACGACGCTGCCGCCAGGAATGGAAGCGTTCTCGCTCTGCAAAGCGCCCATGACGCGGCTGACTGGAATGTTTTCGGCAGCCATCTTGGGCAGATTCAGGCTGATGCGCGCCTCGCGTTTGGGATACCCCCACGTGTCGGCGCCCTTGATGCCCGGCAGCTTTTCCAACTGCTCCTCCAAGCGCTCTGCCTCGCGGCGCAGATCGGCATACGAGGCATTTTCCGATAAAATAGCCCCCTGAAAAATGGCCACATCCGACGAGGAAAACCGCTTGATGGTAATGCGATAAATGTCCTCTGGAAGCTCAGGGCGCACGGCATTGACCTCGCGGATCACCTCCTCGTATTTCTTAACTGCATCCTCGCCATGCTTGAACTCCAGCAGGGTGATGACCATGCCGTTAAGCGAAGTAGAGCGCAAGCGGTCTATGTTTTCCAGAGCCCCCAGGCGCGCCTCCAGTTTGTCGGTGATCCTGCGCTCGACCTCCGCCGGCCCAGCGCCCGGGTACACGATGACGATGCTGTATCCCGGCGGGCTAAACGCAGGATCCTCAGCGCGCGGCATGTTGAGCAACGACCCAATGCCCAGCGCCATGACGAAACAAAAGATGATAAGGGTAAACTGGGAGTTTTTGACCGAAAATTCAGCGATTTTCATGACCGTATTTTTGAATGGAAAAGCAAAAGAGGCCTGGCTTCAAGGCGACTTCGGACGCCGATGGCGGTGCCGGGCATTGGAAAGGGAAGGCAAGGCAAGGGCATTCAGGCGCATCAATCGTTTGCTTTCTGCACCTTTTTGTTCTCGTTGAGGTACGGAGCGCCCACCGTGACGACTTCGCTGACGCCCTCTAAGCCAGAGGCGATAATGGCATAGCGGCCTTCCACAAAAGCCACCCGAACGGGCACCTTACGCACACTTTCGCCGTCGGGCTGCAGTGCAAACACGTAGGCAGAGAGGCCCTCGCCCTCCACAATGGCCTCAATGGGCACGACGGCAAAGGTTTTCGACGCCGCTGGTGCGATGTTGACCTGGGCAAACAGCCCGGGCGCGAAGCGCTTGCCGGCCTGGGGCGCGACTTTTATTTCTACGGTGTAGAGGCCGCTAGCGGGGTCGGCGGCAGGCGCCAGGTCGCTCACCTTGCCGGCAAAGGGCGCGTCGGGGTAAGCGTCCAAGGTTACGCGGGCGTTGGCGCCCAGGCTCAGGCGCGCCCAGTCGCGGTCGCTGAGGCTGACTTTGACCACCCAATCGTTGGCGCCCGTCTCAAACAGAACGAACACGGGCGTGCCTGGGCCGGTGATCTCGCCTTCGTTCATCAGCTTCTTAATGATCTTGCCCGGTCGCGTGGCGCGTATCTCGGCGTACTGCTGGTTGAAGCGGGCGATGCGCTCGGTCTCGCGGGCCACATCGCGGGCCGTCGTGGCGTTTTGCAGCAATTCGAGCGTGGCACTGCTGTCGCGATACAGCCCTTCCACACGCGCCAGATCGCGCTCCGCCTTGGCCAACGCCTGTTGAGCCTGGGCCACCTGGGCGTCTATTTCCGTTTTGTCCAAAACCGCCAGCAGCTGGCCAGCGCGCACAAGGTCGCCTTCCTTGACGTAAATTTTGCGAATGACGCCGCCGATTTTGAACGACAACCGCTGCTCGGCCGACGAGGTCAGTATGCCGCTGGCCTGCACGGGCAGGGTCATGGCGCGTCGCTCCACCGGCGCAGTGCGCACGGGGATGCGTTCGTCGGCGCTTTGTGCTTCGTTTTGCTGTTGGTTGGCCGAAGCATCGCCGCAGTTGGAAAGACCCGCTAAGGCCAGAAACGCAAGTGCCAACAGGCTGATGGAGAGGATTTTATTGAAAATGGGCTTTTTCATGGTGAACCAGTTTATGCAGTAAAAAGAACGGTGTTCTGAATAGGAGGAAAAATGCGCTCAAAAACCAGCGGCCCGTCGCAGGGCGGCCTCCTTGAGCAGGACGTCGTACCAGGCTAAGGACTGCTGCAGTTGGGCGGTGGACAGGCGGTTTTGCGCGTTGAGCCACTCGATGAGGAGCGTCTGGTTGGCGCGATACTTATTGTTGACGATGCGGAACGCTTCTTCAGCAGCGCGGACGCCCATTTGAGCGGCAGTGTAGGCTTGTTGAGCGGCCTGCCAGGCGTTCCGGGCTTCGGTGATTTGCAGCGCAATTTGCTGCTCGGCGTCGGCCAGTTGGGTGCGCAGGCGTTCGGCCTCTAAGCGCGCTTCCTGAGCGCGGCTGCGGCGCAGGCCGCCGTCGAAGAGGTCGTAGGTCATGCCTACGCGCACAAGTGCATACGCCTGCTCGCTGTCGAAGCGGTAGCCAAAGCCCTGAAAACCCAATTCGCCACCTACATAAAAATCCGGCACGCGCAGGTTGGCCGCATTGCGCCGGGTGTCGGCGTCAGCAGCCCGAATGCCCGCCTGAAGGGCGGCCAGCTCCGGGCGCTGAGCCAGCGCCTGAGCCAGCAAGGGCTCCAGCGCATACGTTGCTGCGGCGGGCTGCATCAGCGCTGTGTCCGCCACCACTTCGCTCTGCAGGTCGCGGTGCAACAGGTAATTGAAATAAGCGCGCGCCGTGTTTTGCGCCCCGCGCAGCCGCACCAGCTCGCTCTCGGCCTTGCTCAGCTCGTAATCGGCGGCGGCTACGGCGTCGCGCGTGGCCACGTGGTGATTGACCAAAGACTCGTTGAACCGCCGCAATTCCTGCAGAACGGTGCGGCTGTTCAGCCAGATTTTTTCGGCCTCTATGGCTTGCAGGTAATTCAGGTAGGCCGCTGCAATGCGATAGCGCAGCTCCACTTCATAGGCCGCTTTTTGCGCGGCCTGGCTGGCGTATAATTCTTGCCGGATGAGGCGATTGTATTTCAAGTCGGTATTAAACAGCGGGTAGCTGAAACGCACCTTTGTCTCGTGAAAGTCGTCGGGCAAAAACTGCTCGTTCACATTGGGCACGTCCGTAGGGTAATCGGGCGAGCCGGGCTGTACCAATTCGTTGAGCAGGTTCAGGTTGGCAAAAATGGGGTTGACCAGATCGCCCACGGGAAACTGAATGCGCCGCCCGCCCGTGGCCCGCATGTAGTTGGCCTCAAACTGAAAGACGGGGTAAGAAAGCGCCTTTGCCTGCCGAACCGACTCCTGCGCTTTGCGCAGCTGCCAGTCCTGCTGCTGGAGCGCCAAATTGTGGGTCAGACCCGCCTGAATGTACTGCTCCAGCACAGTGGAGCGCTGGGCATAGACAATCGGGGACCAAAGCAACGGCAGGAGAAAAAACCAGGCGAGACGAATGGGAAGTTTCATAATCCGAACGATTTTAATTTTGTGAACGGCGTTCATTGCAAGAGTAAAAAAAAGGTTATCAGCAAAGGGATTAAGAACGGCGTGCAATCGTACTGGCTGGTATTGCCCGATTTGCAGTCGGTTTATGTACTCCGAGACGCCGAGGAGTACGAAGTATTTACGCATCGCAACGTTTTGACAGACAGGGTTTTGGACGTAGAATTGGATTTGCGCCAGGTGTTTGCTTGATGGCGTAGCGAAACTGCTGCCTCATAAGACCTCGATCATTTTTGTAAACATAGCGAAGGATTTGCGGGCCAGTTCCTCGCGCTTTTCGGGCGGATACATGCGCATGCGATCGCGCACGAAGAGGGCGACGACGCCGTGTACATAAGCCCAGAGCGTGTAGGCAATCGCCTCTGTGTCGGTGCTCTTGAAGTAGCGCGCATCCACACAGGTCTGCACCGTTTGGGTGAAGAACTGGTGCGTGGTCATGCCTAAGGCCCAGCATTCCTGGTTTTCCACGTGCTCCATCGGAGCGCGGATGATGAAAATCAGGTCGTACAGATCGGAGTACTTTAGGCCAAAATCCATGTATCGGCGGCCAAAATCTATCAGCCGCTCCCAGGGATTTTCGATTTGAAGAAGGGGCAAAAAGTGGTCGCGCATGACGCCGGCGGCCTCATATTGCAGGGCGGCGAAGATTTCGTTTTTGTCCCGGAAGTACAGGTAGATGGTCGCCGGGCTGTACTCAATGGCATCGGCGATGTTGCGGATGCTGACGCCGTCGTAGCCTTTTTCGCGGAAGAGCCCCAGCGCTGCGCTCAGGATGTTGCGGCGCATTTCCTCTTTCTCGCGCTCTTTTCGGTCAGCAATACTCATGGCAAGCGGTGTACGATGTTTTAAATTTTAACACTGCAAATTTTTTAAACAGTGTTTATTATTGAAGAATGGACTCGATGAAAGCCCGCATTAAATACTAAAAACAACGCCTTTGCTGGAGCTAACGGTGTTTTTCTTGCCTTTCTGAATACGAGGCTTGAGTCTGTAAGGGGTACAGCAGTAAAAAAGCGTAGGGCGATAGCGTTCGTAACGAACGGAAGCATGGCGGTACTAAAAATGCCGAGTCAACAAAATATAACCGTTTTGTGCCTTATTCCAAACGAAAGGGCAGTCATTATGCCTTTTCGTGGAAGAGGAAAAGGCTTTTTTTAAAAAAACTAATCTGCAATGAAAAACCTAAACCTGTTTCTCGGTCTGTTGCTGCCCCTGCTCATAGGGACAATTTGTAGCCTTTCGGCCCAGCCTGCCAACGATCGCTGCGCCAACGCCTTGGTGATTGCCGTTGACAAGGGCGGTTATGGCTATGGCGTATTTACATCTGACACGGTGGATATTACTCAGGCCACTGCTGAGCCTGGAGAGTATTTCGACTTTGCACCCAGCCACGCCAAATCTGTGTGGTATCGGTTTACGCTTTCGACCCGGCGTAAAATTCAGCTAAACTTGAAGGGCACCAATCTGGCCGATATTGGGCTAACGCTTTACCGCACGGCGCCCAATTGCCTGCCCGGGCAATCCTCCCTGGTGGTCTCGAGTAAAGGCGATGCCGGCGGCTCGGTGGAGATTACCTCCTGCATGCAAGCGGGTGTTTACCGGGTACAGATTACAGCGCCTGCAACTGTCTCTGCTCAAGTATATGTGGAGCTCACGTTGAGCTGCCGCGAAGACCCCATTACTGCGCCTTACGATTGCCCATCTAACGCTTATGTGTTTAATAATGGCGCGCCATTGGTGTCAGGCACTACTTACACTGTGCCTCCACATGCCATTCTTTGCCACAGCATAGAAGACACCACAGAATACGCCTGCCTTCCTTTAACCAATAAGGCTACATACAAACAGAGCTTGTGGTATGTCTTTCGGGCGAACACGCCTACGGATTTGGTGCAGGTGATGGTTGATAATTACTCAACAGGGCCCACCCTGGGTTATCGGCTGCTCAGAGGCGACGTGCGCGCAGCAGACCCTGCCGCGCTGGAGGTGCTGGCTTGTGGTACAGCTGTCGCCGACCAGATTTCTAGCAGGCGACGCATAGATCTGGCGTGTGTGGTAGTACCGGGAGAATTTCATAGCTTAGCACTCTTTTTCCCGGAAAATTATACGCAAAACAATTTTCAAGTCCACCTTAGTAGTCGAGGTTACGCCGTAACTGGCTGGCCTAATATCAGCCAACCGCCGGCACTGGCCCAGAACCAATTAGGCACGCTTGCGCCAGGTACGACGGTTACGCTGAGAGACGGCTTTGACTGCAACGCGCTCATAAAAAACAACCCTTGTCCGCCCGCGCATCCGTCGTCGGGACAAGTGCGCATTTACAAGGCGCCCGACTCGCTGATGTTTGATTTAACTACCTGGGCCTCGTTCTCCTTGACGACGCAGGCCAATGTGTTTTTCCGCTTAGACAGCAGCAATCTCTACGTGCGGGTATTCCGGAAGCCGGCCAGCGGCGCCTGCCCAGACCCCAGTACCGATTTGGTGCTTGCTTTTGCTGATACGGCAGGGCGCACCTGTCTGGCTGCTGGCGACTACTTAGTGCAGATATTGGGAACCGTAGTCAACGCGCGAATAAAAGCCAGCTCTACAGATCAGATACCCTGGCACTTTGGCAAGCTAGGCACTCCCTTTTCTCTCAGAATTCAGGTAAAGCCAGCGGCGGGGGAAAAATTTGCCTTGAGAACGGCTTCTGATTTCAATGCCATCAACGGCATGCAAGTGCTCCAAAACAATACTATCTATACGGCAGACTCTGCCGTCATTGCCTGCGACAATACCGTATTGCCTGAAGATTTGAAATGCACAGGTGCCACCCGGGCCATCTACCGCCAGGTGCGCGTGAGTGGCGGCGGCATACTGCGGCTTATCAACCTGCGCACCGATCATCCTAATTGGAAATTGCGCTACCAGCTTTTTCAGGCCGATGCCAGCGCCTTGGCCAGCGCCCAAGACGCACACCAGGCTGGAGAGACCATCAAAGGCATGAGCGACTATCTGGGCTTCTGCATCAGCGATTACCAATCCAATACCACACCCGGCATAGACACCTTCTGCGTATGTGTAAGAGACTCTTCTGTCTTCACGCTGGTAACCTTAGGGGACTCTTCTCAGGTAGAAAAGGGCGACCGCCCAGGATTTCAATTTCGCTCTCTGACGACCAAATACAACAGCCGCGCCAACGCGGAAACCATTACGGTACCTGTGCCCGGGACGGTGCAAAGCGATATAGACGTGTTTTCCTGCGAAGATAATGTGGGCAATCTTCCAACTTGCGGCAATCGCCGAAAGGCCATCTTCCGACAGTTCTACTTGCCCTCGCCGGCGGTAGTCAGTATTGGTAGTTGGAACGGCTCCTACCTTAGCCCGTTTAGCTTGTTCTCCGGACGCGCCTCCGATACTGCGGCGACATTGACGCCTATTAGATCCTGTAATTTAACGCAAACTTTCTATGATTATTGCAACCCTTTGCCTGCCGGTTGGTACACAATAGTGTCCTATGGCGACGGCCCGAATTACACCGACAAACGCGCGCTGAACAGCACAGGGCGCGCCGAAGACGTAGGGAAAACGAGCATAGTGCGGATTACTACGGAAGCCCCGCGCACGCCTCGCTACAATCGCCCGCATAAAGCATTTTATGCCGGCGTGACGGACTGGCAGACGCCGCCAGCCAACAATCCTAACGCACAAACCGCTCGAACATATAACTTAGGCACGGAATGGTTTTGCGCGCCAGATACGCCATTTATTCCTGCTTTTATCAGTAATACCTGTGCCTCAGGATATAACCGGGTGGCCTTCTACACTTTTACCATTACCAAGAAGTCATTTATCGCCATCAACGAATTAAACAATACGTTTCACACCCAGTTATTTCCCTTTGATGTCCGGAAGGATTCTCAGCTCCTGAAGACTACTTCGCCAATCTATCCTTGTGTCCGCTTTGATAGTGAATATCGCCAGATATGCAATGTTCCACCAGGCAACTATACCTTGGTTGTCTTTGCCAACAACAGCCATGAGGGTGGGAGTATAAGTCCGAGCCTCTATGTCGAGATGAGCGAACTCTCCCGCTTCGACGACATTTCGAGCGCCTATGACTTTGACCTCATTCCCGGCAATAACACCTGGTATCACGGCAAGCCCGGAGATACGCACCCCACGCTGCAGGGACAACACCCCAGCCGGGACGTGATTACTTGCAATACAGGCGTGCGCACCACAGACCCGCCAGCACCGTGTCGCCCTGCCATAAACCCCTTAGTGTACAGTCCATCGCATCCCAATCCACTGTACTTACCGCAATCTACTCTAAGCCAAAGTGCCCGAAATATCTGGTACACTTTTGCACTGGACGGACCCGGCACATTGACTATCAACATCAATAAACTGTCCCCCGACGGCCTTTCACCCATAGCGGTTCTCTTTGAGAGCTCACTTGACGCAAACCTTCCGTGGCCCAACCTGGGTTCCTTAGGAGATTCCCTACTGTCTAAGAAGTTATTCGAGGTCAGGCGAGAACTATGTCCACGAAAATGCTACTTTCTTTTTTTTCCCACGCATACAGACGAATGCATTGGCTGCTCCTCCGTTACCTGGGAGAAATTAACTTGTGGCAAAAAACGGTATTTCCTGATGTTGGAATTTGACCCCTATCAACAATGTAATAACGCCGCTGTTTTCCCTAACGTAACTGTTTCCGTATCTGTTCGCTTTAATACGAAAGCACTTCCTGCTCCCTTATACGATGAGCGCGCCGCGGCTAATGTTATTAACGGGCAAGGCCAGACGCAACCGCCGTATGCCAGCGCCCCCTTAGCCTTAGGGCAAACCTTCACTGGTGCTGACCTCTACTTGCCGTGTTATACAGCGGCGCCCACAGACCCGCCGGGATGCCCTACAAAGCGTACGGCTTGGTATCGCTTCGAGGTGGCGAGTGCGGGAACGCTCGACGTTGCCCTGAAGCGAAAGAATGCTGATATGTGGGTGGCCAACCCCTCGGAGATCACGCTATGGCAAGAGAACGCTCAAGGGCAGTTGAGTCAGACACCTTTAGGCGTGCTGGGAATCAGCGGCGATCATCGCTGGCTCAGTGGCTGCGTGGAGCCCGGAACGTACTATTTGCTTGTACGCGAGTGTACTTTTGGCGCCTCAGCGCCGCCCGACACCCTGCAGGTAGCGGAGGCTTATCAGCCCGTCATCCGGCTGAACCACTGGGCAGGCGACTTTTGCTCAAACGCCATTCCCATCAATGTTTCCAGCTACAACACACATTCGGGTTCGGCCATAGTTACCTGCCATACAGTAGGAACAGACGTCGGCGAGGAGTCGGCCGCACGCATGGGCTGCCTGCGCGGACCCGCTGGTCGGAAAACGACGTGGTTCCGTATCCAATTAACCGCAGGCACGAAAAATAATCTGCGCTTTAGCCTGAGCGAGGAACTGGCCGGTACCGATGTGTTGTCCTCCGATTTGGCCTATCGCGTGTATGCAGGCAGTTGTGGCGCCATGACTCCTTTGCTCTGCAGTGCCGACGGTGGCGCCATCATTACCCAAAACTGCCTGGGGCCAGGAGAGTACTACGTACAAGTCTCGACGCCCACGACGGCGAAAAACCTTCCCGTGGCAGGTCGCATTACTTTTCAGGTAACGGCACAACCGAACACCCAACAAGCGTGTACGCCTATTGATCCTAGCGCTATTCGCGCAGCCTTTGATCCCATTGTAGGCTGCCATGAGATCGGGGTGGCTAACAATTCAACTTCAGGAACCGACATCGCCTATCTGTGGCAATTCCCAGACGGCACAACCAGTACCGCTGTAGAACCTACCTGGACGCCGCCGGCTTCGGGCGCCTATACCATTCATCTGCAAGTAACAAAGAAAAGCACCAATCAGGTGGTTTCTACTTCTCGAACGGTGGTATTCTCCAAGCCATTTGACGGCTATCAGCCGCTGCGCGACACGTTTTTCTGCAATACGCCGAGCACAGTGGTGTTGGATGCCACTTTGGCGGGAGCCAGTTACGTATGGAGCAACCAGGCTACGACGCCAAGCATAACGGTGCAGTCGCCTGGTGTCTACACCGTGCAATTGCTTAAAAACGGCTGCGAACTCCGCGATACCGCTATCGTATCGCTAATAGAGGCTAAGAGAGTTGTAAATGCCACACTATGCCCAGAGGACACGCTCTACGTAAACGGTCAGGCATTTTATCGGAGCAGGCCCAATGGTTTAGTCACCTTACCAGGGGCACATCCTTTGGGTTGCGACAGTTTACTGACAGTAAACTTACAGTTTTACCCAGAGACCGTCCAATTCTTGGACACTGTGTTGTGTGCGGATAAAACTTTTAGCGTAGGTGGAACAACCTTTTCGGTGCAACATCCTAAAGGTACGGTTTGGCTGCCGGGGCAGGCACCCCATGGTTGCGCGCTCAAGGTGAATGTGTCTGCGACCTTTACGCCCATACCGAGGCGGACCGTGGAGCGCACACTTTGCCCGGGTGAGACCTGGGTGTTTGCTGGAGAGGTGTTTTCTGAGGCAAGGCCCTCGGACACCATCTGGTTGGCCACAGCAGTAGCCGGTGGCTGCGACACAGCCGTATGGGTGAAAACGCATTATTACTACCCGGATACTGCCCGAATAACCGTTCAAACCTGCGAGGACACGTATGTGTTTCTCGGAAACACCCTGACGCCCAGGCATCCTGACCAGATGATCCGCCTGAAGAATGCTACCTCCTTGGGGTGCGATAGCTTTGTCCATATTCGAGTGAATTTCTTGCCAAGGTTTACGACCAACTATCAACCCGTTTTGTGCCCTGGCGAAACGATCTCCGTAGGCAATGAGGTCTTTAGCGCCCAGCGGTTGACTGGTGTTGTCCTACTCACTGCCGCTAACGGCTGCGACAGTACGGTGCACGTGCAAGCCACTGCTTTGCCCCCGGCCATAGGCTACGTGAGTGGCGCCTATTGCTTTGAAGACACCGTTCACCTCTTTGGACGCGTGTTTACGCGGCATAAAACGCGCGATACCATTATTCGACCGGGATTGGCCCCCCATGGCTGCGATAGCATTTGGATTGTGAGTCTGGAATTTCGCGGTTTCGCGCATACGCGCACGACTCAAACCGCTTGCTTAGGCAGCACGGTTACGCTGAACGCGCCCGCCGGCGGTATCGCTTATCGTTGGCATAACGGTGCGTCTACCGCCGCTTTTAGTGTCACCAATTCAGGGCTCTATTGGGTAGAAACTCAGGATGACTTAGGTTGTGTGGTTAGGCGCGACTCCTTCGAGGTGTACTTCCAGCCGCTTTCCCCGCCCCAAGGACTGCCTGCTGTTACCTGCAAAGACGAAACAGCCGCACTGCAGGCACAAGGCTCTACTACCGGTACCTATCGCTGGTTTGCCACACCTACTGGGGGTGTTCTGTTAGGCGAAGGCCCCGTCTGGCAAAGTGGCCCCCTCGCTCAGGACACCGTCTTCTGGGTGGAGACCTACGACCCTGCTGTAGCTGGGTGTATTAGCCAGCGAACGCCTGTTTCGGTGAGAGTGCACCCTACCTATCACTACTCGGTGCAGGCAAGTACTTGCGAAAATGAGCCGTACCGTTTCGGCGGCCAGTGGCTGAATGCCTCTGGCGTTTATACGCAACGCTTGAAAAGCATCCACGGGTGCGATAGCATCGTCACGCTGACGCTAACTGTGCGAGACACCTTTGTTCGGCGGATTTTTGTTACGCTGTGCTACGATGAGTCCTATCGCTTACCTGACAATAGGGTGATAGAGCAACCGGGCTCGTATTGGGTCAAGTTGCGCACTCAACAGGACTGCGACAGCTCGATTTTATTTGAAGTTTCCAAGCTTCCGCTCTTTGTTTCCACCAATTCTATCGCTCTATGTAAAGGAAGAGTCCATGTGTTACCGTGGGGCGATACGGCAACTCAGGCAGGCGTTTATCGCCATACCGCTCGCTACTCCAATGGCTGCGATAGCCTTCGTATGACAGTAATCGTAGTGGATGCGCCACCAGTAGCGTTGAGCAATTCCACAGTAAGTTGGTATGGAAACTATAACGTTAGCTGTGCCGATGCTGCCGATGGGCGCATAACGCTAAACCCCAGTCAAGGCTCGCCGCCTTATTCGGCCGTGTGGAGCCACGGCAGCTCGCAACTCTTCTTGGCGGGCCTGTCTGCTGGCACGTATAGCGTAACCGTAAGCGATAGCAAGGGATGCACGGGCACAGCCTCCTTCCAGCTGCATGCTCCACCGCCTCTTTCTGTGGAAAAAGAGGTGATTTCTCCGCTATGTCCGGGAGAGACGCGAGGGCGCATAAGCCTGGAAGCCCAGGGTGGAGTAGCGCCTTATTTGTACGGGATAAATCAAAAACCCTTGACCAGCAGGCCATTCTTCACCAATTTAGTGCCAGGTCTCTATCACTTAGTGGTAGAAGATGCTAACGGATGCGAGGTGATAACGGAGGCGACGATTGAACCGCCCTTACCGCTGAAACTTTCGATAGAACCGGCTCTATTGAGGGTACGTCTAGGCGATAGTCTCCAGTTGAAACCTGACCTCAACTTTATTCCAGACTCCATCGCCTGGCAAGCCAGCACTGGCGTCTTCAGCTGTGCGAACTGCTTGACGCCGTGGATAAAGCCTACACAGTCTGCAAGCTATCAACTGCAAGCGTGGAGTCAGGAGGGATGCTTGCTGAGTGCTCGGGTAAAAGTCGCTGTCGAGAAAGACATGCGCTTCTATGCGCCTAATGCTTTCCGACCGGACAGCGGTGGTGGCGAGAATGCTTTTTTCAGCGTCTATACAGGCCCAGAAGTAACGCAAATCAAGCGGTTGGCCGTTTTCGACCGCTGGGGCAGCTTAGTTTTTGAGGCTATCCAGTTTGCGCCGGGTGCGACTGAGGGGTATTGGGATGGTCGGATAAATGGACAAGAAGGCGCGCCAGGTGTTTACACCTGGCTATGTGTAATCGAGCTGGTCAATGGCGAAGAAGAGGTGTTCCGAGGCGACGTTTCACTTTTGCGTTGATATTCACACTTACATCAATCAATACTTCGTAAAGAAATTGGCTTATCCGGTTTGAAAATGTTGAGATAAAAAAGGCAAAAGTTTAGGTTTGTGGTGCAAGACATCAACCCGACAACTTCTGCCCATGAGCGTCGAAACGACAAATATTACAGCAAATGCCGAATGCAAACAAATGGCAACGCGATTTTTTTGACCACAACCTGAGCTCGTTTTTTGTCCCTTCGCAGCCGGTACACCTACTTGAATGTTGAGTGCTGCGGCCAAAAGAACGAACTGACCTACCGCAACCACCGCCAGTCGGGCTCTGATTTTCAAATGTTTAACCGGCTCTTGACCGAGAAATACACCGGCCATGCACGCCTGATTGCCTTCGACCCTTTTACCCTCCCGAGCGTGGCAAGCGCACGCCCGGTGTGGGCTACTTTTGGTCTGGCAGTGCCAATAGGGCGCAGTGGAGTCTGGAAGGGTGCGGTTTTGCGGCGGTGGACGTGCAGGCCAACCCAGCGGTGCACGATTTCGCTGCCCGAACCTCGCTGCAACAGGGCCAGAGGCTGATGGATTTTTACAGCAACCTGTTGAGGCAACAGGCGCCCAAACGGCTCAAAAGGAGCCGATATTTAGCGGTCGATGCCTTCTTTGCCAAAAAATCCTTTGTGGACACGGCGCTTGCAAGCGGCCTTGAGGTCATCACCCGGCTGTGCGACGATGCGGTGCAGCCTTACGCGCCCACCGCCCAAAAAGGAGGGCCGAAGAGGACGGCCCAAAAAATACGGCGACCGCTTTTCGGCCCGAAATCCGGAAGCCCATCACCTGCCCTGCATCGCCTCAGCGGAAAGCCATCGTACTTACGCAGGCGTGGCTTACGTCAAGGCGCTCAACCGCCTGGTCAACAGCGCCATTCTCAATGGCCGACGTTAAAACGCAGGATTTCAATGAACGGATGATTGAACGAACTTTTGACGTATTCGCCAGGTTCCCGAACCTCACAAAAAATCATCCCGAAATCTGAAAACTATACGACCTTGGAAAAATCGCAGCCTGATCCTTTGCGAACCATTGCTTTACGAACCATTAAATTAATAATATGTGTCTAAAACACTAAGGCGATGCTATCTAAGGCAAAACAACATGCAGTTTTGCCTATGTAGGGTCAGATTTTAAGGCTCCACTGAATAGTACTTGGGCATTCCGCCATATCATGACAACGTAACGCTTTGTTACAAGCGAGTATAAAAACAAGTGTCTGTTATTAAGATGTTTTCGAGCGACCCGGTGTGAGGAAGATCAAGGTATTTCAATGACAGCATTTCGTGCTAAATCATCAACCGTAAAATAGCAGTCTATGAAAAAGAAGCTCTTTACTATCGCCTGTAACTTCATTTTGTCATGTGCTCCGGCCTTTGCCCAATCACCTTTCGAGCCGCTGTTTGGACCAGTAGTGCTGAACAACCTCGCCTATGGTAAAGCCCTCGATTACAACAACCGTGAAGTGGAGTTGACACTTGACCTGTACATGCCAGCAGTGGGTCGTCAGAGTCGTTTTCCTCTACTAATATTGGTGCACGGCGGTGGCTTTATAGCTGGTAATCGCGTAGAAATGCAGGGTATAGCTAACTATTTTGCCACTCAAGGTTATGTTGTAGCGAATGTTAGTTACCGATTAGGGTTTATCAACATCCGCACAGACAAAACCTGTAACGGCTTCCCTGCATATGCCTGTGGATTTGCAGCAGACTCAGCCGAGTGGGTTCGGGCCTGGTACCGAGGAGTTCAAGATATTAAGGGAGCCATCCGTTATTTGGTGAACCGCGCAGAAATATTCAAAATAAACCCTGAACAGGTCTTCCTATTAGGAGAAAGTGCGGGCGGTTTCATTGTCTACGGCGCTGCCTTTTTGGACACCGACGAGGAAAAGCCCGTTTTCGCAAATAAGCTTCCCGCCTTGCCAGTACCGGAGGGCAGTCTGCGGAGCAAATGCTCTCATTACAGTGGCCAAACTTTCTCAAGCGACAGCATCCAGCGCCCTGATTTAGGCAGTATCGAAGGTGATATTGAGTGGCCGGGCCAACCCTATACTATTCGCGGAGTAGCCAACCTCTATGGAGGAATGTTTTTTGACCTGCTCGAACGCAAGCCCACGGGTAAGTATAAATCCGCCATTTATCAGTTTCATCGAGCCTGCGACATTGTCGTTCCGTATGAGTATAATCGGATCTATTTTGGCTTTTCCTGGTGTGTAGCCAACTGTTGGGGATGCGAATACATTTTCAATACTCCCCATGTTTTCGGAAGCAAAAGGATCAGCGACTGGAACCAGCAGAAAGGATATGGCCATAATTTTAGAAATGATTTCAGTGTACTCCCTGTACCGTACGTCTGCATAGACCTCCCTCCCTTCATTGTCGTCCCGCATAATTGTGCAGCACAAATCAATGAACCCTGTCATTCTACCCAAGTAGGCTTTGATATTCGGCGGGTGAAGGAATTTTTCCATCAGCAATTTTTTGCTCCAGAAGGCATCTCGGACCGAGCAGCTGAAGACGCGCACTGGGCTGAAGCAATCGTCCTTGGCCCCAATCCCTTCTCAGAGGCGCTATATGTACAAAATAACACTTCTTTGGAGGTCAGATATTGGGTTGTGGATGTTCAAGGGCGTATTTTCTTAGAAGGTATTGCCTTGGCAGGCGAACAGACAACGACGCCTGCACACACCTGGCCGCGAGGGGTATATTTCCTCCGCGTACAAGAGTTGCAAAGCGGACGCTGTCGCATTAGCAAGGTGATAAAGTCTGAATAGGGCAGGCACTCGATCCTGGGCTGGTTAGCCGGCGAGTTTTCCAGAGGGTAGGTCAATTCTGGCCGCGAGTGCACAGCGGTCATTGCTGCAGAGAGAGCTCGAGCAAGCCGTCCGAGGCTTATCCGGTATACAGGGAGTCCGGCTTGTTGTAACAGGTTTCTATACAAAAAATACAGCTTTCTTTAAAAAAAGAAGGAAAAACCGGCCAAAACATAGAAGGGCTTCTGGCTCCGAGGCGCTGCTTTTGCTTCTCTAAAGATGAATCACCTCCCCATAAGCAGCAGCGGTAGCTTCCATGATAGCCTCGCTCATAGTAGGGTGTGGATGTACGGCTTTGAGGATTTCGTGGCCGGTGGTTTCTAATTTGCGGGCAGCCACCACTTCGGCGATCATTTCGGTTACGTTGGCGCCAATGAGGTGGGCGCCGAGCCATTCGCCGTACTTTTTATCAAAGATAACTTTGACGAAGCCTTCGGAGGCGCCAGCGGCCTTGGCTTTACCGGAGGCGGTGAAAGGGAATTTGCCCACAAGCACGTCGTAGCCGGCCTCTTTGGCAGCGGCTTCGGTGTAGCCCACAGAGGCGATCTCCGGCGAACAATAGGTACAACTTGGGATGTTGTTATAGTCTATAGGCTCAGGGTGCAGGCCGGCGATTTTTTCCACGCAGGTGATGCCTTCGGCGCTGGCTACGTGCGCGAGCGCCTGAGTGGGCAGCACGTCGCCGATAGCATATACGCCGGGCACGTTGGTGCGGTAGTAATCATCCACCTGGATATAGCCGCGCTCAGTGGCGATGCCCAGCGCTTCTAAGCCGATGTTCTCGGTATTGGGCGTTACGCCGGCAGCGCTCAGCACTACGTCGCAGGCAATCGTTTCGGTCTTGCCGTCTTTGCGGTTTTTGATGTTGACCTTCACCTCTTTGCCGGAAGTGTCTACGCTTTCCACGGCCCAGCCGGCATAGATTTTCATGCCTTTGCGAGCGTAAATTTTGGCCAATTCCTTCGAGACGTCAGCGTCTTCGCGGGGCACTAAGCCTTGCTCAAGGAATTCAACAATGGTTACCTCCGTGCCAATGGTGTGGTAGAAATAGCCAAACTCGACGCCGATAGCGCCAGCGCCAACGACAACCATGCGCTTGGGTTGCTGCTCCAACGACATGGCGCGGCGGTACTCGATGACTTTCTGGCCGTCAATGGGCAGGTTGGGCAGTTCTTTAGCGCGGCCACCGGTAGCAATGATGATGTGCTTAGCAGTGTACTCGGTTTCTTTGCCGTCTTTGTCCTGAACGATAACTTTTGGCCCCGGCGCCAGCCGGCCTGTGCCGTTGATGACGGTGATTTTGTTTTTTTTCATTAAAAATTGCACGCCTTTGCTCATGCCGTCGGCTACGCTGCGGCTGCGTTTGATCATGGCGGTGAAGTCTGCCTGGCTTTTTCCTTCGATGTGGATGCCGTAGTCTTCGGCATGCTGGAGGTATTCAAACACCTGGGCGCTTTTGAGGAGGGCTTTGGTGGGGATGCACCCCCAGTTGAGGCAGATGCCGCCGAGGCTTTCGCGCTCGACGACGGCGGTGTTCATGCCCAATTGGGAGGCGCGTATGGCGGCCACGTATCCTCCAGGGCCGCTACCAATGACGATAAGGTCGAAATTCATGTGTTGCGTAGATTGAAAAACCGTGGTTGGCCGAAAGGCGCGGCAAACATCCGTAAAAATCGCCAATGTTACCAGTGAGGACACCGGCAGTGGCGAATTTAGAACACGCTCCAGGGAGATGAGGGCCGGAGCCTTGGCTGCAGGCCAGGCGCCTTTGCACATTTCCAATACATTTCCAACGCATTTCCAAAGCGGCTGGAGCGAGTGCGCGCACCTTTGGGTATTCTTTTCACCAAAAACAAACAGAAACAATGAAAAAGCATCTGCTCTTTTGTGTTTTCGCGTTGGCAAGCGCAGTGGCGCTGCCGCTTTCTCTGATGGCCCAAAATGCCGGTACGAAGCCGGAACTGCCCATGTATCGCTACAATAGCGGCTCTACGGTATCGCCGCTGCCGGTAGTTCAGGGCGACGTGCTGGGTACCATTCAATGGCGCGCCTTGGTAACCTACGGCGACATTCGCTCTGGGGCCACCATTCGCTCCGTCATTACGCAGCCGGTAGCGCCAGGCGTGCTGCAGGCCAACATGATTTTCCAGACCAGTGGCGCGGCAGGTTTGGTGGATCGCATGATCATCACCGAGACGGGTTTGGTGGGCATCGGCACCAACACGCCTCAATTTAACCTGCACACGGTGGGCAACACGCACACTACCGGGCGCTTCCACGGGCGCATCCACTTTGATGTGGGCCAGCCCACAGGCCTGCCCAATACGTACGCCGACGAGGCCTACTTCGAGCGCAAGAGCCGCGCAGCACTGGGTCTGGCGCCCAACGCCTACACTGATGGCGGCATCCTCAGCTTAGCGCCAGGCGGCAACAGCTTGCGCCGCCAGCTCTTCACCGGCGGTACCGACGGCCTGTGGACGCGCTCGCAAGATGCGGGCGGCGCCAACAGCTGGGCTGCCTGGGAAAAACTCTTGACCAGCGCCGACATCGGCGGACGCCCCAACCTGACGGCCCGATTCTTGCCGCCAGGGCCGACCTCGAGCTCGCTGGGCGATGGGCAAATCTTCGACAACGGCGCCAACGTCGTCATCGGCGGCATCCCGCCCGCGCCAGCAGCCGTAGCGCCTGCCTTCAATCCGGCGGACGTGCTGACCGTCAACGGGAACGCGCGCGTTACGGGCAGCGCCACCATTGACGGAAACACCGGTACCAACAGCCTCAACGTCGCCGCCAACGCCATCGTAAATGGCGCAACGACTACTGGTAGCCTCTCCGTGCTTACGAACGCTACCGTGAACGGCGATGCGCGCGTCAACGGCAACGTAGGCATCGGCAAGGCGCCCTCCGCCACGTTCGACTTAGACGTGGCTGGCTCTTCCAACTTCGACGGTCGGGTGAAAATCGGCGCGACGAACTTCCCCGGCTCAGCCAGCTATGAACTGGCCGTAGGCGGCGGCATCATCGCCGAAGAGGTGCTTGTGCGCCTGCAGCCCTGGCCCGACTACGTGTTCGAGGCCGACTACCGCCTGCCTACACTTTCGGAGGTGGAAACTTTCATCCAGCGCGAAAAGCACCTGCCCGGCGTAACGCCCGCCCGCGAGGTAGAAACCAGCGGCCTCAACCTCGGCCAGATGCAAAAAATGCAGATGGAAAAAATCGAGGAACTCTACCTGCACCTCATCGCCTTAGAAAAGCGCATCCAGGCGCTGGAGGCCGAAAATGCCGCTCTGAAGGCCGCCCAACAGCAACGCTAACCGGCTAAAACCTTCCGGCGCTATGAAAGCCTTGTCCTGGTTATTCGCCCTGTGGATGGGCGCCGCGGCAGCACAGGCGCAACCGACGCCCGCCCCCTGCGGCACGCCGACGCCCGCTCAGCCGCCCTTCTCAGAGGAGACGGCCCTGAATAAAATGGCTGCTCCGCCGCCTTACGTCTTTTCCATCTTCGTACACATCCTGCGCAACGACGACGGCTCCAACGCCGCCATGAGCGACGCCGTGCTGGCCGACAACTTGCAGCGCATGGCCGACTTCTACCGCCCACACAACATCTGTTTCACCTTCGTGGGCCGAGACTTCATTGACAACACCGGGTGGAATACCAACTACATGACCAGCCAAATCGGCGCCATGCACGCTGTCAACCCGCACAACGACGCCATTGACATCTACGTGCATCGGGATAACTTCCAGGGTTCGGGCGGCAATTCGTACAGCATTCCGTCGGTCTTTTGCTCGGTGGCTGCCCCCTCGTCGTTCAACTTCGAGCATGAAATGGGCCACTGTCTGGGGCTGTGGCACACGTTCGAGACGGCTGCCGGCGCCGAATGCCCCGACGGCTCTAACTGCGCCAGTGCCGGCGACCAGGTGTGTGACACGCCCGCTGACTACAGCGGCTCGCAGAGCAACAGCGGCGCTGGCTGCACGCACACAGGCACGCAGACGATCAACTGCAACGGCGGCACGTTCGGCTACGACCCGCCTACGCGCAATATCATGAGCTACTGGTGGTTCTGCTACAGCGAGTTCACGGCCGGCCAGGCCGCGCGCATGTACAACACCATCAACGCTACGGCTGCTCTGCAAAACCGCCTCACGCCGCAAGACCGCGTCATCAGCAACGCCACGCTACTGGGCGAAATCGCCGTTGGAGCGCAAAACAGCATCCGCATCGGCAACATCGGCGGCGCGGGCGACGTGCTCATGACCGCCGGCGCGCAGGGCATCTGCAATGCGGGCCGCTTCGTGCGGGTGGAACCCGGCACGCGCATTGCGCCCACGGGCGCCAACAGCGTGCTGCTGACCATCAACGACCTGTGCGAAGGTCTGCTCTTCAAAGCACCCCCGCCCACCGCCGACCGACACCCGCAACCGACGACGCCTGCGGCCCTCAGCGAGACGCTCGAGGCATTTCCCAACCCGTTCAACAGCCGTCTGCGCGTGCGCGCTGACCTCGGACAGGCTACCCCTGCCGCGCTGCGCCTCTTCGACATGTCTGGCCGCCTCGTGCGCGAATGGCCCTGCCCAACACCCGCTGTCCAGGGGCGCCTCGACGAAACCTTCGACCTGCCCGACCTGCCCGCAGGCGTCTATCTGCTGCAACTGCAACACAGCGGTGGCAGACTGGCGCGGCGCGTGGTGAAGGCGGAATAAGACTACTTCCTTGCCGGCGTCGCCCATGCAGAGGGGGCGCCGGCTTTCTTTAAAGTTGCATCCCACCATGTCCCCGCTTAAGACTACATAATATGCTCACCATCAAACACCTGTTTATGAAAAACTTTTTTTTCCCAACAAGCATTCTGGCTCTATTCACAAGTGTACTCACGTGGACGCCTTTGCCAGCCCAGCGTACATGTGGTACGCCAGAGTATGTGAAGTATCTCTCTGAAAAACACCCGGAGCTCCGGGAAAAACGCCGTTTGGTGGAGGAGAAGGCCAAAGAAGGCTTCCAGTTCAAAATGGCCGCTAACAGCGTGGTTACCATCCCGGTGGTCGTCCACGTGGTGTTCAACAATCCGCAGGAAAACATCTCAGATGAGCAGATTTACAACCAGATAGCCGTTCTGAACAAAGACTTCCGGCGACTGAATGTGGATGCTGACAACACGCCTGACCCATTCGAGCCTTTTGTGGCTGACGTTCAAATTCAGTTCTGCCTGGCCTCTGTTGACCCTGTGGGCAATCCCACCTCAGGCATTACCCGAACGGCCACTATGCACGGGCCTTTTCTTTATCCGACAGACGACATGAAATACACGGCATTGGGTGGCATAGATGCCTGGGATACGGACAGATATTTAAACATCTGGGTATGCAACACCGATGTCCTGGGCTATGCTCCCTATCCGGGCACGGCTCCAGCGGCAGAAGACGGAGTGGTAGTGGACTTTGCCGCCATGGGAATAGGAGGCGCCGCAGCGCCCCCCTATAACTTAGGTCGGACAGCAACGCACGAAGTTGGCCACTGGCTCAATCTGGTCCACATTTGGGGCGACGCTACCTGCGGCGACGATCAGGTCGCAGATACGCCGATAGCAGAAAACGCTAATTTCGGATGCCCGGCATTTCCACGAGTAACCTCTTGTGGCAACGGCCCTGACGGAGAAATGTTTATGAACTATATGGATTATGTAGATGACCAGTGTATGTTCATGTTTACAGCTGGCCAGAAAAGCCGCATGTTGGCCACTTTTACATCTGGCGGCGGAAGAGAGGGTCTGCTGTCGTCGGGCGGTTGTGGCGGCGCCTGCCCAAGGGCGCTGTTTCTGACGGATGAATTCGTTGCTACTGCTATGGCACTTCAGGCCTCTGACTTAATCATGGCCTGGAACAATATCACGGGCGGTTCCAACATCGAGTATCAAGCAGGCGACAGCATAGTGCTTAAACCGGGCTTCCACGCGCAAAGCGGTAATATATTCAGAGCCTGGATTAACGGCTGTGCAGGACCTAAACCCAGCGAGCGCTCCAGTGAGCCGACCCAGGTACTTTCCGGTTTTACCTGCTACCCCAACCCCTTCGCCGAAACATTATATGTTCAGTTCGAACTTACCGCCTCCACTTCAGCCTCGTTCTCTCTTTTAGATGTACACGGCCGAACCGTTTTCCTCACTCCTGCCCAACGGTTCTTCGGCGCCGGACAACACACGACCGTAATGACAGTCGGTCAACTGCCCGCCGGTATTTATTACGTAGAGATGCGAACGCCTGCCGAGCGAAAAATGCAGCGGGTTATCAAGGTTAACCATTGATGCCTCTTTAATACCTCCCGGCACTTTTTATCGCCCATATTGGATTTTTTACAGGCTATAACTTTTTTCCAAACAAAAAGCAATGACGAATAATTTTTTCTTCGGCGATCGGCGTCATTTGTGAGCGAAGAAGCGGGCCGGCACTTTTGCGTGTGTAATTGCTCAACGATTCACTCACTAAATGTTTGTGCCCATGAAAGTAGAACAATTGTATACCGGCTGTTTGGCCGAAGCTGCCTACTACATCGAGAGTGATGGCGAAGCCGTCATCATTGACCCACTACGCGAGGTAACGCCGTACATCGAGCGCGCTGAACGCGACGGCGCAAAAATTAAGTACGTGCTGGAGACGCATTTCCACGCTGATTTTGTGTCGGGCCACTTAGACTTAGCTAAAAAGACGGGTGCTAAAATTGTCTATGGCCCTACGGCGAAGCCCAATTTCGACGCCTACATCGCCCAGGACGGGGAGGAGTTGCCGGTGGGCAAAGTAAAAATCCGCGTGCTGCACACGCCGGGTCACACGATGGAGTCGTCGTGTTTCCTGCTTATTGACGAAAACGGCAAAGAGGTGGCTGTCTTTACGGGTGATACGTTGTTCATTGGGGATGTAGGTCGTCCTGACTTAGCGGTGAAGAGCGATCTGTCGCGCGAGGACCTGGCAGGCTACCTGTACGACTCGCTGCGCACGAAGATCATGACGCTCCCCGACGACGTTCGCGTGTATCCGGGCCATGGCGCGGGTTCGGCGTGCGGCAAGAAGATGGCGAAAGAGACCGTCTCGACTATTGGCCAGCAGAAGCAGCTGAACTACGCCCTGCGCGCCGACATGACGCGCGAGGAGTTCGTCCGCGAGGTAACGACGGGTCTGGTGGAGCCGCCGCAGTATTTCCCGAAGAATGCCGTGCTCAACCGCATGGGCTATGAAAGCATTGACAACGTGCTGGAGCGCGGCGTGCGCCCGCTGTCGGTCAACGAGTTCATTGCGGTGGCAGAGGTAGAGGAGGCGCTCATTTTAGACACGCGCTCGGAGCAGGAGTTCGTCAAGGGCTACATTCCAGGTTCGGTCTTTATTGGTCTCGACGGCCAGTTTGCCTCGTGGGTGGGTACGCTTATTCCTGACCTGCAGCAGCCTATCCTGTTGGTGTGTCCGCCGGGCCGCGAGGAAGAAGCCGTGACGCGCTTAGCGCGCGTGGGCTACGACAATGCGCTGGGCTATTTGGAGGGAGGTTTTGCCGCATGGCAGGCGGCGGGTAAAGACGTGGACAGCATCGAGAGCATCGGCGCTGAGACGTTTGTCAGCCGCATGAAAGCGCCCAATACGGTGGTGCTCGATGTGCGCCGCAAGAGCGAGTACGATACCGAACACGTCATCGGCGCCCAGAACTTCCCGCTCGATTTCATCAACAAGAACATGGCCGAGCTGCGCCACAATGTGCAGTATCTTGTGCACTGCGCCGGCGGCTATCGCTCCGTCATCGCTATCAGCATTTTGAAGAATCGCGGCTTTGACAACTTAGTTAATGTAGATGGCGGCTTCAAGGCCATCAAAGAAACTGGCAAGGCGCCGCTGTCGGAGTACCGCGAACAGATTACCGAACTGTAATTTCGCCAGCAAACGTAAACAGGTATAGGACATCAGAGGCCGCTGGGGCAAGGCTCTGGCGGCCTTTTTATTTTGTTTAATGGCAAGCGCCGTCTGCCCTGTTGCACTGGATTTCAAGATCGCACGGCAGGCCATTTCTACTTTTTTAAAAAGGTGGATTAAACGCCACAAAGCGTTCCGCCGTCCTAAATGGGCTTGCTGGCTGGAGAGGGCGTGAGGGCAGGCGTTTATTTTTTATCAAAAAAACTTCGCTATGAAGAGGACACGGATACTCTGCCTGATAGTTATGCTGGCCTTTTCGGCGCGGGCGCAAGTGGTGAGCACTGTCTATGGAGCCGTGCAAGGCTTTACACAGGACGGCGTTTCGGCGTTCCTGGGCATTCCATACGCCCGCCCGCCGGTAGGTCAGTTGCGTTGGGCGCCGCCGCAGCCGCCTTTGGGCTGGTCGGGCATTCGGTTAGCACAGTCCTTTCCGCCGGCGTGTCCGCAGAAGGATTTTTCGCCCGGCGACACGGTGGGCAAGGCGAAAGGCCAGGAGGACTGCCTGTACCTCAACGTCTGGACGCCTAACCTAAGCGGGCCGCTGCCGGTGATGGTGTTCATCCACGGGGGCGGCAATCAGCAAGGCTCGACAGACCAGATTAGTGGAGGAGCGCGTATTTACGACGGAGCAAACCTGGCCAGGCGCGGCGGCGTGGTAGTCGTTACGATCCAGTACCGGCTTGGGGCGTTGGGCTACTTAGTCCATCCGGGTCTGGAGGCCGAAAGTGCGTGGGGCAAAGCCGGCAACTACGGCGCCATGGATCACGTGGCGGCCTTGCAATGGGTGCAGCAGAACATTGAGGCCTTTGGTGGCGACCCGAATCAGGTAACCCTTTTTGGCGAAAGCGCCGGCGCCGTCAATGTGGGCAATTTGCTGGCGACGCCGGCAGCCAAGGGACTTTTTCACCGGGCTATCCTTCAGAGCGGCACCCCCCGGCTGAAGGGGTACAATGCCGCGCGCGTCGAGGGCCTTGGCTTTGCCCAAAAACTCGGCGCTTCCGGCAGCGCAGCACAGCAGATCGCCTACCTGCGTTCGCTCCCTCCAGACTCATTGGTCAGCGGCGACTCCAGCCCTATCTCGGGCAATGGTACGGTGCAGTCGGTGTGGCAACCGGTAATGGATGGTTACTGGTTCCCGCAGGAGTCCTTAGAGGCGATTCAAAGCGGCCAGCACAACCGCGTGCCACTCCTTATTGGCTCCAACAGCGACGAGATGAGCCTTTACGTGCCGCAGGTGGTTACGCCTCAGATGTTACAGGCGTTTGTGCAGACCAGCATCCCGCCCGTTTACCGACCGCAGGTGCTGGCCATATATCCGCCCGGCGCGACCAACGAGCAGGCGCGCGCTTCGTATGTGGCCTTAGTGAGCGACCTGCAGTTCACTGCTCCGGCCCGCCGCATGGCCGATTGCGTGAGCAAAAACCAGACGGAACCCGTCTGGCGCTATTTCTTCACCTTTCGCCACACTGTGCCCTTGCTGCAGCCTTTTGGCGCGTACCACGGCATGGAATTGTTCTACGTATTTAATACCTGGGAAAAGGCTACGCTGGGCAGCGGCCTGCTGTTCCGGCCCGCCGACGACAGTGTGCAGCAAAATTTGCTTCGCTACTGGACGAACTTTGCGCGTACAGGTAACCCAAATGGCACAGGCTTAGTCGGCTGGCCGCTGTATAAAAGCCCTTTTGACTGCTACATCGAGCTGAAGGCGACGCCCAACGGGTCGCAGTGCGGCCTGCGCACAGTGGAGAGCAACCTGTGGGATCAAATCGTTGGGTTTGTTCCATGTAAAAGCACCATTTCTGCCCATGAAACGAGTAGCGTCTCCGGCGTGTGGATGCTTTATCCCAATCCTACGTCCGATTGGCTGTATCTGGGCGGCCCAACCGACGCTGCGGTGCGCGTGCAGCTGTTCGATGCGCTGGGCCGGCTGTTGTGGACAGGTGCGGCGGGCGAGGCCTCATTTGACCTCTCTGGCCTGCCAGTGGGGTCTTACGTGGCGCGCATCAGCGGCCAGGGGGGCATCCGGACGCAGTGGATCGTGCGGAAGCCATAGCTGCTATTGTTCGCCATGGCCATTGGCGCCGTTGCCGTTGGTTTCCAGCGAGTCGGGCGGCGGAGGCGGTGGAGCAGCAGCGCGCCAGACAATGCGCGTCGTCCACAAAGCAGTATCCGGTACTGCGGGCGCGCGTTGCCAGTATTCGGCTATGGTGGGCGGGAGGGGTATCCAGCCTTTTTCATTTAAGTACAACGCTACGGCCTTTTGGGCGGTATTCAAGTCAGGGCGGCCCTGCTGTTCTATCCAAAAGTACTGCCCGCCTTCAAGCGTGAAGGCCTGGAGTGCAGGTGGTGTTTTTGACCCTGCTGCTATGGACGCTGCCACGGCAATATCGGCCCGGCGAGCGAGGCTGTCTATCGTCCAGAACAGAGCAACCATTGGTCCAACGGGCGCGATCTGGCGCTTGCGCGCGAGCAGGTCTAATTTTTCTAGACTTTCTCTTACGAAGGTTTCCGCCTGTTCTAAGGGCACGACCTGCCGAAAGCCGGCATAGACCTGCTCCTGACGTTCCTGTTCGCGCACTTCGTAGCCGGCGTAAAGGCGAGGCATCATGACTTCGCAATGACGTTTGAGGTTTTCCAGCCCGCGGAGGAAGTCCTTGCCCACGTAGGTATTGACGTCGGTGAACATGGCCAAGCCATTCCAGGGATAGCTGATGCGCATGCGGAAAACCCAGGTAACACGGGTCTGGTTGCTGTCGGCTTCAAAGGCGAACCATGTGGGTGAGATGCTGCGATATGGCTCTTCGATGGTTACCTCGAAGTCGAGTCGCTGTGGAGCCGCAGTTTTCAGCACCATGCTTCCGCGGCCCGTCTCGCCTTCGCCCGACCAGTAATACGCCGCGCCAGGGGAGCCGTCTTCGCCCTCGACGCGGACGTCGGCGTCCATGCCGGCCCAGGGCGACCAGGCGCGAAAGTTGCGGAAGTAGCGCACCTGGTCGTACACCAGTTCCATCGGCGCAGCGATGGTTATCTGGCGCTCAATGAGGTATTCTTTTTTGGCAAAAAGCCCAAACAGGGCCAGCAACGCGCCGGCAATCAGGACGACGTAAAGCAAAAATCGAAAAAGGCGGAAAACAGCGCTTCGTTGTATCATGAAAAACGCATTCAAAAAGCCCGGCAAAGGTAAGTGCGGCGGTCAAACCCATTCGGCTCGCCAAAAAGACGTCTGGCTCAGGGGCTACTCGTATATGGTAAAAGCCGATAGGCAAACCTGTTGGCGTAAAAACCGGCGTTTTGCCGTAAACGGGCAAACGCCTCCTGCATTTTTTGCTTTAAAAAAGATGAGACCTGCCTGTTTGGCGGCCGCATAGCGAACTTTGCAGGCGCAACGGCGTTTTGCCGCTTGAAGTTTTTTATCAATAAAACAAGAGATATGGCTGACTGGCTGCTGTACTTGCTCATCACATTGGGCGCTTATTTTGGAATGGAGTTCATGGCGTGGTTTACACATAAATACGTCATGCACGGTTTTTTGTGGAGCTGGCATGAAGACCACCACAAGCCGCGCCACGAAAAGCACGGCTTTTTTGAAAAGAATGACCGTTTTTTCCTGGTCTTCGCCATTCCAAGCATGATTTTTTACCTCATCGGCGGTCTGACAGAGCACACCTGGGCGCTGTTCGTCGGCGTGGGCATTTCGTTGTACGGCCTGACGTATTTCCTCATTCATGATGTGTATATCCATCAGCGCTTTCCGTGGTTTCGTCAGCTCGATGGCTGGTACTCTCGTGCAATTTTGCGGGCGCACGGCGCTCACCACGCCAAGACAACCAAAGACGGCTGCGAGTCCTTTGGGCTGCTTGTGGTGCCGATGAAATACTTCAAGAAACGCAGCACGCACAAGCAAGAGGCCGAGAAAGCATAGGGCGCTCAACGCAACGCTGCAAAAACGCACTCCCTGCACCTGCCGCGGGGCGTGCGTTTTTTTCATTTTTAGTGCACGTTGTGCCAACTGCCTATATTTGCGCGCTTTTTTAAAACCTGCTCATTTCTTTTCACCTGAATTATACGATATGCAGATTAAAGGTGTCGTACGCTTTTTCCTGATTGCGCTGACGGTTGTTTGCCTGTATCAGTACCTGCTCATCATCCCTACCAGCAATATCGAAAGCGCTGCTGCTCGCTATGCCGACGAGCGCCACGCGCAAAACCCGGCGGTCTCCTGGCGCACGTATTACAGCGCTTACTTAGACTCGCTGTCGAGCGAAACGGTTTTCTCTATACCGCTTATTAAAAAATTCACCTACGCCGACCTGAAAAAGAGTCAGCTGGCCATGGGCCTCGACCTGAAAGGCGGCATGAGCGTGCTGCTTCAGGTGGACTTGAAGGATTTCGTCAAAAACCTGTCGGGTAACAGCACTGACCCGGCCTTTCTGGAGGCCTTGGAAAAAGCGGCGAACCTGCAGAAGACTCAGCAAACGGACTTCATTACGCTGTTTGCCAATGCCTGGAAAGAAGTGGGCGGTGGTAAATCGCTGGCGTCCATCTTTGCCCGCAACGAGACGCTGCGCGGCCAGATCAATTTCGAGTCTCCCGATGCGGAGGTGGTGCGCGTCATTCGCCAATTGGCCAATACGACGGTGGACGAGACGTACAAACGCCTTAAGCAGCGTATTGACAAACTTGGGGTGGTGCAACCTAACGTCAGCTTAGACGCCGCCCGAGACCTTATTCTTGTAGAGTTACCGGGCATTGATAACCCTCAGCGCGCGCGTAACATGCTGCAAAAGAGCGCCAAACTGGAGTTCTGGGACACCTACCGCTTTGGCGACGCAAATATCCCGCAAGCGCTCGAAAACGCCGATAATCGCCTTAAGGTGCTGATGGCCGGCGACACAAGCCTGTTGGCTACGGTTAAGGACACCATCTATACCTATCCTAAAGGCCCAGATGGTAAGCCCGACTCATCGGCTACGCCGCAGATGCAGATTGTGGATAAGCCCGCCACACCGCAAGGCGATGGCCCGCTGTTCCGCCTGCTGACGCGCGCCAATGACCCGCGCAGTGTGGTCATCGGATATGCCGATAAAAACAAAATGAGGGCCATTACCGAAATGCTGGAGCGCCCTGACATCAAGGCGTTGTTCCCAGTGGATTTGATGTTCCGCTGGAGCTTGAAGCCGGTGCCCGAGCGTGAGGGCAATTCCTCCGTGGCCAATAAATACGAACTGTATGCCCTTAAGAAATGGCGCAATCAGGACAATCCGCGTTTAGACGGTAGCGTGGTAACGCGCGCCAGCGAACAGCCCGACCCAAATTCAGGCGAGGTAACTGTAAGCCTCTCCATGAACAATGAGGGCGCTCGCATCTGGGCCGAAATGACGCGCCAGGCCTATGAGGGCGGCAACCGCGAAATCGCCATCGTCCTCGACGATGAGGTCGTCAGCGCCCCGCGCGTCATCAACCCCATCGAGGGCGGCAACTCCTCCATCACGGGGGGCTTCACGCTTGACGAAGCCAAAGACTTAGCCAACATCCTCGAAGTGGGTAAGCTGCCCGCCGGTACGCGCATTGTGCAGGAAAGCCAGGTAGGCCCCTCGCTGGGCGCCGACAACATCCGCAAGTCGCTCATTGCCATGATCCTGTCGGTTGTCCTGTTGTGCGTCTTCATGATTGCCTACTACGCCCGCGGTGGCGTGGTGGCCGTCATCGCCCTGCTGGCCAACCTATTCTTCATCATTGGCACGTTAGCCTCGATGGGCACAGTGCTGACGCTGCCCGGTATCGCCGGTATCGTGCTGACGCTGGCTACCGCCGTGGATGCCAACGTAATCATTTACGAGCGTATTCGCGAAGAAATCCGCGGCGGCATGGATGGGATCAAAGCTATCGCCATAGGCTTCAGCCGCGCTCTGCCTGCCATCATTGACGCCAACGTAACCACACTTCTGACGGCTTTCGTCCTCATCTATTTCGGCCTCGGCCCCATCAAGGGCTTCGGTACGGTGCTCATGGTCGGTATCTTCAGCACCATGTTCACCGCCGTGCTCGTCAGCCGACTCATGACCGAATGGTGGCTCGACCGCGGCAAGGAAATGACTTATAGCTATCCCTGGTCGGAAAAATGGCTTGTCGGTGTCAACTTCGACTGGATTGGACACCGTAAGTACGCTTACATTTTTTCCAGCGCCATCATCCTCATCGGCGTCGCCTCTTTCTTTCTGCGCGGCTTTGAGCTGGGTGTGGACTTCAAGGGCGGCTATTCATTCAACGTTCAATTTGACCAACCCGTCTCCTTAGAAAAACTGCGCCCGGCCCTCTCGCAAGCGTTGGGCGGCAACCCTATCGTCAAGGCTATTAGCACTGAGAACACGTATAACATCACGACCTCGTACCTTATTGACGACACCAGCCCCGACGTGATGGACAAGGTTACGGCCAAACTGCACGAGGGCATCTCGGCGGCAGGCTACACCACGAGTCTGGATAATTTTAAAAATACTGGAGGCTCGGGCACGCACCTTATCTCCTCGAGTCAGGTAGGGCCTACAGTGGCGGACGACATTCGCGAGTCTTCCTTCCAGGCCACTCTTTGGGCGCTGGCGCTGATCTTCCTCTACCTGCTCATCCGCTTCCGCCGCTGGCAGTTCTCGCTGGGCGCCGTGCTGGCCCTGTTCCACGACGTGCTCATCACCCTGACGTTCTTCACCCTGTTGCACGGCCTGGTGCCCTTTTCTTTGGAAATTGACCAGGCCATCGTCGCCTGCATCCTGACGGTCATCGGTTACTCCGTCAACGACACTGTTATCGTTTACGACCGCATTCGCGAGTTCATCAATACCTATGTCGGGCGGCCCAAAGAAGAGGTATTCAACATGGCCATCAATACCACGTTGAGTCGCACGCTCATCACCTCGGGCACGACGCTGGCGGCTGCCTTGGTGCTCTTCCTCTTTGGTGGTGACGCCACCAAAGGTTTCGCTTTTGGTATGTCAGTGGGTATCCTTTTTGGTACCTACTCCTCGGTCTTCGTCGCCTCGTCGCTTGTGGTGGACCTTACCCGCGAGCGCGTCTTGAGCGGGAAAGCGGTAGAGGAAAGACCCGCCGTAACGGCCAAACCAGCTGTCAAAAAAGTAAAGGCCTGATTGCGGCTTTTCTCAATCTTGATTAGCCGGGCGACTCTGCTGGGAGGCAGAAGTCGCCTGGCTTTTTTTATCTTATAATTGCCGCGAGTCTGGTTTTTTTCATAAGCTGAACCTATGTAAACCAAATGTTGCGCAGCAAAAAGACCCTGAAGCTACTCTTGTGCAGGCGGGGCAAAATGCCGCTTTGCTCGGGTAGCGTCGTCCTACCGAGCCGGGCACATTTAAATCCAGTGGCCGCTGGTCTGGAGGTTTTTACCGATTTTTGCCAATTGAGAAGAAAATGTCCATGAATAAGGCCCGATTTCCCTACGGCGTGAGCAATTTCGAGAAGCTCATCGAGGGTGAGTATGTGTATGTGGATCGAACCCAATACATCGAGTTATTGGAGAATCTCTCGGCTCCGTACCAGTTTTTCCTGCGTCCTCGGCGCTTTGGGAAGAGTTTATTTTTGTCTGTGTTGGAGTATTACTACGCTCAGGAACACCGTGCTAAGTTCGAACGCCTCTTTAGCGGACTTTATATTGGGCAGCATCCCACGCCGCTGGTGGGGAAGTACTTAGTGCTCAAGTTTGACTTTAGCGGTATCGAGACGGCTGATATCGGGAAGATTTATTACTCTTTTTTATCGGCTGTGCAAGATGCCGTGGAGTCTGTGCTTATTCGCTATCCGCACCTTTTTGCAAAAGAGAAACGCGAGGAAATCCGGGCTATTCAGACTCCCGCGGAGACAATCAATCGGTTGCTCACTTTTCTGGAAGATCACCCTCAGGAGCGTTTGCTGGTGTTGATAGACGAATACGACCATTTCACCAATGAGTTGATCGCCTTTCACTTTGACAATTTTCAGGAGATTGTTAGCCGCAACGGTTTTGTGCGGAAGTTTTATGAGGCGCTCAAAAAAGGCACGCAGCGCGGCGTGATTGACCGGATGTTTATCACGGGCGTGTCGCCCATCACCCTGGACAGCCTGACCAGCGGTTTCAACATCGGCAGCAACCTGTCGTTAGACCTCGAATTGCACGATTTGATGGGCTTTCGCGAGGAGGAGGTGGCGCAACTGTTGCGCCACGCTGGCGTGCCGGAAGAGGAACTGCCTCAGGTGCTGGGTGATGTGCGCACGTGGTACAACGGCTATCGTTTCCATCGTCAGGCGCCGCATCGGCTGTACAATCCGGACATGGTCTTGTACTTTGCCGAGGAATACGCCCGCTATCGCCGCTACCCGGAGCGTTTGCTGGACATCAACGTCAGCAGCGACTACGGCAAG
>JANWVR010000067.1 GCA_025056735.1 Saprospiraceae bacterium
ATCGCCGTAAAGCGTACCTACTAAGCGGTTATTTCGAGAAAAGTTGTTGTTTTTGTAAAACAAGTCTGCCGCAGGGTTACCAATAGCTGTGCCGAAGAACGTCGGATCAGAGAATTTGCCGGTTGAATCTCGCTCGGCGTATACGGGCGGCATCCACAAGGTAGAGAGCAGGACGCCGGGTGCGTTTTGGCTGTTGGCCGAAGCAAACGAGAGGTTGTTACCCAGCCGCACGGCTTTATTGACCTGGTACTCGTTGTTGAGCCGCAGCGTAACGCGCTCAAACTCTGACTCGCGCAAAATGCCCGACTGGGTAAAATAGTTGCCCGCTACGTTGTAGGTAAATTTATCAGAGCCTCCAGCTGCGCTTACCTGAATGCTGGCCATGGGCGCCTGCCGATACACAACATCTTGCCAATTGGTGCCCGCTCCAAGGGCCTGAGGGTTAGGGAAAAAAGGCTGCCCTTGCAACTCGTTGTACATCTGAGCAAACTCAGCCGCGTTGGCCATAGGCACCTGGTGCGTCAGCGACTGCGTCCCGTAATAGCTGTTGACCGTGATGGCTGCACGCTCGCCAGCCTTTCCGCGCTTTGTGGTGATGATGATGACGCCATTTGCCCCGCGGTTGCCGTAGATGGCTGTGGCTGAGGCATCCTTGAGCACCTCAACGGACTCTACGTCCAGAGGATTGACGAACGAGGCATCTTCAAGCAGCATCCCGTCCACTACATAGAGCGGGTTGGCGTTGTTGAGCGTACCTGTGCCGCGAATGCGCACCACTGCGCCGTCGCCTGGCCGTCCGCTGGCAGGCACAACGTACACGCCCGCAATTTTGCCCTGCAGCGCCTGGTCTACCGACGCCGTCGGAATGCGTTCAATCTCTCGCGTCTTTACTGTGCCGACGGCGCCCGTCAGGTCACTCTTGCGCTGCGTGCCATAGCCCACTACGACGATCTCACCAATGGCTTCTACCTGAGGCGCCATAGCCACATCGAGCGTTGTGCGCCCTTGCAACGGAATTTGCTGCTCCACGTAGCCTGTGTACGTGAAGACGAGGGTGCCGTTCAGGTCGGGCACTTCCAGTACGTACCGACCTTCTACATCGGTTACTGTGCCTGCGGCGCCGCCGCGAAGGGTAACCGTAACCCCAATGAGCCCTTCGCCCGTTTCGGCATCCGTTACGCGGCCCGATACGCGCTGCTGAGCCATGGCTGCCATAGAAGCAAGCCAGCAGAGTAGGAAAAGGTGTAACTGTTTCATAGCGTGTGTCCTCCAATATATCCACTGCAACGAGCAGTTGATTGATGTTGTCTTTTGACTATGGAATGAAAGGCAAAAGGATGTCGTTGTTTTTATTCAAAATGAGATGATTACTGCAGCTCCACCCTGACCGGTTGGCCATCAGCCGAATGACTACTGATAAAAAGGTCAAACTCGCCAGGTTCCGAACCAAAGGTCATGTCGCGCCGATAAAAGCGCAAATCGGCCTCAGTGAGCGCGAAGGTTACTAAGCGGCTTTCACTGGGCTGCAAATAGATCCGCTGAATGCCCTTGAGTTCGCGCACCGGACGGGTAACGCTGCCCACAAGATCGCGCACGTACAACTGGACGACCTCTGTACCGGCGCGATCGCCTGTGTTCCGCACCGTGGCGCTGACGTACAGCGTATCGCCCGAGCGAAACGCGCGTCGTGAAACTGTGGGCGGTGAATACTCAAACGTCGTGTAACTCAAGCCAAAACCAAACGGAAACAGCGGGCTGTTGGGAACATCTATGTACTTGCTCGTCCATTTGCTGTTCGGATCAAAGGGCCGACCCGTGCTTTTTTCGTTGTAAAAAATCGGTATTTGCCCTTCAGTGCGCGGGAAAGTCATAGGCAGCTTTCCACTCGGGTTGTAGTCGCCAAAGAGCACATCGGCCAGGGCATTGCCTGCTTCCGTGCCCAACCACCACGCCTCTACAAGCGCCTTAGCGCGCTCTACAACGTTGGGAATGGCCAACGGCCGCCCATTCATAAGCACGACGACGACAGGCTTTCCTGTGGCTGCCAAAGCCTCTATGAGCGCCTCTTGGACACCCGGCAGCGACAGACGCGCGCGCGAAGCCGCCTCACCACTCATGGCGGCCGACTCGCCAACAGCCACTACCACTACATCGGCTTTTTTGGCTAAGGCCACCGCTTCGGCAAAGCCTCGGCGGTCGTTGCCTTCGAGGTCGCAACCTTTAGCATGCCACACTATGCCCTTGCTGGCCGCACGCAGCCCTTCTAACAGACTAACGCAGTCTGAGCCGCTGCCCGCTGCGCTCCAGGCGCCAATGAGGTCGTTCTTGTTGTCGGTTAAAGGGCCGACAAGCGCAATCCGCGCCGTTCGCGACAGCGGCAGCACTTTTCTTTCATTTTTTAGTAAAACGATGGATTTACGGGCCATGTCGCGAGCGGCAACTCGGTGCTCGGCGCTCAATAGCAGGCGTTTTTCGCGCTCTGGGTCGCAAAACTTATATGGGTTTTCAAACAAACCCAACCGGTATTTCAACTGCAAAATGCGGCGCACGGCCGTGTCTATTTGCGCCACAGAGACCTTGCCTTCTTCTAAGGATTTCTTCAAAAAACTCTGAAAAACAGCGCCTTGCATATCCATATCTACTCCAGCGTGGAGAGCTAATTCGCCGGCTTCTTTTTCGTCGCGGGCAAAGCCGTGAGCCACCATTTCATTGATGGCCGTGTAATCGGTAACGACAAAGCCCTCGAAGCCCAGCTCGCGGCGCAACACGTCGGTCAGCAGGTAGCGGTTGCCGGTAGCGGGCACCCCATCGTAGTCGTTGAAGGCGGTCATGACGGTCGCTGCTCCAGCACGCACAGCGGCGGCATAAGGCGGCAGGTAATATTCGCGGAAGAAGCGCTCGCTCATGTCCACTGTGTTGTATTCTCGCCCAGCGGTGGGCGCTCCATAGGCCGCGTAGTGCTTCACACAGGCCGCAACGGCGTCAGTGTGGCCCAGCCCTTTCCCCTGAAAGCCACGCACACGCGCTTCTGCCACGCGGCTGCCCCACCAAGGGTCTTCACCGGCGCCCTCCATTACCCGGCCCCAGCGCGGGTCGCGGCTGATGTCTACCATTGGCGCAAATGTCCAGTGCAACCCAGCTGCCGCTGCCTCCGTGGCAGCGATGCGCGCTGAACGCTCAATGGCCTCTAAGTCCCAGCTAGCTGCTTCGGCCAGCGGGATGGGAAAGATGGTTTTGTAGCCGTGGATGACGTCGTAGCCAAAGAGCAACGGAATTTTCAGCCGCGACTCCTCCACGGCAATGCGCTGCAGTTCGCGCGTAAAAGCGACGGTGTGGCTGTTGAACAGCGCCCCGCAGCGTCCGCGCCGGATATCCTCGCGATAGCCCTCGCGAATACTTGGGCCAGTAGCCTCCCAATCGGTAGTAAACAGGGTCATTTGCCCGATTTTCTCTTCTACTGTCATTTGAGCCAGCAGCGAGTCCACCAAGCGCTCTTCGGCGGATAACGAAGCAGCAGTTACGGGAGTTTTCTTCGATGGGAACAGCGCCAACAGCATTATTCCGAAGAGCGTTATGCCTCCAAGGTAGGTCAATGTCTGGAAGCGGTTCAGCGGCCCAGGCCGAGGTATTGGTGTCGGAACGAGGATTAGTTGAGGCATGCGCTGAAATAGCCAGAATTTCATAGATTCCATTGAATGAGTCGTTTAGCCGGTGAACGTAAGCATAACCCACGCCACGATACCCACGACTAAGGCCGAGGCAAGAATGTCCCAGAGGTTATAGCTGGCTTTCAGTTCGGCGCGGTGTTCGTCCGAAAGGGTGGCATAGGTCAGTCCGTGCACTTGCTCTTCGGGCTGCGGCGGTGTGAGCAGGCTGACAATCACGCACACGGCTACGCAGAAGAGGAAGAATCCGCTGGCAAACGTCAGAAAATTGAGATCGCCAAAGGCGTAAAGCAGGCCGTCGGGGTCGAGCAGCGGGCGGCTGATTTCGAGCACTAAGCGCACGATGGCCACGACGAGACCTACTAAGAGCGTAGCCATGGCGCCCTTAGCGTTGATTCGGCTTGAGAAAATGCCCAGCAGAAACACCGCTGTGATGGGCGGGGCGATGTAGGCCTGCACTGACTGCAAGTATTCGTACAGAACGCCCGAGATGTTCTGCATGATAGGTATCCAGGCGATGCCCAGCAGCACGACAATGGTGGTGGCGATGCGGCCCACGCGCACCAATTCGTTTTCCGGGGCGCCCGGACGCCATTTTTTATAGACATCTATGGTAAAAAGCGTCGAGCAGGAATTGAACACTGAGGCCAGCGAGCTCATGAGCGCCGCTAATAAGCCGGCTGCCACCAATCCGCGCAGACCATGCGGCATAAGTGCCACCATGAGCGTCGAGAAGGCCTGGTCGGGTCGTTCCCACGCGAGTTCGCCGCGGTTCTTGAGCGCCAGCGCGATAACGCCCGGGAGCAGGAACAAAAACACCGGCATCAGTTTGAGCAAGGCGCCGAAGATGGTACCGCGTCGGCCCTGTTGCAGGTTGCGTGCGGCCAGCGCGCGCTGCACAATGTACTGATCCGTACACCAGTACCAGATACCGGAGATGGTGCTGGCCATCACCAACGAGGGCCAGGGAAAATCGGGGTCGCTCGCTGGCCGCCACATGTTCAGGTAGCCCGGCTCCAGCGCTGCGCGCATTTCCGACCAGCCGCCCACGGCTTGAAGGCCGAAAAACGTTAGCGCGCCAGCGCCCAAAATCAAAATGATGGTCTGCAGCGCCTCGGTGTAAACTACCGCCCGCAGGCCACCTAATGCCGTGTAAGCGCCCGTGAGCACAACCGTGATGAAAGCGCCCACCCAAAAGTCAATACCCAGCAATGTGGAGACGACTATGCCACCCGCGTAAATGGTTACTGAAACTTTGGTCATTACATACGCCAGTAGCGAAAACAGCGTCAGGAACCAACGCGCCTGAGGGCTGAAACGGCGCTCCAGAAACTCGGGCATCGTAAATACCTGGGTGCGCAGATAAAAAGGCAGGAATACCCATCCCAATAGCAGCACGATCCAGGCGTGCAGCTCGTAAATGAGCATCGGCATTTTACCGCCCGCCCCTGCACCCGCCAGGCCCACGACATGCTCAGAGCCAATGTTGGAGGCAAAAATGGACGCGCCCACCACAAACCAACCCACGTTGCGGCCGGCTAAGAAGTAGTCCGCACTGTCGCGCTGGCGCTGGCGAATGACCCAAAAGGCCACCGCTAAGAGTACGGCAAAATAGCCGCCAATGACGGCCCAATCGAGAACGTTAAAATGGTGCATGAACAGTTTGAGCAGTGGTGACGAAAGAAGGTTGTTCGCTTATCAGCATTTGTCGAGTCGCTTCTGGGGCAGAGCCGCCCGTTTGGGCCAATAATTGACCCTATCGCTCTTTTTTTTATCGAGGCAGCCGTTGCTTTCGCTGGGCGAAAAGCCATTCCATGACTTTGGGGTTGTAATACGTCTGGTGCCAGATGGCATGTGCCAGGCCATCGTACTCGGTGTATCGGACCCGCTGGCCGTGCTTTCGCAATGCCTCGACGATGTTGCGCGAGCGGGAAGGCGGCACAACCTCGTCTAAGCGCCCGTGAAAGACCCAGAGAGCGACGTCTCGGATTCGGTGTGCTTGTTCTGGGTCGCCGCCGCCACACAAGGGCATGGCTGCTGCAAACCACTCTGGGCGCCGCATAAGCAGGTCGAAAACGCCCGCGCCGCCCATCGAGAGGCCGGTCAGGTACACGCGCTTGGGGTCAATGTCGGGTTCTTCGCGCAGCAGCTGCTCGATGAGCGCCATGAGCAGGCGCATGGGTTCGGTGGGCGTTTCGCTCCAGGTAACGGCCGTTCGGATGTCGGCGCCCGACCAGCGCGCATCGGGTGGGCACTGGGGCACGAGGACATAGCACGGATATCGGCGCATGGTCTCCCTTTCGGCGAAAGCCAGGACGCCATTGAGCAACTGGCGCTCGTTGTCGTAACCGCGCTCGCCCACTCCGTGCAGGAAAACCACTAACGGGACGCGCACTTCCTCTTCCTTGGCATTGAGCAAGCGCCCTTGCGCATTCCGGGACAGACCGCTGACAGCGGTTTCAGGCAGCCCGTTGGCAGGGCGCAGCAGCCGGTAGGGCAAAGCACGGTTTGCGCTTTCGCGATAGACGCGCCTTTCAAACAGCCATTTTGGCTCTGCCGGCGCCTCCGGATTGGGCTTCACCGCCTTTTTGGGCGGCAAGGGATCGTCGAAAGACTCCAACCAGCCTCCGCGAAAACCCGCGCGCCGCAAGCCTATACGGATATACGAATTTTTTTTCATCAAATTCCATAAAAAACCGCTGCCATAGTTCTCCAGCATGAGCAAAATAGGTCCCTGGTCAATGCCCAGATAGTCTTCGGCAAACCAACCGTTGGGCAATCGTCCGTCGGCGGTAAAGGTCAAATTAAAGGCGTCTTTAAAGCCATATGAGCCGACCAGGCTGTCATAGAACGTCTCCCACATAGCTTGCAAGGCAGGCAAACATACTTCGGGCGCGAAGGGCACAGAGCCACCGGCAGCTGTGGGAGCGATGGTGCCATCGTCTTCTCGATAATCACTGGCGGCGCCGCGCGCGTGGTAGGCTCGGAAGCGCTTCCAGTCTTCGGGCACGCACAGGTCCTTGCCGTATCGCTGCACCCATTCCATGGGGCCATCGCAAGCCGTCAGGCCCCAGATGTTTTCGGCGTAGCCTTGAAACTGACGCGGGTTCTGGATGCAGTAGGCACGGTTGGCCAGCGTTGCTCGGCGGCTGTTTTCGAAGTAATCAATGCCTTTTTGGCGCATGTAGGCATCCTGGATGCCGCGGAAGTCTATCCACACGTGGCTGTATTGGTGGCCGAAAAGCGGGCCGAAGTTGACGTGAGGTTGGCCTTGAAATTCGTCCCAGTAATAACTGAGCGTCCAGGCATCCCAGCTGGAGGCCGGAATGGGATGAGTGGGTGAGCCGAGCGCCAGCACGTAGAGGATCATGGCCTCCGTGTAGCCAAACCACTCAGCACTGATAAAGCCCTTCTCAGGTCGCCAGCCCATGCTTAGGCGGTGGTTGGGCCCGAGCATCCAATCCCACTCGACACGGCGGTACAGGCTGTCGGCTATCTGCCGAATGGCTGTCTCCGTAGCGTTTTCATCATCGAAATAGGTCTGGCACGACAATACGCCGGCCATGAGCAAGCCGCTGTCAATAGACGACAACTCGACATCCTTGTAGCGCCTTCCGCGTTCGTGGTCGAGAAAGTGGTAGAAGAAGCCGCGATAACCAGCCATGCCCTCTTTGTCTGGGCCTTGCGGCAACGTGAGCAACGTCTGCAAGGCATGCAGGACGCGGCGTGCCGCTTCTGCCCGGCTCACCCACCCGCGTTCGACGCCTACTATGTAAGCACTTAGCCCAAAACCTGTGGCTGCAATGCTTGAGAACGTCTTCGTCGGCCACCGGTCGGGTATTTGTCCCAGCGAGTCGGCATGCTCCCAGAAGTAGCGGAACGTGCGCTGCTGCAACTCCTCTACACTGAATGGCATGCGATCCTGTGCTATAAGCCATCCGGCGCTTAAACAGTATAACCAGACGAAAAAAATACGCATAACATCAGCAGGTTTGGATAAAAAAGGGCGCTGCCGCCGCCCGAAGCCACGGCTCGAGGCCGAACGGCGGACAGCACCCCCAAGAAGCGGCTGATGTCAATTTTTGACGAATTTGGCCATACCCACCGGCGTACCCTGGGCATCAAAGCCTGTCAGCATGTACACGCCTGCGGGGAACTGCGACACATCAATGTCGGTGCGCAAATCGCCCGAAGTGTTTACTTCCGCTACGCGTCGCCCCACTAAGTCGGTGATGGCGATGCGGGCAATGTTGTCAAAGTTTTCTACCCGCAACCACTGCTGGGCGGGATTGGGCCATACCTTCATCGGTTCCAGCGGCAAAGGTTGCCAAACTGACACAGTCGTGCAAGCACCTGCGCCGATGACGATGTCATCGAAATACGAAGTAACGTTCTGCCCTGTGGCGTTGATTCCCAGGTCGAAGAAAATGGTTAAGCGCTTGAACTCCGAATTGTCGGGCACGGCCGAGAAGTCGAAGGTCAGCTCTTCCCAGGCGTTGATTTTCGTGTTGGGCACCGGGATTTCTAAGAAAGCACCGTTGACGGCATCGCCCTCGACCTTAACGGCAAAGTTGCCGATGTGGTCCATGAGCACTTTGGCGCGCACCCGCTTAACGCCCTTCCAGGCGATGGGCGCCTCTAAGTCGGCGTACATTCCGGCGAAAGGCAGCGCGTCGCCCGCCTTGACAAACTTACCCACTTTTGAGGAAGTGTTGATGCCCGATTTGTTGGGATTGTCCACGATCTCGAACTGATAGCCGGCCTGTTCCAGCGAGCCGTTGGCAAAATAGCGGAAGTTGGTGATGCTCGTCTGGGGCGACTCGTAATCAGCGATGCAACCGTTGTAGCCCGCGCGCGCCCAGCGAATGTTGTCAATGTAGTAGGTGCCACCGCCCGTGGGGCTGAGGACGTTGACAAAGATGACCAGCTTCTTGTTCTTGGTACCGATGTGCTTGCTGAAGTCAATGTTAAAGCGGTGCCAGCGGTTGGCAGTCTTGAGCGTGTCGAAAATTTCCACAGGCGTTCCGCCATCCTCCAATTTGAAGAGGAACGGAACATTATTGAACGGCGACCACACTTGCAGTTGCAGCTGGTTGTATACCGACAGGTCGGGCGGCGCATTAAACTCATAGCCGATACCGGCGAATTCGGTACCTGGGCCGGCGGGGTCCTTGTATTCGCCTACCCTGAGCGAGCCGTTTTCGGGCGCTAAATGCGGGTTGTTGACCACCTTGATGTCGCTGGCGCCATAGAAAATCTGTTTGAAGTTGCGCTGACATTCGAAGTCGTCAATGATGTTTGGAATAGGCACAACGCCAGCGCACGGATCCACCGTCGCTTTAGACTGACGCAGGTTGTCTATGCACCAGGTTTGCCCCTGAGCGGCTGTGCCGGCGTTGAAAATGAAGCGCACTTCGCTGAAGTCCTTGATGTTGCTAAAGGCCGAGAAATCGAATTTGAGCGTTTCCCACTGGCCAGGGGTAGTGACAGTGGCCTCGGCGGACTTGTTGCCCTGAGTGGGCGAGCTGAGCTGCAGGGTTACCTTGCCGCCGCTGGCCGGGCTGAGGACGTCCACGTTAAATTGGGGGAAGACGGACAGGTCAAACGGTGTCAGCGAGAAGGCCTGCAGCGTGGAGAACGGCGAGGAGCCTTTTGTGTAGCAGCCCACGTTGGGTGAGTTGTTGATGCTGTTCGGGTTCGCGTTTGGCGTCGGGCCGTTGAAGGTGCCGTGCAGGGCTGTGTTTTGGTCGAGCGGTTGCCAGCCCAGGCTGATGCCGCCCTCAAAGTCTTCCAAGACAGTCTCTGAGGGCGCCGATAGCTGGACGTTGTCAAAGAAATAAACATCTCCGGGCTCACCATTGACGCCGGCATTGAAGAACAGCACCCACCGCGAGTGTCCTTTGCCCGCCTGATCGCCAAAATCAGCCTTAGCGGTAGTCCACTTGTTGGGTTCCATATCTACAAAAACTTCCTTGGGCGGATTTGGCCCACCTTCCAGCTTAAGTAGCAACTTGCCCGCTTTGGGCGACCACACCTGCACGGAGAACTGAGTACGCTGCGACAGGTCTATGGGCGTCGGATTGGCAATGACCAGGGCTGCCCATTCTGTACCCGGCCCAGCCGGGTCGTTCCAACGGCCTACCTTCGCCGAATTGTTGTCAGCGGAGGGATAGGGGTTCTTCACTACCGACAAGCTATCCCACCCCAGTGCATAAGCGGCATTGCGGTTGCACTCGAAATCATCAAGGATGTCGGGATTGGGAGTAACGCCCTGGCACGTGTTTGGATAAGCACAAATGTTGTCAAAGTAGTACGTTTTATCGTCGCCCGTCTTACCGGGATTGAAGACAATCAGGATTTTATTGATGGTGTTAAAGCCAGCCGCCCCCGACATGTCGAAAGTGAGGCGTTGCCACGCATTGGCTACCGGCACGTACTTCACTTTTTCCAAGGCTTGGCCTGTGCCTTCCAGTTTAAACAGTACGCTGGTAGGCTGAGGTACCCACACGTCTATGGCGAACTGGTTGTACACCGACAGGTCAATCGGGCCGCTGCCGATGGTGCCGAAAGCGAAATTGAAGTCAAAATTGGGGTTGTTTGTAAACGAGCCTACGGTGGTCGTACTGTTTACGACGTTAGGCGCCGGGTTGGCGAGCGTCCCGTTGAATGTGCCGTTCAGGCCTATCCAGTTGATGCCTGAGGCGCCTTCAAAGGTCTCGTAGCAGCGCTCGGCGCGCACGGCCACGATGTCGTCGAAGTAGTAGGTTTTGTTGTCGCCCAGCACAAAAGAATTGAACGACACTAAGATGGTTTTCAAATGGGTATAAGACGCTCCTGCCGACAGGTCGAAAGTGTACTCTACCCATTGATTGGGCACGGTGATGTCCACAAACTTCTCAACCGGTGGGCCGCCGGCGCCTTCCAGTTTGAGCAGGGCCTTTGCCGGCGCCGTGGGCGACCAGATTTTCATTTTAAACTGGTTGAACTCACTGATGTCCACCGGCGTGGCGAAGTTGTGCAGGGCGAAGCAGAAGTCAAAATTGGGGTTATTGGTGTACGAGCCAACGAAGTTGCTGGTGTTGATGCCCGACTTATCGGGATTGGCAATGGCGCCGTTAAACGTGCCGTTCAGGCCTATCCAGCTAAGCGAGGGCGCGCCAGTCTCGAAATTTTCATAAACTATCTGCGCCTGTGCTGTTGGCCCCAAAGCAAAGGTAAACAGTGGGATGAAGAGGAGGAGGATGTTTTTCATAGAAACCTGTTTTTAGTGAAAAGATGAAAATAAAACATTGACTAAGGTCGCCGGATGAGCAGCAATCATTCGATGACTTTGGGCTTAGTCGTCTGTGATTAAAATCCGTCGTATTACCTGACCGCCGTCATTGGTGTGCAGGCGCAGCACGTACCAGCCTTCGGGCCACTGGGCGGCAGAGAGGATAAGGATGTTTTCACCCACCTGTAAGTGGCCCTGCTGCACGGGCAAAACAGGATTTTTGCCGAGCGCATCGGCGATTTCCAGCTGATAAGGTGTCTCCTTGGATACCTTTATTTTTACTCCGACCCATCCTTTTCGGGCTGGATTGGGAAAGAGGGTGCAATCCATTTCCGACGCTGCAAGCGCCGGCACCGACACGGAAGTGGTATCGCGCTGGAAGCCACAGGCCAGTAGCGCTGGCTCTATTTCCGGATTTTTCATAAACAGCCGCCATAGCAGGCCAGTGCGGTGGTTTTCTATCATAGCGACGATAGGGCCCTGATCTATGGCTAAATAGCTATTCGCAAACCAGTTTTGCGTTAGGTTGAAGGCATCGTAGAAACCGCAAATGCCCCACAGGCGTTCGCCCAACTGGCGGTAGAAATAGCGCAGGGCGGCCATGCTCTGTTCAGGCACGTAAGGCATGGAGGCCAAAGCCGCTGTGGGGGCAATGGTGCCCTGGTCGTTGGCAATATCGAAAGCGAAATAGCCATTGGGTGCATCGCAGGCGGTAAGGCCCCAGCATTCAGCGCTGTAGCCAACAAACTTCTTCGGGTTCAGTTTGGCGTATTCCCACTGGATAAGGGCGTGGTTGCGGTTGCGGATAAAATAATTGCAGCAGGCATCGCGCCAGCCGCGCGGGTCGAAGCCCAGATAGGAATAGTGAGCAAAAAACATGGGCCCGCCGCCGTTGAGTCCAGTGTAAATGGGATGGCCAAAGTAGATGGCCGGTGTGCAATAGTTAGGGTTGGCGGCCCACCCGCTTTGGTACAGGCTGCCCGGCACGGGGTGCGTAGGCGATGCAGCAGCCAATAAGTAAACCAAGTGCGTTTCGTTGAAGCCCCGCAGTGGGAAATTCATCTGCCAGCCGTGGTTGGGCGACCAGTGCCAATAAAGCACCGGGCTATTGCCGCGCCGAAACCACGACCACTCAACGCCGCGCCACAGGCCAGTGATGGCCGACCGCAAGCCGGCTTCCTGGGGGTCATTGCGGTCGAAATACTGACGGGCAGCCAACAAACCTTGCATCAAAAACGCAGTCTCGACTAAGTCAGCGCCATCGTCGTAAGTGCTAAAGGGCAGCGCTTTGCCGGTGGCGCCATGAATCCAATGGGAAAAGGCGCCGCGAAAGCGGTCGGCAAATTGCAAAAAGGACACAATTTGAATCAATCGGTCAAGGGCCTGCTGCCGCGTGATCCATCCGCGCTCGGCGCCCACCAGAATGGCCATAATGCCAAAGCCGGTGCCGCCCGTAGTAACCACGTCTCCGCTGTTAAAGCGCTCTCGGGCCATGCCGCTTATCGGATGAGCAAAATCCCAAAAATAGCGGAAAGTGTAGCGCTGCACCATGTCTAAGAGTTGCTCATCGGTCATGGGCGCTGTCTGGGCGCAGGCCGTAGGAGAAAAGTTACTGATAGCCAGCCCGTTATTGCGAACGCTTCGCACGCGATAGCAGCGCGTGAGGTTGTCGCCCTCATCGCCCGTCCAGTCCACTACAATAGTAGTGGCAGCGCTTACTGTGCGGATTTGCTCAAAGGTTTGACCTCCGTCAGTCGAGCGAAAGACCTGGTAGCCCGTTAGTTGGGCGTCGCTGACGGCTTCCCAGCGCACTTCGACGTGCTTTTCGTAGCCTTCAGCATACACTTTTGTCGGCGGAAGAGGCGCCTGTGCTGCTGCAAAAGGCAGCCACCATACCGAAAGAAAGGCTACAGCAATAGCAGTCGAACGCATAACAGTATCGAAGATTTTTACCCCTTCCCTCCGAAATCCTTTCAACTCACGAGCAAAAATGCCGCTGGAACAGCAAAAGCATGCATATCGTTTTTCCCTCCTGCACACAGCAGCATCTTGGACTCACTGCCATGAAGAAACCCAATGCCAGAACGACGATGTTTGAACCTTTGCACGGGCAGTGCGACAGCTCCGCAATCCTATGGCAAAAGTACATTCATCGAAAAAACTTATCAC
>JANWVR010000116.1 GCA_025056735.1 Saprospiraceae bacterium
ATAGCCTCAGCACAGGTCATATCTTCTTGCACTGTGGCAAAATCCGTACTCATGATTCCGCCTGCTGTATCGGGCGGATAAGCACTTAGGGCAATTACATCCTCGCGCACCGCTTTCGACAAATAGGGCAATAGAGCCGCCTGTTCCTGCTGAGTCAAATGTTGAAACAAATCGGCCCGACTATCCGAAGGCATCTGCTCGAAGATGAGTGCAAAACGCTTCTTGCTCAGCGACTGAAAAAGCAGCAGTTGCCGTTCGAGAGGAAACTCAGCCAGAATAAAGCCCTGTTGCTCTGGCTCAAAAAGGTCTAAAATGCCGGGTAGCTCCACGTCGTCCAGCTGTACGAGCAGCTCGCCTACCTCCACCACGGGCATCTGCTTCAGGGTGGGCACCATTTCGACCACTTCCTCTGCCGTTATTGGGCCAATGGGCTTTGTCAAGACCTCTACGTTCTTCATATCTTAAGGAATGGAAAATGAAAAATGGAAAATGAAAAGTGAGAGGAAGTATTGTCGCTGGCAGTTTACTCCTCACCTTTTCGCTGTTCGCTGACTTCCCAGCTGACCTCTGTGACGCCATATTCCAACGTGAGGAGGCCGGCCAGACGTTCCATATCGGCGTCGTGTTTGCCGTCAGCCAATATTTCGGCTTCGATGTGCGCGTAGGCTGGATTGGTCTCTTCGCTGCTTTTGAGCGAGCGCAGCTGCAGGTGTTCGTCGGATTTAACGGTGTTAAGCAGCAGCACGCGAATGTGGTTTTCGACGTGCTCTTTGCAGCGGATGTTGAAATAGTAGTAATACAGACTGCTTTCCTCCTCACTGCGAAATGAGCGGCGGCTCAGCCAGGCATTCAGCGGGCGCAATCCGATATGGGCCAGCAATACAGCGAAGGCCACAGCAGTGGCCTGCATCCACAAGCCAGCGCCGGCCAAGGTACCTACGGCGGCAGAACACCAGATGGTAGCTGCTGTATTCAGCCCAATAATGGTGCGCCCGGCTTTCATGATAACCCCAGCGCCCAGAAAGCCAATGCCCGTAACGATTTGCCCGGCTACGCGCGTAGCATCGCCTCGATAGACACCACCGCCGTCCATGTCGGTCAGCGTCAGCGACAGGAGTACAAACGCCGCCGAACCAACGGACACTAACGTGTTGGTCTTCAAACCAGCGCTCTTCTGCCGATACTGGCGCTCCACCCCTACGAGCGCGCCCAACAGAAAGGCCAGACCTATGCGAAGCAGAAAAATTGTGAACGTCATGGCAGTGCTGCGATTGAACGGTGAAAAACGGTTGCGACGCCATGCCATCTTGAGCAGGGCGATGTCTATGAAGAACCTCCGCGCAGTCAGAAACTTTTCGCTTTCAAATGCGCTGCAAAGGTCTGCCAGCATTGGCAAATAGGCCATTAGAACGCTGTTAGAATCGCATTAGAAAAACCTTAGAGCGCGCGGTCAGCGTATGGTAACTCCACGACGACCGTAGTGCCCTGGCCAGGGGCAGAGTCTGTGTGGATGCGGCCCCGGTGCAATTCGACAATGCGCGCCGTTAGCGGCAGTCCGATGCCGTGTCCATGAGCACCTGTTCCGTTGACGCCTCGATAGAAAGGCGTGAAAATATGCGGCAGATCTTCGGGCCGAATACCAATACCTGCATCGGCAAAGGTCAGGCGGATGCAATCCTCGCGCAGTGCTACAGAGATGCGGCACTCGGGCGGCGAGGAGAACTTGCAGGCGTTCTCAATCAGATTGGCAAAAGCCACTCCCAGCAGGTGGCCATTGCCGCGCACGGTAATGGCCTGCTCTTGCTCGAAGTTGCCTTCAAAACGGATATCTACCCGATACTCCGGGTTATGTTGCTGCACCTGCTGGCAGGCGTCGAGCAGCGCTTCGTCCACTCGAACGGGGCTGAGTTTAATCTGGGCGGCGTCGTAACTGGCCCGGGCTAAGTCGAGCAGACTGCTCGATAGGCGGGCCAATCGGCGCGCATCGGCAAGGGCATTTTGCAAGGCGCGCTGGTATTCCTCTGGAGTTCGGTTTCGCTGGGCGGCCCATTCCAATTCGCTGATCATGGCCGCCAGCGGCGTACGCAGTTCGTGGCTGACGTTAGAGACGAACTGCTTTTGCGCCTCAAAAGAGTGTTCTAAGCGGTCAAGCAGCGCATTGAAAGTGTCGGCCAGCTCGGTCAGTTCGTCGCGCTGGTGCGGGTCGCCTGTCCGCAGGCGCAGGTCTAAGTGAGTAGCTGAGATCAAGCGCGCATTTTCCACCATATTCCGGATAGGCCGTAAGGCCCGCTCAGCAAAGTAACGCCCGCTGAACCATAAAATAACGACACCCAGCAGCCATAGTGCTGCCAGCGTCTGACCTAAGCGATCCAGTTTGGCGTAGCCGTATTCGTCGTAAGCAGCCGCCGTCAGCGCATAATCGGCGCCCTCAAACGAAAACTTCAGCCCTACAGCCTGCCATCGGCCCTGGTAAAACTGCACCGTCTGGCCGCTCAGGATGCTATCGAGCATGGATGCTGTCTCTTTCACCTCGTCTATCTCCACAGCGTCGTGATAGAGAAGCTGATGTCGGCTGTCGTAAATGGCAACTTCTACTTCGCGAATGACCTTTCGATTGCGGTGATAGATGTCTTGCAGCGTCTGAGGGTTCAGGCGCGCCTCGAAGAAAAGGTTGGCTTTCGTGAGGGCCTCCTTTCGCAGCAGCGCGTAAAACTCCGCCTCCCGGTTTCGCAGGGCAGAATAGTAGGTGGTGCCGGCAAAGAGCGCCAGGATGGCTGTTGTCAACAGGACAAACCGGAGGGTAAGTCGAGTTCGGATGGTCATTCCACTTTCAGAATAAAACCCATGCCGGGGCGGGTGTGAATAAGTTTTTGCGCAAAACCTTTATCCACTTTGTTGCGCAGATAATTGATGTACACATCAATGAAGTTGGTGCCTGTATCGAAGTGGATACCCCAAACGTTTTCGGCGATTTCGGCGCGCGTCAGCACGCGGTTGGGGTTTCTCAGGAAATACTCTAAAAGCTTGAATTCTTTGGGCGTAAGGCGGATTTCCCGGCCTTCGCGCCGGACGGTGAGCGTATCGAGGTTCATTTCCAAGCCGTTAAAAGTGAGCAAGGCGCCGCCCGGTTCAGGGCGCTCTGCGTAGCGGCGCAGCAGGGCGCGAATGCGAGCGACGAGTTCGCGCATTTCAAAGGGTTTCACCAAATAGTCGTCGGCGCCAGCATCTAAGCCGCTAACCTTATCGTCGGTAGCGCCTAAAGCCGTCAGCATCAGAATGGGGAGCCGGGGGCGTGCTTTTCGGAAGTGCTTACACAGTGTCAGGCCATCGAGGGCAGGCAGCATCACGTCCACGATGAGCGCATCGTAGTCGTTCTGTAGAGCCATTTCGCGGCCCTGCAGGCCATCGGGCGCATGCGCGACGGCAAAGCCCTCTTCTTCGAGCCCTCGGCGAAGGAGGGCCGACACGCGGGGGTCGTCTTCGATGATGAGGATGCGGTGCATGATTGTCGCCCACAAAAAAACGCTGCTCCGGCCACAGGCCAGAGCAGCGTTGCTAAGAAAATGTGGGGCACGAGCGTAAGGGTCGGCCCGATTCGTTTTTAATTAAACGTGTAGCGGATGCCCACCTGGAGGTTCCACACGTCGTTGATAGTGGCGCTCCAGTCGGTAGTGCGGCGCGTCGTTGGATTAAGCAGCTGGCTGGTAACGCGATAAACCGGCACGCCGTCCTGGCCCACGCTGCGGCTGGTCAGCGGTACGTTGGCGATAAGGCGTTGACCCACGCCCCAGTTCGAGTTGATCAGGTTGCCTACGTTGAACACATCTACGCGGAACTGCAATGCGTTGCGCTTGCCGCCCACGGTGATGAAGAAATCGCGCGATACAGCTAAGTCGAAGCGGTGCAGCATGGGGCGCAGGCCGCCGTTGCGCTCCGTGTATTTACCGCGGCGGCTGCTCAGATAGGGGTCATTGTTGATGTACTCCTCAAAGAAGGCCTCTTGTTGCGCAGGAGTGTAAGTTATGTTGTTGCTCGTGAATTGCTCAAAGCGTAAATCAGAGGCCTTTTCCGGCACAAAGAGCAGGTCGTTACCAGCCACGCCATCGCCGTTCATATCGCCGGCGTAGGTGTAGGAGAATCGGTTGCCCTGAATGCCTTCGTAGCCGATGGTGAACTGCGTAGAGCCGCCGCGCTTCTCGCCGAAGTTGGTGCGGTAGCTGAGCAGGCCGATGAGGCGATGCGGTATGTCGTTGTCGGCAAAGGCCAGGTCTAAGCGGTTGTTGCCGTTGACCGAGCGGGCGCTTCTCCAAGAACCTATGGCAATAGAACCAGCACTCATTAAGTCGCGAGCGCGGCTGTACGTATAGGCAAACATACCGTAAAGGCCTTTACGTTCGGGATACTCCAACTTAAACGTGGCGCCAATATAGTCCCCCTGGTTTGTTGTAGTAAGCACGGTGAGACTGGATACATTTCTGGCCATGCGAGTAGCTGGCGTAAATTCTTGTGTAGTGCCTATAGCACCCGGATAGCGCAAACGGCGGTCTGGCCCCTTAAAGGTGTCAATGTGTGGCCTAGAGTTGGCATTATAATACAAGACGGCGTTGAGGTTCCGCGTATAGATTAGTTCGGCTGTGGCTACCAAATTTAAGGGTAGTTTCTGATCTATTGCAAAACTAGCCTTGATTACCTGAGGGAAGCGATAGTTCTCATCTGTGTGAGCTATCTCGAATGTTGAAGGCAGACTCGGCTTTTCCGGCGTGAACATTTTAATTACTTCCTCCGTGGGTACTAATGGGAACTTTCTCGTATTAACATTAGACGTATCAATAAAACCCGTTAGCACACCATTGTTGCCAATCTGGTTAGACAGCCATACAAACGGAGGGCGACCTGTGAAGATGCCTACGCCGCCACGAATTTGAGTCGTCTTTTTTCCCGTTACATCATAATTGAAGCCCAATCGTGGCTCCCACAAAAACTGAGGCTTCGGCAGGACGCCGGTATTCACTTTGAGTGGATTTCCGTTCAAGTCAATAAATGTGGAGTCTTTAATAACCGCGTTGGTGAGCGCTTGCGGACTGCTCAGGGTGATATAGCTGCCGCGCACACCTGCTGTTAAAGTGAGATTGCCAAGGCTGATCTGGTCTTGCGCGTACAAATCGTACTTGCTTGCAACTAATACCTGTAGCGGATCTGCGCCACCCGGCAAAGCAGAATAGCGATACTGGAAGCGAGCCACACGCACAGAGTCCCCGCGCACAGCGCCGAAGAAATCTTCCAAGGAATTGAAAACATAAACCCCATGAGAACCTGGGAAGAAGAGGTTATTCGACTTAAAACGCTCATAATTAGCGCCCACCGTGAAAGTGTGCCTCCCGGCGTAGATCGAAACGTTATTCGTAATGTGAAGGGTGCCGTAGTTCAGCCGGTTCTTCGGCGTAAAAGGATCGAAGCCCGCCGAAATGTAGGTCAGGTTGTCTTTCAGAATGTCCACCGTCGGGAAGAGCTGGCCAATGTAGCCACGGTCTTCGTTCTGGTAGTCGTAGCCCACGCTGAGCAGGTTCGAGATGCGGTCGCCGAACATGGAGTTCAATTCCGCTACGATCGAGCGCGTGTTATCTTGCTGGAGGTAGCCTGAGTTCTGGAACGACATCGAGTTGATGTTCGTCCGGCGGTTACCGAAGCCTAACGAAGAGCTGTTGCTGATATTGATCTCGGCATCCGAGTCGTGGTGCGTGTAGCGGAGCATCAGCTTGTGGCGGTCGCTGAGGTTGAAGTCTAAGCGAGCCATAAACTTGCGCGAGTTGGTCGCTAAATTGTAGGCCTCGTAAGGGCCAGTAACATAGCCAAAACGGTTAAAAAGCACCCTGCTAACAGAGTCTATGTCTCTCTTGAGCACGCGCGTTACTTGGCCCGGGTTTGTGCTGCCGTTGGCTACCCAGGGCGTCGCAGGCTCTGTTTTGCCTACTACTTCGCCACTGAGAAAGAAAAAGACCTTGTTCTTAATTATAGGGCCGCCTACGCGAGCGCCGTAGATGTTTTCGGAAAACTGTGTAGAAGTTACGCTCGCATCACGCGCTTTATTTCCGTACATATTCGCTGAGCGGCGGAAGCCGTAGACCGAGCCTTTTAACTCGTTGGTGCCCGAGCGCGTAACGGCGTTAATACCGGCGCCCACGAAGCCCGTCTGACGCACGTCAAAAGGCGCCACGTTAACCTGTACCTCTTCGATAGCATCTAAAGAAATGGCCGTCGAACCCGTACGACCGCCGGCTTGAGCTTCAGCACCCAAACCAAAGCCGTTGTTGAACACCGAACCGTCAATGGTGAAGTTGTTCAGACGCGCGTCCTGGGCGCCAAACGAACGACCGTCGCCGTTAGGGTTGTACTTCGTAACCGAGCTGATAGCGCGGCTACCAATGGCCGGCACCGACGTTACCACGCGCTCCGAAAACGTCGAAGCTGCACCTGTGCGCTCCGAAGAGAACAAATCGGCGCGCTCCGCGCGAACCACTATCTCTTCCAATGCAACGCCAGCATCTTTCAACTGGAAATCCACGTTGGAAGCCACACCTAAGTTAGTGTAGATGTTCTCCTTCGTTTCAGACTCAAAACCGGTGTACGTGGCCGTAACCGAGAACGGGCCGCCTACGCGCACTGCAGGAAGCGTGTAACGTCCAGAAGCATTTGTAGTCGTGCCATAGCGCGTGCCCGAGGGAACGTGTGTGGCAACCACGGTAACCCCGATGAGTGCTTCGCCGCGGGTATCCGTAATCGTACCCGTAATGGTGGAAGTGGTCACCTGTGCAAAAGCCGTCAAGCTGCCCAGCAGCAGCGCTGCCAGCAAAAGACCTTTCCGGGCCCGCACAACCATTCGATAGGTAAGCGTAGCAAAATTCATACGATGAAAAAGTTTGGTGAACAGTTGTTTAGAACTGAGGGCAAAAGTATAAGGAGTATGTTAAGTTGCGATTAAGTTTAAATCACCGTCAACCGACCGATTGATAGATACAATATTTCAAATGAGTGGCATAAAAGGGTGCTCAAAAAAACAATATTTTGACTCTTGGGGCATGTCGCCCGCTCAAACGGCTGCGTCACTCCACACATTTGCCGCTTGAGCGGACTTTTCCTTACTTTTGAGCCGATTTTAATAACATGTTTTAAATCTTTCCCAAGACATGAAAAAACATATCCTCATCCTGCTGAGCGCCTGGTGTTTATCGTGGGCAGCAAATGCCCAGATCGTCCTGACCGAGATCATGTACAACCCGCCCGAGGCGGGCGTGGACTCATTAGAGTTCCTGGAGTTTTACAACAAGAGCAACGCGCCTGTCAACTTAGAGGGCTGGTATCTCTACGGCGTCAACTTCACGTTTCCCAACGTTGTCCTCAACCCTGGGCAGTACATCGTTACGTCCGTGAATGCTACCGCTCTTTTCAATCAACTGGGCGTTACGTCGTTGCAATGGGGGCCTAACAGCGCATTGAGCAACACCGGCGAACTGCTCCTTTTGCTCAACCCGGCTGCCGACACCATCTGCCGCGTGCAATACGGAAACGCCGCGCCCTGGCCCACTGAGGCCGCTGGCAATGGCGCTTCATTAGTATTGTGCAATCCCAACTCCGACCCGAGTCTGCCCTCCAGCTGGCGGGCTGCCACCACTTCCACGGGCGTAACCATCAACAACCGCGTGATTTTTGCCAATCCGGGCGCGCCGTCGCAATGCCCTACGGGCGTCGCGGCCAACGACGATGCCGTTGTCGTGCCGGCAGGCGAACCCACCGTGATCAACATTCTGCAAAACGACATCCTGCCCGGGCCAGGTGGCTTTGTGGTTACTATTACCGCGGCGCCCAAGCACGGCTCAGTGGTCATCAACCCTAACGGTACCCTTACCTACACTTCAAGCGCCGGTTACTGCGGCCCCGATAGCCTGACCTACCAGGTCTGTCAGGGTACCGATTGCGCGCAAGCCAAAGTGCGCATCACCGTGCGCTGCTATCCGCCTTATGCTATCAAGCAAATCAACAAAGTCAACGCCAACGGCGTAGCAGACTCTATCGGTGTTTATTGTCAGCTCACAGCCACCGTCTATGGCGTCAACCTGCGCGGTACGGCCGGTCTGCAATTTGCCATGATTGACAACGACCACGACGGCATCACCGTCTTCAGCGCTACGCGCAACTTCGGATACACCGTCAAAGAAGGCGATCGCATCGCGGTGCGTGGCGCCATCGGCCAATTCAATGGGCTATTGCAAATCTTTCCAGACACTATTTTCCGCCTCTCGGGCAACAACCCGCTGCTGCCGCCCATTGAGGTCATCAAACCCGTCGAAAACACCGAAAACAAACTCATCCGCATCCGCAAACTGCGCTATGTGAACATCAACCAGTGGTCGCCTGGCGTCGGCCCGGGCTTCAACGTCCTGATGGTGTCCGACGACCACCCTAACGACACCGTGCTGGTGCGCATTGACAACGACGTAGATCTGTACAATCAGGCTCCGCCGCCTGTGCCATTCGACCTAACGGGCATCGGCTCGCAATTCGACACGCTGGCGCCGTTTACTACCGGCTACCAGATCCTGCCGCGCTACATCCCCGACGTCAGCACCTTAGTGAGCAGCCACGAGGCCGACTTCAGCGCTCACGTGCGCCTCATGCCCAACCCTGCAACCGATGTGCTGCGCCTGCAATTGGCCGAGACATTTGACCAAATACGCCTCTTTACGGCTGATGGCCGCCTGCTGACCGTCCTATTCCAGCCTCACGGCGAGGTAACGCTACCTGTGGAAACGCTAGCGCCTGGTGTATACCTCTTACATTTTGAGAAAGACCAGCGCTATTGGACGACGCGTTTCATCAAGCAGTAACGAGCGCGCAACACCGCTCCAGCGCCTGCGCTCGACCGTTCTCGTGCGGCGTGCGCAGGCGCTGCTTTTTGGAAAAACTACTTTTGCTGCGCAAACCCAGAACGCGCTGGCGTGTTATGAGCGCCTGACTTCAGTGGCTTAACCGTCGCGCCGTCGCCCGATTTCCTGTCATTCCACCCATTACTTACCTTATATTGCATATGAAATACCGACTTTTCGGCAAATCCGGTCTTCGCGTCTCTGAACTTTGCTTAGGCGTCATGACCTTCGGCACCGAGTGGGGCTGGGGCGCCGACTACGAAGGCAGCAAACGGCTCTTCGATACCTACGCTGAAGCCGGCGGCAATTTTTTGGACACTGCCAACCGCTACACGGAGGGTACCAGCGAGCGTTGGTTGGGCGAGTTCATCCGAAGCGACCGCCATCACTTTGTGGTGGCTACCAAATATACGCTGCGCGACCGCCCGGGTGATCCCAACTTTTGCGGCAACCACCGCAAAAACATGATGCGCTCCGTAGAGGAAAGCCTGCGCCGCTTAGACACCGAATTTGTGGACATCCTTTGGGTGCACGCCTGGGACGGCATTACGCCTACCGAAGAAGTCATGCGCGGCTTAGACGACTTAGTGCGCAGCGGCAAAGTGCATTACATCGGTATCTCCGATACGCCTGCCTGGGTGGTCAGCCATGCCAATACCTTAGCCGAGCTGCGCGGCTGGACGGCTTATGTGGGCCTGCAAATCGAGTACTCGCTGCTGCAGCGCACCCCCGAACGCGACCTGCTGCCCATGGCACGCCACTTCGGCATGGCCGTAACACCCTGGGGCGTCATCGGCGGAGGCGCCCTCACGGGCAAATACCTCCGCGGCGAAAGCGGCCGCGTCTCCGAAACCAGCGCCCGACGCAGCGAGCGCGCCAACCGCATCGCTGCCGAAGTCATGCGCGTAGCCGACCAACTCGGTGTACCGCCCAGCCAGATAGCCATCAACTGGACGCGCCAACGCGACCCAAGCCTCAACGTCATTCCCATCATCGGCGCCCGAAACGCCGAACAACTCCGCGAGTCGCTCGGGTGCCTTCACTTCCAGATACCCCCAGAAGCCTTAAAAGCTTTAGATGAAGCCACTGCCATCGAATTGGGCTTCCCACACGACTTCTTAGCTTCCGACAACATCAAAGACGTCGTCTTTGGAAATCAATACCACAACATCATCCGCTAAACCTAACACTTCCGCACGACTATGCCTTTTAACGAAATTGACAACCTGCCCATCACCTGGGACGACCACGAGGACATTGCCATGAAACTCTACGAACGCTTCGGCGATGAATTCGACGAAAGCAAAATCTACCGAATCCGCTTCACCGACCTGTTGGAATGGATCTTAGAAATCCCCAACTTCGTAGGTAAGCGCGAAGAATGCAACGAAAGTCATCTGGAGCAAATCCAGGCTAAATGGGTGTACGAATGGAGGGACAACAACTTGTAACGTTCAAAGAGCCGGCTCTGCAGCCCGCAGGCGCCGATGTGGCTGTCGAATTGGTCCATCTTTTCGACAAATTTCGGGCCGTGCGTGCCTTCGCGCTCGATGTGGACGGCGTATTGACCGACAATCGCGTGCACCTGACCGAAAGCGGCGAACAACTCCGCGTGATGAACATCCGCGACGGCATGGGCATCCGTTTCGCTATTGAAAGCGGCTTCCCTTTTTGCGTCATTACAGGCGGACGCTCATTGGGAGTCATCAAACGGCTTAACCTGCTGGGCATTGAACACATTTATTCAGGCGTCACCAATAAATGGCCTGCTTTTGAGCAGTTTCTAAACACGTGCCAACTCAAACCCGCTGAAGTCTGCTACATGGGCGATGACGTGCTCGACTTGGAAGTGCTCCGAAAGGTAGGCCTGGCCGCCAGCCCCGCCGATGCTGTGCCTGAAGTGCGCGCTGTGGCCGACTACATCTCGCCGCTGACTGGCGGCAACGGCTGCGTGCGAGACCTGATTGAAAAGGTGCTCAAGACCCAGGAAAAATGGCGTTTCTGAGCCAATAGTGCCTACCGACGATTTTTTCTAACTTTTTTCAGCGGTGCAGCGCCAATCGCTAAACAAAACGCTTGGAGCAACGGTTATAAGGGGCAGTTTTTGCAGGCTAAAACCCAGGTTATGAAAAAGAAGGTCGTCGTTTTGGGAGCGGGCTTCGCCGGTCTTTCAGCAGCATGCCATCTGGCGGCAGAAGGCTACGAGGTAACCGTGGTAGAAAAAAACGACATGCCCGGTGGTCGCGCCCGAAAATTTGAGGCTCAGGGTTTTGTCTTCGACATGGGGCCCTCCTGGTATTGGATGCCGGACGTTTTTGAGCAGTTTTTTGCTCGCTTCGGCAAAAAGGTGTCGGACTACTACGATCTGGTGCGACTCGATCCTTCCTATACCATTTATTTCGGCCCCAACGACCGCATGGACGTGCCGGCGCGCATGGAGCAATTGGAAGCACTCTTCGAGCAAATGGAACCCGGCAGTGCCCGACATCTGCGCGAATTCTTAGCAGAAGCTGCCTACAAGTATCGCGTTGGCATGAACGAATTTGTGCACAAGCCCAGCCACAGCGTCTGGGAATTTGCTGACCTGCGCATCCTGACCAGCCTGGTGCGCCTGCACATGTTCAGCTCGCTGGCGCATCACGTGCGCAAGCGCTTCCGCAACGAACGCCTGCGCCAATTGCTCGAATTTCCTGTGCTCTTCCTCGGCGCCACGCCCGAAAAAACGCCCGCCCTGTACAGCCTGATGAACTACGCCGACTTAGCGCTGGGCACCTGGTATCCTATGGGCGGTATGCACAAAATCGTAGAGGGCATGGTCGCTTTAGCGCAAGAACTCGGTGTTAGCCTCCGCCTGAACTGCCCCGTCCAGCAGATTATCGTGCCCAACGGACGCGCCACAGGCGTGCTGACCGCTAACGGCGAAACCATACAGGCCGACGCCATTGTAGGCGCCGCCGACTACCATCACATCGAAAGCCAGCTGCTCGACCCATCGCTGCGCCAATACAGCGAGCATTACTGGCAAACACGCACCATGGCGCCCTCCAGCCTGCTTTACTATGTAGGTGTCGGCAAGCGCCTCAAAAACCTGCTGCACCACAACCTGTTCTTCGACGAAGACTTCGGACGCCACGCCCGTGAAATCTATGAAACGCCCGCCTGGCCCGAACGCCCGCTCTTTTACGCCAGCGTGCCCTCCATCACCGACCCCTCCGTGGCGCCCGCCGGTAGCGAAAACCTCTTCCTCCTTATTCCTGTAGCGCCCGGCTTGCAAGACACGCTCGAAATCCGACAGCGCTACTACGACATTGTCATGGAACGCTTAGAGCGGCACACCGGGCAATCTATACGCGACGCTGTCGTATATTGCCGCTCGTTCGCCTACTCCGATTTCGTCAACGACTACCACTCCTTCAAAGGCAATGCTTACGGCTTAGCCAATACGCTGTTGCAAACCGCTTTCCTAAAGCCCAAAATGCGCAGCACTAAAGTAAAAAATCTCTTTTACGCCGGCCAACTCACTGTGCCCGGCCCTGGTGTTCCGCCCTCGCTCATCAGCGGACAGGTGGCCGCCACAGAAATTAAAAAAGCGCTCGTATGAATCACATCGAACTTTACAACACGACTTGCTCGGCGTGCAGCAGCCTCATCACGCGCCGCTACTCGACCTCGTTTTCGTTGGGCATACGGCTCTTCCACCCGCGCTTTCGCGCGCCGATTTACGGTATTTACGGCTTCGTACGCTTCGCCGATGAAATCGTGGACACATTTCATCACTGCGATAAAGCCACCCTCTTGGCGCGCTTCCGCGAAGACACGTATCGCGCCATTGACGAGCGCATCAGCCTCAACCCGGTGCTGCATGCCTTTCAGGAAGTCGTACATCGCTATGGCATCGAACGCGAACTCATTGATGCCTTCCTGAAAAGCATGGAAATGGACCTCCACAAAAACGCCTACGACACCGACGGCTACCAGGAATACATCTACGGCTCGGCCGAGGTGGTGGGACTGATGTGCCTGCGCGTCTTCTGCGAGGGCGACGACGCGCGCTATCATACCCTCAAGGAGCCCGCCCGACGCTTAGGCGCCGCTTTCCAGAAAATCAATTTCCTGCGCGATATCCGCAGCGACTACGACGAACGCGGGCGCGTCTATTTCCCGGGCGTGGACTTCCAACGCTTCGACAACGAGGCCAAACGCCGCATCGAGGCCGACATCCGCGCCGACTTCGACGCCGCCTTAGCAGGCATCCGCCAACTGCCCAAAGGCGCGCGGCTGGGCGTCTATCTTGCCTACAAATACTACACGCAGCTGTTCGCCAAAATCGAACGAGCTCCCGCCCAGCGCATTGCCCAGGAGCGCTTCCGAGTCTCCGACCGCCGCAAAATGCTGCTGCTGTTCAGCTCCACTCTGCGGCATCAGCTCAACTTTCTGTAGTATTCAATCGAAAAATCAGCGCCGGGCCGCGGCGGCTCCATGGGTACCCTCTCCAGTGCCTCCACCAGTGTCTTGGCGATAAAATAATCCCGATACCAGCGGTCATCCACTGGGCAAATGTACCAGGGAATGGTGCTGTGGTTGATGGCGTACTCGTAGGCCTCCATAAAGGCGTCCCAATGCTCGCGGTCTTTCCAGTCGTTGGGGTTGTGCTTCCAATGCTTTTCGGGGTCTTCGATGCGCTCCAAGAGCTGCTTCTTTTGCTCTTCCTTCGAGATGTGGAGATAAAACTTGAAAATGAGGGTATCGTTGTCAAACGCCAGCAACTCCTCAAAGGCATTGATGGCTCGCATGCGCTGCTCGACGCGCCGCTGGTCAATCCAGCCGTACACGCGCTGAACGAGGATGTCCTCGTAATGGCTTCGATTGAAAATAGCGATTGTGCCCCGGCGAGGTACGGCCTTGTGAATGCGCCACAAAAAGTCGTGGGCAAACTCCTCCTCCGTCGGCCTTTTGAATGCCGTCAATGTCAGTCCCGTAATGCGGCAGGCGTCGAACACGCGGTGCACAGCACCGTCTTTGCCACTGCCGTCCATGCCCTGCAATACCACCAGGACGGAATGCTTGCCCTCAGCGTATAGGCATTGCTGCAGATCGCCCAGACGCTTGACCAACTTGCGCGTTTCATGCTCGATGTCGTCTTTGTCTAAGCCCTTCGGAGCAGTAGTGGGTATTTCGGAGAGCCGAATGGTTTTTGTATTCATACTTATTTGTGTTGGTTGATGTTGCGTTTGTTTTATAATAACTACAGACAAAGATACCTGACGAATATGGGCTGCAGGGAATGCCCCCTCGCTGTGTCCGAGAAAACGAGAAAGGCGCCCATCAAATGCCTGCATCCCGGCGCCGGGCCAGCCACGCCGATGCCGCCAACGCCAGCGCACCTTCCAGCAAGACCAATAGGTGGATATCTAAATGCTGTAAGCGCCAGACGACGAGCGTAACGGCCACACAACACCCCACCAGCAGGGCCGATGCCTGACTGTGGGAAAAACCCTTTTCCAGCAGCCGGTGATGCGCGTGCTCCCGGTCGGCGCGTAAGGGCGAACGACCGCGCAACAGGCGAAGAGCAAAGACTCGAACCTCATCGAAAAGCGGCACGAACAACACCGCCGCCACAAACGCAGGTCCTGCCGCCAGGCGCCAGGCATGGCCATCGGGTAAAGCTCGATTAAACGACAAAAACTGCAGCGCCAGCAGCGCCGCTGCCGCTCCAATAAACATGGAACCCGCATCGCCCATGAACACCCGCACAGGCGAGGCAATGTTAAAATATAAAAAAGCGCAAAGCGCTCCACCCAGCGCTGCCGCCAGAAGGGCGTAATGCACCTGACCAACGCCGTACATCCATCCGCCAAAAGCAGCGCACGTCCACAGCCCCAAGCCACCCGCCAAACCGTTGATGCCGTCCACTAAGTTGAAAGCGTTGATGATGCCCACCACGCCCACCACCGAAACTATCAGGACAACCGGCTCCGGCAAGGCGCCAATACCGGCCAGACCTTCTAAATGCTCCACGCGCATACCCGCCCAGCCGACCAAAAGGGCAGCTACGGCTAGCTGACCCAACAACTTGCGGCCGGGCGACAGCCGCAGGCGATCGTCTAACCAGCCTACCACCGCTATCAGCGCCAACGACGCCAACGCAGGTGCTAACGAACGGGCGCTCGCCGTACTCCACAGTAACACACTGGCCAATGTCCCTACGGCAAACGCCAGCCCGCCCACCAACGGCGCCGGCTCGCGGTGCGCGCTGCGCTCATTGGGAACATCGTAAAAACCCATACGCCTGGCCAGCGGAAGAAGGGCAAGGGTAACCACTCCCGTAATCCCCAGCGCCGTAAAAAAGACCCATCCAAAAGGCTGCATGTCTATCAACTAAGGTGTAGCACACCCGCGGACGTAAAGGTAGAATGACACACTTACCTGCTATTCTTTCAACGCCGTTTTTAAGAAATGAACTGTCCGCTCCATGTCGGTGCTCAAAATACGGTCTTCCTCTACGCGAGGGACGAGCGCTCGGTAACGCGCGCGCAGCGCCTCGATGCGCTCCGACGAACGCACAGGCAGCCGAAAATCAAGCGCCTGCATGGCCACCATGAACTCAATAGCCAGCAGACGCTCAGTGTTTCGCACCACCTGCACGGCCTTTACGCCCGCATTGGCGGCCATGCTGACATGGTCTTCCTGGCCATTGCTGCTGACAATGCTGTCCGCCGAAGCAGGCATGCAAAGCGTTTTGCTCTGGCTGGCAATCGCGGCAGCGGTGTATTGGGCAATCATCAGCCCCGAATGCAGCCCGGGCCGGGCCGTCAGAAAGACGGGTAACCCGCGCTGGCCGCTCAAAAGTTGAAAAATGCGGCGCTCGGCAATGCTGCCAATCTCAGACAGTGCCAGCGCTAAGTAGTCCAAAGCCAGCGCAATAGGTTGCGCGTGAAAGTTGCCGCCCGAAAGAATGGCGTCGCTGTCGGGGAATACGTTCGGGTTGTCCGTAACGCTGTTGATTTCGGTGAGAACGACCTGCTCCACATGCCAGAGCGCATCGCGGCTGGCTCCGTGCACCTGTGGCACGCAGCGGAAAGAATAAGGGTCTTGCACATGCTCGCGCGGCATGGCGGCTAAGGGGCTGCCCTCCAGCCAATAGCGAATGCTTTGGGCGACGGTCATTTGCCCGGCATGAGGGCGGATGCGGTGCAGGCGCTCATCCAAGGGCGCGTGCTGACACAAAAAGGCCTCGTATCCAAGGGCGGCATTCAGGTCGGCCAATTCGAGCAAGCGGCGGCCTTCAAGCAGGCACCACACCGCATACGCCGTAGAAAACTGGGTACCATTGAGCAGGGCCAACGCCTCCTTGGCCTCAAAGGCCAACGGCCGCCAGCCTTTGCGGGCCAAAACATCTCTCGCCGGCTGGCGCTGGCCTTCCCACCATACCTCGCCCAGACCCGCCAGCGGAAGACTCAGGTGCGCCAACGGCGCCAGATCGCCTGAGGCACCCAGCGAACCCTGCTCGGGCACCACGGGCAACAGGTCTTCGTTGAAAAAGTCTAACAACCGCGTAACCACCTCCTCGCGTACGGCAGAATGGCCATAACTCAGGCTTTTGGCTTTAAGCAGCAGCATCAAACGCACCATATCGGGCGGAGCAGCAGCGCCCATACCTGCCGCATGCGAAAGCAGGAGATTCATCTGCAACCGCGCAATATCTTCGTCCGAAATGCGCACATCGCACAGCGCGCCAAAACCCGTGTTTATCCCGTAATAACGGGCATCGCCATCGGCTAACTTGTGTTGCAAATAGTCATAGCCGGCGCGGAGGCGCAAGCGCGCCTCTTCTGAAAGTCCTAAACGACGGCGATGCTGGAGAATGTCTTCTAAGGTGTTCAGGTCTAGAGATGTTGGACCAAGCAGATACATAGCAACCGCAAAACGTACCTCCGAACTCCAGTTCGGAGAGTACATGTGGCAAAGGTACGCCCACTCAAAGATTGCTTAATCCTCACTGCACCACCCCTACTGGGAAGTCATTCCCGAACCCATAGCTGGCCGGGTACTGTGGCGTGCCCTTGTAGCGGGCCGTCAGCTCGGGCACTACGGCCTGGAGGTAGGCATCTATTTCCTTGACGGTGATGCGTTTATCGCCGTTGTCGGCCTTGCCTTTGAGGGCTTCCAGCAGGGCGTAGGTGAACACGCCGTGGCCCAATTGGGCGAACTCGCTGGCGAATTGCTCGCTGCCGGAAGCGGTAATCCAGTGCGTACCCGTAGCGCGGGCCAGCTGGGCGATGGCGCGTTCTTCGGCAGCGCCGCGGGCAGCAGCGCCCTGTTGTTGCAGCGCGCCGGCCGACTGGCAGGCGTCTAAGAGGTAAACTTGTTTTTGGGCAGGTATTTCCCGGGCGTATTGCTGCAGTTGAGCAGCGCTCAGACCTTGCTGGGCCAGCGCCTCCCAGTTGCCGTACAGTTGCGTAACGTCGTGCGGCACTAAGTAGTAGCGGTTCTTGTCGTCGAGTACGCCGTGGCCGGCGTAGTAAAAGAGGAAGACGTCTTGAGGGCGGGCCTGCTTTTTTACCTGCTCTAAGGCGGCAACAATACCATCGCGGGTAGCCTGCCCGTCCGACACGCGGTGCACGTGCAGGTTGGCAAACAGCCCGCTGGCTCCCTCCTGGAGGGCCTGGGTGAAGGCGGCAGCGTCGGCGGTGGCGTAGTTGAGGTTGTACTTAGGGTTTTTGTATTGGTTGATGCCGACCACGACGACGTGCAGCTGAAGGGCCGACGGCGTTTTTTGGGCCTCTTCAGCGGCGGGAGCATACTGGACGCCGATTTCGTCTGGCGCGCTTTCGAGGCGCTGGCTGTTGACGGCGATGGCGCGCAGACGGTTGTCGCCCGGCGCGAGAGCAATCTCAAACACCGCAGTTTGCGTGGGGGCGCCGCCCTCATCTTCCACTACCAGATTGCGGGTGTTGGACTGCACGAGCTTGCCGTTTTGGTACAGGCGGATGTCTCTGATCACGTCGTCGGGCGCTGTGGCTTCCACCGAGATTTTGATGCGCTCGGTGCGGACGACGTACTGCGGGATGTTGGTTTTTTCGTCTTCTACCACCAGGTTGCGCTGCTCCACGGGGATGCCCAGTTTGACTACCGGCGGCTTTTTGAGCCGCTTGATGTCGTCGTCGGAGGGTGGCCGATAGTCGTTGAGCAGTTTTTCCAGCAGGCGAGGGTAGTAGAAGCGGTCAGCCAGCGCGTCCAATCCGATGAGGGTCAGGCCCTGTTGGTAGTACATCTTTTGCATGGCGCCGGGTGTGGCGTCGTAGTGTCCTTGTGGAGTGATGAGGGCCCAGTCGTCGGAGTCGTCGAAGAGGTAGAGCGTGGCCAACTCGCGGGCACGCGCAAAGTCGTAGAGCACCATTTTGCTCATCAAATTATCCTCATTGGCCGAGGAAGTGAAGGCCACTATGGCATAGTAGCCGTTGGCCATGAGCGCTGCGCCGTAAGGGACGCCGTTGGGCTGGTAGGGCGGGAGTTTTTTGCCAGTTTTGGTCTCGTACAGCGTCAGCCGGCTGAGGTCGAGGAAAGTGCTGTTGTCGGGAGCAATGCTGATTTTCAGGCCTTTCGTTTGTGGCATGTCTATGGGCACGGAGCGCAGCGTCTTGCCAGTGGCGGCGTCCAACCAGCGCACGGCGCGCTGGGTTCGGCCGTTCTCAATGCAGAAAATTTCTTTGCCATCGGCGCTGTATTTGAAGTTGTCGAACTCGCTGCCTTCCAGATGCCACAGTACGGCGCTGTTGGCCGCGTCCCAGCATTTGACGCCCATAACGGTGTTGTAGGCGCCATAGCAGGCGACTAAGTACCTGCCGTCGGGGCTGAATGCGGCAGAGTATATCTGGTTGACCTCCCTGCTTTCGGGCTTGTGCAGCAGGTGGGCGATCTGCACCCGGCGGTCGAGGTCGAACACAACAGCGCCGTTGTTGGTCAGGGCGGCAGCCCGGTTGCCCTGTTCCGAAACGACCAAGCCGTTTTCGGCCACCACATCGCTCACTTTTGCGTACGTTACTGCAGGCGCCGCGGCGTCGAACGACTGAATGGCGCCGCCAAAAGGCATAAAAACGCTCTGCCCTCTTTTTGATAACGCCGCAAACTTCAGGTTTTCGGAAAAAGGCAGCGTCTTCACCTGCCAGCCGCCGTTCTGGATGCGCAGAGCCTTTAAGTGGCCTGAAGCGCTTTTGCCGACCAGATAGCCGCTTGCGTCGCCGTTGGCAAACGCTTTCCCTGCTTGAAAAAGCGACATTCCCAGCACCAGGATGTCTTGCTGGTTTTTCAGATGCCGGACGGCTAAGGTCGCCCGCTCATTGCTGACGCTGCCGTAGGCGATGTTGGCTTCCTGCTCATCTACCGCCATGCGCCTGACGCCAGTGGTCGGCAGCCGGAACGGCCCTTCTATCTTCTTAGCGTCAGCATTCAGGATGGCGTACTGGTCGGCGCCGACGCGCAGGCACTTGTTGGCGCGCGGAAACGACTCGATGTGGACGACCTGAAAAGGCGCCGTCAGCGCAGCCAGCACCTGATAGGCCGGGCTGTACGTTCTGACGGTGCTCTTGCCGCCGCTAAAAACGGAGGCGACAACCTGCCCTTTGGGCAGCACGGTCAGGCAACTACCCTCTACACCCGTCAGGCGACGGCCCTTGCGGTCGGCCAGCGTGAACAGGTACGCTTCTTTGCTGCCCGCCGCCACTACAATGCCTTTGCCGTCGGCCGTCAGGTGGATGCTCTTGGCGCCCTTTGCAGGCTCAGCGCCGGCGGCATCCAGCGCTTGCGGCGCTAAGGCCATCTTACCAATGCGCTCCAGCCTGGCCCCGTGCAACGGCGCCCGCCACAGAGCAACTTCGCCAAAGTTGCCGCCGCCCACATACAGCGTACTGCCGTCTTTGCTGAAGGCGCAACACCGGTAGTCGTACTGCTGCATGCCGTCTTCGTCGGCCTTAGCATCTGATTGCCTGATGCTGAAATCCTGCGTATTCAGCCAGTACACCCTGCCATAGGTAACAAATGCCAGCGTCTTGCCATCGGGCGAAATGGCTACCCCGTTGGGGTTCTCGTATTCGTCCAGCACTACCGTGTGCAGCAACTTCCCGTCGGATAGCCGCCAGATTTTGAGGTTATCGTCAGAGCCATGCGACACGAGCAAGTTTTTGCCCGGCAGAAAGTACACGCCCCGAAGGTCGAATTTGTCCAACACGGGGAGGACAAGACGCGGAGGCTCTTGGCCCCAAAGCGCGTAAAAAGAAAAGCAAACCAGAAAACAGAGTGTTAGGCGTTTCATTTTTTGATATAAAATAGTGATTTTCGCCCTTTAAATGAGGCAATACTTTCTTAAGGCAAAGAAGCGACAAATCTCTGACAAAGGCTTAGAGCATTTTTCAGCTAGGTATCGCGACTCTTTACACCTTAAATAAACATAGATGCTACGACAATACCGTGAAGAACGCATGAACGAAGATACACGACGCCTCCCTAAAAATCCCGCTCCCCATACTCCGTCCGGATGTTCTTAGCGCCCTTGCCGCTGTCGTTGAACCGGTAGCTGAGTGTCAGTTGGACGATGCGGTCGTACTTGGCGTACTCCGTCGAGGAGTAGAACAGGGTGCTCCGGTTTGTGATGGTTTGCCGGTTGCTGTCGAAGAGGTTCTGAAAAAGCAGGTCAGCCGTCCAGTTTTTATGGAGCTGATAGCGGACGGTAACATTCGACAGCAGCAGGTCGGTGTCGAAGCCCTGCGCTGTTGCGGTTCGAGAGACGTAGGTGGTGTTCCACTGGATGCGCCCTTTGGCGTTTATTTTGAAATTGAGGTTGGCGTTCAGGTTGTAATTGAGGCTCTGGGCGTTGTCGGTTGTGCCGTTCTCGATGTTTTTAATTTGAAAAAGATAGGCATTGGCCGACAGGTAAAGGCTCAGCCATTTATACGGCTGGATGTCGGAAGTAAATTCCATTCCAGTAGATCGGCTGTCTCCGGCGTTGGTAGAGATGGTCAGCAGGATGATCCGGTTGTAGCTGTCGTTGACGCGAAAGATCAGGTTTGAGGTTCGGTGGTGATATCCCGTCAGGGTGAAGGTTGCTTTTGCGCGTTTTTGAACGAGGGCGGCCTCCGCGCTGTGGGTGATTTCGGGCAGGAGGTTGGGGTCGCCTACCCAGATGGCTTCGGAGTGTCGGTGGTTTTTGAAGGGTGAGAGCGCTTTGGTGGTAGGTCGGTCAATGCGTTTGGAGTAGCCCATTTTTAGTTCCCGGTCGTTTCGGAGTTTCCACAGAAGTTGAGCGGAAGGGAAGAGGTCGGTTTGGCGCAATTCGATAGGGCCTTGCCCGCGTTCGTGGGTGAGTGTTCTGTACATATGTTCGCCGCGCAAGCCTGCCCGGAACTGGACAGGCCCGCGTTGGCCGCTTATCTGCACATAGGCGGCATGAATGCTTTGCCACAGGTCTAAGGCGTCGTTGAATTCAGGATCTTTTTCCCAGGTATCGGCGAGGATGTTTCGGCGTTCGAACACGAAGTCGCCGCGGTGATGGACGGCGCGCCACTGGTAGCCCGTTTCCCATGTCAGGTAGTCGGTCAGGCGGCCGCTGTAATCGGCTTGCAAGCGCCAGGCGTCCAACGGGCTGACTTCGTCGGATCGCTCCTGCAGGAGGAGGGCGCCGCCAGGGCGGTCATTGTCCTGGTTGCGCAGCGGGCCGCCCAGCACGGAGTACTCGTATATGCCGGTCAGCGTCAGTTTGTTTTTCTGGGAGAAGGCCTTGGCAACGTCTACGCTGGTCGTGAAGAATTGTCCGGTGCGGACAAAGAGGTTTTGGTTGTAGAACGTTCGCTCCAACGCCTCCTCTGCGAACGTCTGATACAGGTTTAACGGCTGGGCGGCATTAGCGTACTGACGGTAGTGCAGGTTGGCGATGCGGTCGTTTCGTCGGTAGCCGTAGTAGGCCGCAGCGTTGACCGACGTGGTGGTGTTTATGGCGTAGTGCGCGCCAGCTCGAATGCCATAGATCTGTTCTCGCGTGGGGCGCTCGCCAAACGATGGCGAATAGGTAACGGTGTCCTGATGGAGGGTTCTAATCTCGCCTTTCCGATGGCCGCCTATGCCGTACTCCCGATAGTTGGCGGTGATGAAAGCATGGGTTTTGGCGCCGCTGTGATAAAACGTGAAATCACTCCCGTACCGATTGACGTGGCTCATACCGATGTTGGCGACGATGCTTCTGCCCGGCGCCATGTTCTTTCTGGTAATAATGTTGATGATACCCGCTTTGCCCTCAGCGTCTGCGCTGGCAGAGGGCGAGGAAATGATCTCGACGGCCTCAATGACATTAGCAGGCAGCTGCGCCAGGACGTCAGCCGGTGCTAAGTGGGTGAACTTTCCGTTTACCGTTACCAGAAACTCGGCGTTGCCGCGCATCCGTATTTTTCCTTCGGCATTGATGGTAACGGCGGGCAGGCGTTGCAACACGTCCAAGCCTGTGCCGCCGGTGGTATTGCCCAATCGGGCAGCGTCGAAGGTCTGTTTATCTATCTGCACCGAGGTGGCCGAACGCTCAGCCCGCACGGTAACCTCCTGCAACCGGTTAGCCTCAGGCCAAAGCAAAAGCGTAACGTAGAGCACTTCCTTGCCTTCTTTTAGTGCTAACACGGTATCCAAAGCCTGAAAACCTACGTACTGCACCCGAAGGCGGAGCGTATCTGCGGGCGTACTGCTCAACTGAAAGTTGCCCTTTTCGTCGGCTACCACCCCCTCCAAAGTCCTGTGGTGAGGGTCCAGGAGCATTACAGTGGCATAAGGCAGGCTTTCGCGAGCAAGTCTGTCTGCAACTGTTCCCTTAAGGGTAATGCGGCTCTGGGCACAAAGAACGAACGGAAAAAAGAAGAAAACCACCCATGTAATGTTCTTGCGCATGCTTCCCGAATTGCTGGACGACAACCGCCGAAGTGAAGCGGTTTTGAGTCTTTTCTATGCAGATGAAACAGCTTCTCCATCAAAGAGACCTCTCGCTTTGCTACATATGACCCATAAGGCGATGTGCTCACCCTTCTACAGACGAAAACCGTGCAGTAAAGCAAGATGTGAGCGGCGTCGTCCAGGCTTGAAAGGCCAAAAACCTGGGAGAAAACGCCTATTCATCCTGAAAAAGCGCCTCATTTCACACGGCCTTCAACATTAACTCAGCCCGACGGTAGCGCGCCGGTATAGTCTCGGTCTCAGGCAGCGCTGCTCGCTGCTCTGATCTTTCTGCTTCGCCGCCAATACAACACCCATACAACCCCTATAGCCAGCACACTGACGACAAACAATATCGAAGAAATAATCTCTGCCTGGCTCAGGCGCATCCCCCACACCTCGTGGTGCACATTGACGCGGATTTTTTCAATCCAGAACCGCTCTACGGCGGCGAGCGCCAAGTAGAGGAAGAACAGCATGCCCGGCACGCGCAGGCGTTTGCGCAAGACCCATAAGATGACAAAAATGACGGCCATCATTAGCGTCTCATAGAGAGGCGTAGGGAACACCGGCATTGAGAGTTCCATGCAATAGCGCCAGGTACAGCCCTCGATAGGCGTGCTCGACACCGGGTCGGTGTAGGCAGTGTTGAGCACGTGGTGCGGGTAAGTGCTGGCCCACCAGCTGTCAGGCAGCCAGCTGAGCCAGTCGGGTTTGGGCGCCTGATTGACGATACCCCAGTCGCCATCGCCGCTGAGCTGGCAGCCTATGCGCCCGACGCCGTAGCCCGCCGTCAGAGCGGGTGCAACGGCGTCAGCAGCCGGCAAAAATGGGATGCCGTGCCGCCACATGTACGCAACCACTGCCACAAAACCCAGCACTAAGCCGCCGTAAAACGCCAGCCCCCCGCCCGAAAACAGCGCGCCTGCAGGGTCGTTCAGAAAGGCATTCCAGTTGTCAAACAGGTCGAACACCTTAGCGCCTACAATACCGCCTATCGCTGCCCACACCGTGATGTCGCTGATGCGATCGTGCGGCCAGATCTCTTTCTCGACAGCAACGGGCTTTTGCTTACGCTTGCGCCAGCCCTCCCACCACACAAGCCCGCCCAACAACACGGCGCCTACAATCGCCGCTGGCCAGTGCATTTTATCGGAAAAAATAACCGCCGCCGGGTCAAGCTGAAACTCCTCTAAGTTCTGAGCAGCATAAAAACCTTTGCCGCCCAGCAATAACCCCAGCAGCGCGTTGCTCGCTATTTCTGAAAGCGAGGGCGGCTTGCCTTCTTCCACCGTTATTTTCGTAGGCTTGAATACGCCTTCGCGCGCTTTGCGTTTCAGCTCGTAGTAGTACAGCAAAGCGCTGACCAAAAAAGAAATGGCTAAAAAGAAGCCAAACGTCTTAAAAATAGACAGCCAGTTATCTGGCTCGGTACCAAATAGGGCGTGGGCGATGTAAGACAGATCTGGGTACATGCTGGTAAAAATAACCGACCGCCCACAAATGTAAGCCACGCGACGAAGTCAGGTGTGGAAAAAAATCAATGCCATTAACTGGATAGCCACTGCTGCGGCTAAGAGCCCTCTCGTAAGGCGAGGGAAAAAATAGCTTCCATAGGCGAAAAACCGGTCCCAGGCCGGAAACAATAACAGCAGCAAAAGCGCGTATATCGGCAAGAGCTGAAGAGGCGTCAGAGCGTAAAGACCGCTGAAATACAGCATCAAAGCAGTCATCGAAAAGGTGAGCGCCCGTCGAGCATAGAGACCCACATCGGTTTTTTTGAACAACAACAAAAGGCCAGGTAAAGGCAGGCAGAAAAAAGGATGAACCAGCGGTTGCCAGAGCAAAGCAGCATTGGGCGTTCCATCGGGCTTAATGAAAAAATAACGCAGCGACCACGCTGTCAGCCCTGCCGGGCCGGACAGGACGCCGTTGCCAGCCCCCCAGACCCAACCCGCCGCGCCCACCACCATTCCTGCAACAACTACCCACCGCCAGCGCGAATGCTCCGATAACAACACTACGGCCAACGGCGCCAACACGAACAGCAGCGAAGGCATTAGCCAGGACGCCAGCACCCCCGCCGACACAAAAGCCAGCACCCAGCCCCCCTGGCCACTATCCATTGAACGGGCGAAAAACGCCACCGACCACAGCACCAGCCCTACAGCCCCCAACAGCGCCGGCGCCTGCCGCACCGCCGCCCAGAAAACGGGTGACAAGACCAACGCTATAGACATATAAAGGTAGCGGCTACGCGCGTAAACCCCCGGCGATAGCGCGCGCAAAGCGGCTTCAAAACCCAACAGGGCCATCGCAACGGCGACCGATCCTATCGCCCACGCCGGCAGCAGCCAGGTTTCCATCCGTCAAAATTGGTTGTACAGTCGGCGGAATAGGCATGCCCAATCGAGAAGACTATTACACATTACACAAAGTTTTTCCACATCATACTTTCCACAGGCCTGTCGCTGCGCTGGTTGTATTTGGCGTTCGGCTTGCGGTTATAGTAGTTTTCGATGTCGCCATCTACCCGAAAATAGATCAGCTGCCCGATAGGCATACCCGCATATACGCGCACGGGCTGTACGCACGAAATCTCCAGCGTCCAGTGGTTCGAGAAACCCACATCGCCCTTGCCAGCAGTAGCGTGAATATCAATGCCCAGCCGGCCCACGCTGCTCTTGCCCTCCAGGAAAGGTACGGTGCCGTGCGTTTCGGTGTACTCCTCCGTAACGCCCAGATACAGCGTGCCGGGCTGCAGAACAAAGCCTTCTTCAGGTATTTCTATCAAATCAACGGGATTATGCCGGCGCGCATCCAGCACGCGATCGCGATAGATGGCCAGATACTTACCCAGATGAACGTCGTAAGAATTGGTGCCCAGACATTCGCGCCGAAACGGCTCAATCACAATCTCGCCAGCAGCAATGGCCTCGAGGATTTTCTTGTCAGTCAGGATCACAGCAGGTACAGTTGTATGAAAAAAATGGCGTGCAAAGGTATCGGACGGTCGGTTGTTGTCAGCAGGTACGCAAGCAGGTAAGCATCTAAATAAAAGGGACATAAACGCCCAGCGCGGTCCGGCGCTGCCATTTCCAGATGAAGACTGAAGGGGTCGGAGGTGTCCAGACCTTGACTAAATTTATGCTGCGGGGGCGTCCTCTTCCACAAAATGCACACCCATTGCTTCCAGCTCAGCCATGACGGGTTCATACACTTCGGCATCGGTGGGTATGCGCACGCCTGTAGGCGCCGTTGCGCCAGCAAGCAAGCGCCGGGCGAAAATGCCCGCTGGCCAGCCTACCAGCCGCGCCATGGCCGTGTGCACGCTGTCGTCGCCCTTAGCCACTAACGTAGAGGTCAGGCGGCGCTGGCGCCCTTCCAGGACGTATTCAAAAATATGCTGCATAATAACCATGTCGCGGTCGTGGGGCTGCATGGCCCACTTTTCCAACAACAGATGCTCTAAAGCCTGGGCGGGCGAAGCGTTTTTCAGGCCAATGGGCCGCTCCTCAAAAAGGCCCAACCATTCCAGCTGTTTTACCACCGCGCTGCTGTCTCCTTCTTTCAGATTCAGCAACCGCGCCACGCGCTCCTGCAGCGAGCCAGCGCCGCCGCCATTCCCCAAAAGCGCCTCCACTAAGCCGGCATAGGTCATGGTCTCGCTGTTCGGCACGATAAAACTGGACTCGGTAAGCCCCAGCCGCACCAGTGCATTCCATCCATCGCAAAAGCCGCGGTGGCGAATCGTGCCGCGAAACAGCGTCTCTGCCTCTTCAAGGCCGTAAGCCGACCGATATTGCAGCGAGTCTCGATTGGCATACACCTCCCACTCGCCCATGTTGGGCACCTGGATGAGGCGATACTGCTCAAAAAGGCGCTGATATGGAATGAAGCGCAGGCGGCCGCCCTCCAGATACTGCGCGACGCCCTGGCCGGCCAGCACTACATTGCGCGGATTCCAGCTGAATTTGTAGTGCCAGGGGTTGTCGTCGCTTTCCAGCGCCACTAAGCCGCCGGTGGACGAGTAAAAGGCCGTAATGCGCCCCTCCTGCGCCCGGATGTGCCGGATGCGTTGCACAGCACTCATGTGATCAATGCCAGGGTCGAGGCCGAGCTCGTTCATGAACACCAACCCGCGCGCCCGGGCCTCTGCATCGAGCGCGCGCAAGGCTTCGGACACGTAACTGGCCGTAACCAAATGCTTGCCCAGCGCCAGACAGTCGCGCGCCACTTCCACGTGCAGCGCTGGCGGCAACAACGAAACCGCCACGTCGCACGCCTCCACCAAAACGCGCCGCGCCGAGACATCCGCAGCATCTAAGCCCACCGCCTCTCCGCGCAGATGACCGCCCACCTTCTGACGGGCCAATTCCGCCTGCGCGTCAGCCACCACCACGCGGTAGTCGCCCGCCGAAGCATGCTCGAGCAGGTAGTCAATCAGCGCCGTTGCCGAGCGCCCGGCGCCCAAGACCAGTACTTTTTTTTTCATAAGCGTTCCGACAAATATGGCGCAAAAGTAGGCTTTAGGCGTTGGGCGAGGATTGCCTCACCTTTAGAGCAATCCTTGCGCAAGGAAGAGAAAGGCGCAAAAACAAATAAGGCGCGCTTCTATGTTGAAGCGCGCCCGGTTTACTCGATGGCCCAAGAGGGCTGTACTTCGCCTTATTTAAACCTCCAGATGTCGCGTAACGATCTCCTTTCCGTTCATCAGCGAACGCCGCCCGAAGACTAAGCCAGCGCCGTCGGCATCTACCAGCACCGTGTCGCCCTTGACGTAGTTGCCGGCCAGCACGTGTTTGGCCAATTCGTTGACAAACTCGCGTTGCAGCGTGCGCTTGAGCGGGCGAGCGCCGTACTGCGGGTCGAAGCCCTGCTCCACTAACCACTGCGCAGCGTCGGGGGTCAGCTCGACCTTCAGCTCCTGGCGAGCCAACATCTCGCGGATGTCTTCAAGCAGGATATTGAGGATGGCCTGCATCTGGCCCTTGAGCAACGGATGGAAGACAATGACTTCATCAATGCGGTTGAGGAATTCGGGCCGCAGGTTTTGCTTCAAAGCATCCATGACCTCCTCTTTGGCGCGCTCGTAGGCCTTGTGCAGGTCGCTGTAGTCCTCAAACATTTGCTGAATGCGGTCGCTGGCTAAGTTCGAGGTCATGATGATGATTGTATTCTTGAAGTTGGCCGTACGGCCTTTATTGTCGGTCAGGCGGCCGTCGTCGAGCACCTGCAAGAGGATGTTGAACACGTCAGGGTGTGCCTTTTCGATTTCATCGAGCAGCACGATGGTGTAGGGGCGCCGCCGGACGGCCTCTGTCAGTTGACCGCCTTCGTCGTAGCCCACGTAGCCCGGGGGCGCGCCCACGAGACGGGAGACGCTGTGGCGCTCCTGGTATTCGCTCATGTCAATGCGCACGATGGCGCGCTCGTCATCGAAGAGCACGTCGGCCAGCGCTTTGGCTAATTCGGTCTTACCCACCCCCGTTGGGCCGCAGAAGATGAAGGAACCGATAGGTTTATCCGGGTCGCTCAGGCCAGCTCGGCTGCGCCGGATGGCATCGGAGACGGCAGCAACGGCCTCGTCCTGGCCCACGACGCGCTTATGCAGCTCGTCTTCTAAGTGCAGCAAGCGTTCGCGTTCGCCGCGGAGCATCTTGGCCACCGGGATGCCCGTCCAACGCGCAATGACTTCGGCAATGTCGTTGGCCGTAACGGCCTGGTGGGTCATGCGGTTTTCGGGCGACAAATCGGCCAGTTTAGCCTCGGCAGCCTTTAGTTCGGCCTCCTGGGCAGGCATCTCGCTGTACTTGATGCGCGAAGCCAGCTCGAAGTTCCCTTCGCGTTCGGCGCGCTGGTATTGCAGTTGCAGGTCTTCCAACTTTTGCTTGCTGGCCTGAATGGCCTCGGCAATCTGGCGCTCTTGCTGCCACTTGCTGCGCAGGCTGTCGAGCTTTTCGCGCAGGTCCTCGATCTGCTTGGTCAGCGTTTCCAGCTTGCGCTCGTCTTTTTCGCGCTTGATGGCTTCGCGCTCGATTTCGAGCTGGCGCAGGCGGCGGTCGAGTTCGTCCACTTCCTCAGGCACCGAGTCGAGTTCGAGGCGCAACTTGGCCGCGGCTTCGTCCACTAAGTCAATGGCCTTGTCGGGCAGCTTGCGCTCGCTGATGTAGCGGTGCGACAACTCGGCGGCGGCGATGATGGCCTCGTCGAGAATCTGCACTTTATGGTAGTTCTCGTAGCGCTCGCGCAGCCCGCGGAGGATGGAGATGGTGTCTTCCACGCTGGGCTCGTCCACATAGACGGACTGGAAGCGGCGTTCCAGCGCCTTGTCGCTCTCAAAATACTTCTGGTATTCGTCGAGCGTGGTGGCGCCGATGGTGCGCAGTTCGCCGCGCGCCAGGGCAGGCTTCAGGATGTTGGCGGCATCCATAGCGCCCTGGCCACCACCCGCGCCTACAAGGGTGTGAATTTCATCAATGAACAGGATCACCTGCTCGTTGGACTCAATGACCTCATTGATAACGGCCTTCAGGCGCTCCTCGAACTCGCCCTTGTACTTGGCGCCGGCAATGAGGGCGGCCATATCTAAGGCGAAAATGCGCTTGGAGCGCAAGTTTTCGGGCACATCGTGGCGCGCAATGCGCCAGGCAATGCCTTCCACAATAGCCGTTTTACCCACGCCCGGGTCGCCGATGAGAATGGGGTTGTTCTTTTTACGGCGGCTCAGAATGTGCAGTACGCGGCGGATTTCTTCATCCCGACCAATAACAGGGTCCAACTTGCCCGCCTCAGCCATTTCGGTGAGGTTAACAGCGTATTTGTTCAGCGCGTTGTAGGTCTGCTCAGCACCCTGGTCGGTTACCTGCCGGCCCTTACGCAGCTCTTTCACAGCCTTGCTCAGCGCCTCAGGGGTAGCGCCTTCCTCGCGCAGCAGGCGAGCGGTCTTGTCGGAGCCTTTGGCGATACCCAGCAGCAAAATTTCCAACGAGATGTATTCGTCGCCGTATTCTTTAAGCAGTCCTTTAGCAGCCGTAATGGCCCGATTGGCATCCGGCGTCAGGTATTGCTTGTCGGCACCCTTCACTTTGGGTATCTCCCAAATGAGCTGATTGAGGCGCTCTTCGATGCGTTTCGCGTTAGCGCCTACTTTGCCCAGCAGAAATTTGACCACCGAATCGTCCACCTCCAGCATGCCCTTGAGCAAGTGGGAGGTATCCACGTTCTGTTGCTCGTAGCCGGCGGCAATTTGCTGTGCCTGAGCCAACGCCTCTTGCGCTTTGATGGTGAAATTATCGTACGTCATACTTTAAAAAAAAGGCCTCTCTTTAAGAGAGAGCGCTGTTTTTGGGTAAAAAATTCCTTTGGGCATTTGCCCTGCAAATTTATTTCCAGCCCATTGGAGGGCCTCATTTTGCGCCAAAATGACATCTTTTTGTTTATTTGAATGACTTTTTGGCGTATTCGTTCAATTCTGAAGGTTGTTCCGTCAGGGTTTCGCTTCTGCTCCACGACTAAGCTAATCTCGAGCCACACTGTCTTCGTCCGCGACCAGAAGCCGATAAGCGGCGGCTGCCAGCATTCCAGCCGTCTCTGTGCGCAGGCGGGAGGCGCCCAGGCTAACGGCAGCGAACCCGTGGGTCTGAGCCAACGCAACCTCTTCGAGTGAAAAATCGCCCTCCGGGCCAATGAGGATGAGTGTGTCGGTGCGCGGTCGCAAGAGCGTCTGCAGCGGTTGGCGCGGCCCTTCGCCGCACCAGGCGATGGCGCGGATAGGCTCTTCAGCGTGCCGCACTACCTCCGCCAGCGGTGTCAGCGGGTGCAATTGCGGCATCCAGGCCTGAAAGGACTGCTTGAGCGCGGCAATGAGGATTTTTTCCAACCGGTCCATGCGCAGCGCCGTGCGTTCCGAGCGCTGACACAGCAACGGCGTGATGCGCCACACACCCAACTCAGTGGCTTTTTCTAAGAGCCATTCGAAGCGATCTATGTGCTTTGTGGGTGCTATGGCCAAGTGTAGCCGCCCGGGCGGAGGCGGCACAGCATGGGTCTCTAAAATGCGCACATAGGCTTGACGCTTAGACGCTTCGACTAACTCGGCCTCATAAAAGGTGCCCCGACCGTCGGTCAGACGCACGCGCTCCCCTATACGCCCGCGCATGACGGTGAGCAGGTGCCGACTTTCCTCTTCGTCTAAGGCCAGGAATTCGCCGGAGGGTTTTGCAATGAAATAAAGCTGGTCGTCGCGCACAAGTTTACAAGTAGGGCGTAAGAATGGCTTATTAAAGCAAAAAACGGCCGTGCGCTGCAAAAGTAGCGTTGCATCGTGCAGCGGCCTCCCAGCAAGTATCTCTATAGAACTACCTTTGCGGGTCGGTGGTTACTATAAGGCGCTCTTTGCGTTAAAAGCATCCACCTCCGAAACGGACGCAAACCATGTTTATCCAGGTTTTCAAAAGTAAAATTCACCGCGTGCGCGTTACGCAAGCGGACTTAAATTATATCGGGAGCATCACTATTGACGAAGACTTGCTCGATGCTGCCAACATCATGGAGGGCGAGCGCGTGCAGATTGTCAACAACAATAACGGCGCGCGCTTTGAGACCTACGTCATCCGCGGCGAACGCGGCAGTGGCGTCATCTGTCTCAACGGCGCCGCCGCACGGTTGGTGCAGGTAGGAGACATCGTCATCATCATCTCCTATGCCTTCATGACACCTGAAGAAGCCCGCAACTTTCGCCCTATCGCCGTATTTCCCGATGAAAACAACCGCTTAGTCAAACCTACCTGAACTGGTCCTTCGGGTTTTGCCTGTTAAATTCCATTTGAATGGCATGGCGGTTGGGCAAGAAAGCGCTAATTTCGCCGCACTTTATTCATTTTACTTTTTTCACAAAAAAGACCTGTCATCATGCGCAAACTACTTCTTTTTGCTACGCTGTTCTGGATTAGCTTGACCTCTTCGTTCGCGCAGCGAGTGCCTAAGATAGAGGTTTACTTCCAGCGCCATCATTCTCAGCAAGATTTGAACAACATTAAAGAAGAACTGGCCGTCATGGGCATCGAATTGCAATACGAGCGGGTGGAATTCGATGAACGCGGCCATCTGACAGGTCTGGGCATCCGGGTGGATTGTAAGGACGGCTTTTCCGGTAGTGCTCACATGTCGCCTGTGCCCGAAGATTTATCCTTTGGGTTCGTTCGGGACTATCGCGAGGACTCTGCTCTGCCTTTTGCCATCGGAGCTATAGGAGAAAAAAAGCGCGATAAAAAGAAAAACGAATAAGTCGGACTCGAGGGTTTCCGTAGATGCACACGAGGCCAACCATTTTAGGTTGGCCTCGTGTGTTTTGTTCAGGACCAAAATCCGCGCGTGTATGGCGTTACCTCTTGCCCGCAGAATTCGCCGCGTAAGTACTTGAAGTGAGCAGCCATGCCAATCATAGCAGCGTTGTCGGTGCAGTACTCAAACGCCGGGATATACGTACTCCAGCCCTCCTGGCGTCCCATTTCTTCGAAGCGGCGACGCAGTTCTGAATTGGCGCTGACGCCACCGGCTAAGGCCACCTGCCGAATGCCCGTCTGACGCGCGGCGCGCCGTAGGGTCTTGAGCAGCGCGGACACGATAGCGTGCTGTACAGAGGCACAGAGGTCTGCCAAATTTTTCTCCATGAAATGCGGGTCGGCGGCCGTGTGCTCGCGCAGAAAATAAAGGATAGCCGTCTTCAAGCCGCTGAAGCTAAAGTTCAGACCGGGCACATGCGCCTCCGGCAAGGCAAAGCGCAGCTGCCCTTGCTGCGCCCAACGGTCAATGGCCGGGCCAGCTGGGTACCCTAAGCCGAGCAATTTACCTGCCTTATCGAAGGCTTCGCCGGCGGCGTCGTCCAACGTTTGGCCCAGCACTTCCATATCGTTCGTATCGCGCACCAGCACAATCTGCGTATGGCCGCCGCTGACCGTCAGGCAGAGAAAGGGAAAGGTGGGTTTCGGGTCTTCAATAAAATGCGCCAGCACGTGCGCCTGCATGTGGTTGACCTCAATAAGCGGTATGCCCAGACTTAGGGCAAATGCCTTAGCAAAAGAGGTGCCCACTAAAAGCGAGCCCATCAGCCCTGGCCCGCGGGTGAAGGCCACTGCCGACAACTCTTCTTTCGCCACACCAGCCCGCCGAAGTGCTTGCTCCACTACCGGGATGATGTTGGCCTGATGCGCCCGCGATGCCAGTTCAGGTACCACACCCCCGTACTGCCGGTGCGCCTCCTGATTGGCGGTGCAGTTCGAAAGCACTTTGCCATCGCGCAGCACCGCAGCAGAGGTGTCGTCGCAAGAAGATTCTATAGCCAGTAAGGTTACCCCGTTGCGCATGAGTGCATTAAGCAGTGAAATACGTTCGACAAAGGTAGGCGGACAAAATGTCTTTCCTCTTTGTTAAAAAAAAACACGCTATTTGGCCATAAAGCAGCGAAGCATACATCTATCTGTATCTTAATACGTGTTTTTTGAAATTTTTTTCAACCAAAAGCTTGTTTTTTCCTAAAAAAGCACATATCTTTGACGCTGAATAAAAAGGAGGCCCGCCATGAAGTACATTCTTTCACTTTTCGTGAGTCTGGCATTAGTGGCCAGTCCGGCTTTGGCACAAACGCCGGGAAAAATTTTTTCTAAGTCCTTCAATGCCGATGGTGTTAGTAAAATTAAGTTCGAGCTGCCGGGCGCTGTTGATTTGAAAATCTGGAACCACCCTACCATACGCATCGAGATAGTCGTGGTTATGCCAGCCGGCAATGAGTCTATGCTAGACCAGTTGGCTAAAGTGGGCCGCTACGATTTGAAGAGCGATCTGAATGCTGATGTTTTAACCATTTCCGCTCCAAATCTGCATCGCGTTGTCAAGGTGAAGGGAGAGGAGCTTCGTGAGACGGTAACATATGTAGTGTTTATGCCCAAAGACATCGAGGTAGAAATTGCCAGCGCATTAGCCGCGCCGGGTGTGGTGGGCTTGCAGAAAAAGCCGTAGGTTTTATTACGCCTTTGGGCGTATGGCATGTTCGTCGCCTTCTTGCGCTATAAGCGCGAGAAGGCGACGTCATTTTCAGGCACTTTCCATGGGCATTGTTTGGCTGCACACTGGTGCTGTTGACATCTTTGCCCACGAGAAAGTTCATCAATGTAAAAGGCAGCATGCAGTACTGGCTCATCAAATCCGAACCCGACGTTTACAGTTTTCAGCAATTGGTCGCCGACGGCTCGACGCGCTGGGACGGTGTACGCAACTATCAGGCGCGCAACCACTTGCGCTCCATGCGTGTGGGCGATTTGTGTTTGTACTACCACAGCAACATAGGTCTGGAGGTTGTGGGAGTAGCGCGGGTTATCCGCGAGCACTATCCCGACCCTACAGCGGAAAAAGGCGACTGGTCGTCGGTGGACGTGGAGCCAGTACGCGCGCTGGAGCGTTCCGTGCCGCTGAGCGAGATTAAAGCGCATCCAGCCCTTCAGCAAATTGGCCTGGTGCGCAACCCACGCCTGTCGGTGATGCCGCTGACCGAAGCAGAATTCCGCCTATTGCTGGAGTTGGGCCAGACGCGCCTCTAAGGCAGGCGAAACACGATGAAGTGCGGCGTTTCCTCCAGCACCTGCCCCTGCCGGTACAGGCGTTTCACCAAGGCCAGTTCAGGGTCGGCATTCAACGTCGGGAGTGCCGTTTTTTCTAAAAACAGGATGGGTTTTGTGCGCCGGGCTTCCGCCTCTACAAAAGTCTCATGCGGGCCCATCTCGCGCCGAACAACCCAGTCGAGCGGCAGCGGCGGGCGGGTGCGCGTCAGGAAATTGGCCTGAGGGAACGCAGGCAATACGGTGAAGTTCGGGCCATACCGCTTGGCCAACGCAGCCAAATCCGCGTAAAGCGCTGCCTTCGTCGGCGTGGTATAGATGCCGTATAGCGCCGGGAAGGTCTGTCCCAAAGGCGCGGTCATGGCGTCGCGCGCTCCATCCCGATAGACCCATTTATAGCCCTGATAAAACGCCAGAAACAGCAGCAAAGACACAGTTGCGCTTCCATAACGGGCAAGGTCTGGCGTCAATGCCGACAGACGGCGAGAGATGTCCCACAAAGCGAATGCCCAGGGCGCACTGAAGAGGATAGGCAGATTATACCCCCAACTGACGGCAGCACACCAACTCAGGGCTGCCAGCGCCGCATAGCGTGCCAGATACGAACTCGACCACTCGCCACGCTGCCAACACCAAAAGGCATAGGCATTGGAGACCCAGAACAGCAAACGCGCCTGCGCAAAAGGCGCCACAAACGCGCAGCGCACACGCACCTCCCACACAAAGGCAACACCCAAAACCAGCAACCATATCGCCCAGGCGCTAAACGCCCACACTGCTCGAGGCTTTTTTAAATCAAACCAAACGGTAGCCGCCAACAGCAGCGCGCTGACCACCGCCAGCCAGGGCCGAATGCGGAAATAATCCAACACGCCGTGCTGCCATGCCTGCGCCAGCGAAGCCGCGCCGGTAGTCATGCGCCAAAAGCCCTCCCAAAGGCCGGATATCTTCAAATAAACGGCAAAAACACTCCAACCTAACGCCAACCCAAACGCTACGGCAGCGCCGCGTCGCCATGCGTACGCCCATGCTGCCGTGCCTATGCCTATGACCGCTAAAGGATAAAACGATTGCTTGCACAACATGGCCGCCGACAGCAGCACACCTGCCAGAACGGCCGCCGGGTAGGACGAAAAGCGAAAGAGCCACCAAAAGCCCAAAGCGCCCCAAAACAGGCCATCCACCGTGTGCCAGGCCGCCGCCGGATAGTGATGCGCCGAGAGCAAAAAGGCCAACACTGCTACCTGCCAGCGTTCCCGCCCGGAGGGCAAAAGGACAGCGACACCCAATACGCAATAGATGGCTACTTTATAGTAAAACAGCAAGCGCTCGCCCCATACAGCCCAAGACTCTGGCAGCAGAAACAACTCTAATACACGCATCCACACGGGCAACGGAGGACGCACATACACAATATCGGCGTACAAGACCTTACCGCTCAGTACCTGCCAGGCAAGCCCTGTAAGAAATCCACCGTCGGTCTCATTGATGCCATAACGCCCGTAAAAGAGCGCATAAAAAAGCGGTAGCAAGGCCAAAACGCTCACCCAGCCGTAGCGAGTCTTCCAGTTTGTTTTCATCGTGCGAGACGCAAAAGAGCGAGCGACCCGTCATGCAATAAGGCGCCCGCTCTCGTATGGCGACGCCCGCGCTTGCTTCGGGCGGGCGGAACGGCGGCGGCTCTAAAGCCACCGCTGAGGCAAATGTACGCCATCGAGAGCAAACCCTTAGGCACCCATCTCCTCGGCCACCCAGCGCTCGATGTTTCGCGTCTGCGAGGACAACTGCACGCCCACGCCCACCACCGGCTTGCCCAGATGCCACCACGCCTCGTAGTAACGCTTCTGCCTGATTTGCTCCAAAGCCACCTCCGCCGCCTCGTCCAACTTGAACTCCAAAATGTACACCCGACCCGACGTCTCCACCGCGCAGTCCATCCGCCCATCCGACGTGCACACCTCGCTGTGCGCCCGCACGCCCAGATATCGAAACACCAAGTAAATGGTCGCATGAAAAAACCGCTCCGGCCACTTCTCGTGCAGCCAGTAGGGCACACCGCTGAACACGCCGCGCAACAGCCGAAACACCTGCTCCAAATCGCCCGCCTCAAAGGCGCGCTTCAGGCCGATGGCCA
>JANWVR010000125.1 GCA_025056735.1 Saprospiraceae bacterium
AATTTGCTGCGCTCGCTGGTGGTGCCGCTGCTTTTGCTAAACCAACGCACTTCGCCGGGCCACAGCACATCGCGTTCGCCGCGCATCATACGGGCAATGTCGTCTTTGAGCGCGTCGTAGTCATGTATGGGCACATTAGCGCGAAACGCCTCAATCGTGCGCAGGCTGGCAAAGCCGTAGCGCCGCCCGAATTCCGTATAGCGGGCGCTCTCAATTAAGCGCTGAAACCAGCGCTGTTGAACAGGCTCCGGATCGCGCATAAACTGCTCTATGCGTCGCATCCGCCATCGCAGATAGTGTTTGATGCCGGCATTCACCCACCCTTTCATATGTTTTAGCGATTGGTTGACCCGCTTTTCTTCAGGCGAAGGTATAGAATGACGTCAGAAGTTTTGCAATACGATACCGGCAGAAACGCTCTCCAGCCTCTCAACGGAACCGCTGCCATAGACCGGACTGTCGCCCTTCAAAACGGGAAAAAGCTACCCAAAGCCTCGACTTTTTTGCTCAGAACAGAGACCGCTCGGTATTTTTTCACGACCTTTTGCAAAATTCTTTTCGTGTGATATACCTTTGAGGCAGGTTTTTTGGGGTTATATTTCTGACGGTGGGATGCTTATGCGTCCTGCCGTCTTTTTTCATTCGTAGCCGAAGCGCTTGAGCACGCTCTCGTCGTCGCGCCAGTTTTCGCGGACCTTAACAGTGAGTTCCAGAAACACCTTGCACTGCAAAAAGTGCTCTAAGTCCTGTCGAGCCAGGGTGCCCAATTTTTTGATAGCGCTGCCGCCTTTGCCCAGCAGGATGGGCTTCTGGGACTCCCGAGTAACATAAATAACGGCATGGATGCGGGCCAGCGGCAGGCCCTCCTTAGTGGTGGTTTCCTGAAACGACTCGATGCCTACCTCGCAGGCGTACGGGATTTCCTCTTCGTAAAGCAGGAAGATTTTTTCGCGAATAATTTCGCTGGTGAAGAAGCGCTCAGGGCGGTCGCTCAGTTGGTCGGGCGGGTAGTAGGCGGGGCCTTCGGGCAAATAGCGGAGGATTTTCTCCAAGAGCACGTGGAGGTTATCGCCCTTGAGCGCCGAGAGAGCCACATGATCGGCGATGCTGAGGCGTTTAGACCACCACAGATTGACCTCTTCTATTCGAGAGGCCTGTATTAAGTCGCTTTTGTTGAGCACCAATAAAATGGGAGACTGCGCCTTGGTCATAAGCGGGATGAGCGGGTCGGTCTCCATGAGCGGCTCAGTCAGGTCAACGACTAAGAGAAAGACATCGGCGTCCTCCAGAGTGCTCTCCACGTAGCGGTTCATGACGCGGTGCATGGCATACGCAGGAGTCTTTATGTATCCGGGCGTATCCGAGAAGACGATCTGGTACCCCTCGCCATTCAGGATGCCGATGATACGGTGCCGGGTGGTTTGCGGTTTTGGAGTGATAATGCTCATACGCTCTCCAACGAGCGCGTTGAGCAGTGTGGACTTGCCCGCATTTGGGTGCCCGACAATATTCACGAAACCAGAGCGAAAAGCGGGAGAATGGGTCGTGTCTTCCATGGCTGCAGCTTCGCGGGCCGTGCTACCCATCGGCCAGTCGGCGTGTGGTTCTATGGACGATAGCGCCCACCATTTCGTGCACCATTTCAGGCTTTTGAGTACGCCAGGGAATAGCGTTGTAGGCGTCGCCAAAACACACGTAATCATCCAGATGGGCGTCGCAGAGTTCCTCCTCTACGTGATGGCGAATGTTCAGCAGGGCTATCCAGCCTCCTTCTTCACGCACTTCTTCCGCCCATTCGGCGTAGTACTCGGCATCGCTGGCGTGAAAGTTGAGCACATTTTCGCAGAAGAGCACAAATTTATGAATGCCCTGTCGCTGCATGGGGTCTGCGATCTCGCGTTTAAGGTACATGATGTCGTTGTGCAGCGCGTCGTTCCACTCGCCAATTAACTCGATGAGCGCGTAGCCTTCGTCGTAATCGGCGAACAAGACTTTGGCATACAGCGTGGGCGAGCCAAACGCATCCCATTGCGGATGCAAATAAAAATTATACAGCGTGTTGGTCATGTAAAACTCGCTGTATTTGCGCCGATAGAACGGCGAGCGCCGGTCTTCAGCGGCCACGTAAAGGTCCCTCCAGCGGTGGTAAGGCTCAATATCGTGCATGGATGTACGCTAATTTCATGGGCAAAGGTAAATGCTCGCGCGCGCCCATCACACAGCTCGTCTGCCTTACATGCGCAAATCTTCAACTCGCACGCCGGGATGGTCCTTAGGATTGAGCTGGAAGTAGCCGGCCTTAAAAGATTTATCGGGTGTAAAGCGAGTTATTTGAAAGGTGAAGCGCGAGCCATCACGGCCGAAGGCGATAATTCGCTCGACCAGCTGGGCACTCTCGTCAATGCTCACCCGAAGTTTGGCGTATTCCGAGCGCCGGCTAACGGGTTTGAACTCGATGTGCGTCAATGCCTTGCCGCCGTCGCGAGTTTTTTCTGTGATGGCGTACAGGTAGTCGCCTTTCTGGTAGCGGTTTAATAGCTCGCGCGGTGTCATAAAACCGCTCTCGCCGTTAGGCTCGGCGTTGGTTATTTGAATCTCCTTTTCGGTTTTCAGAAAGACCCAGGTGGTCTTGCCATCGCTGGCAATCGTCTGTTGATCCATCTCCAACCGAAACTTTTGACCTTCCTGGGCGATGACGCCTTTTTGCACCTCCTTAGGCCGGTCGGGCAGCTCGAGGGTGAGGGTAAACTCGGCTTCCAGTGTCTTGTGCTTCTCATACTTTTTCCGAACGCGCTCCAGAATTTTTTGCGCCTCGGGGTCTGATTTCTCGGCGGCCTGTTTACCGTTTTGAGCGGAGGCAGCGGTAAAGAGCAGGCAGAGAAGCCCTGCCAATGGCAAGAGTTTTTTCATAGAATAAAAGCGAAGGAGGGAAGAGACAGTACTTGCAACAGTTGAGTGCTTGGTGAACATGAAAAAATCGGGTGTATTTAACGGCAAGCGGCCTATTAACGCAGCGAGCGGGCTATGCAGTGCAAACAGTTGCTTAACAGCCCGAACGGGCTCGAGTTTACCCCTGAGGCAGAAACGGCCCTGTCTGAGTGTTGTGCTCGGCGATTAAGACCTTTAAAACCACCTTCACTAAGGCCCTCCGCGCAGGAAGAGGCAGTACCTTTGCCTTTGTGAGCAATACGGGTTATTTGTTGGAGAGGTACGCGCAGCACTTGCAGGTGGGCGCACTAAGCGAGGCGCTGCAAAGGGCTGGGGCGCGTGTGCGCGTAGCAGGGCTCGTTGGCGCGCAAAAGGCGCTTGTTGTGGCCACCTTAGTTCGCCAGCTGAGCCGCCTGTTCGTGTGCGTATGTAATGACAAGGAGGAGGCTGCCTATTTGCTCAACGATCTTCAAGCCCTCATGGGAGAGGCGGATGTGTGTTTCTTTCCCGACAGCTTCCGACGACCGGCTGTCTTTGAGCATCTGAACACCACCCAGACGCTTCAGCGCTCTGAGGTAGTCAACCGTCTGACCATGCCTCATCGTTGGGGCTGGGCCATAGTAACGTACCCAGAGGCCCTCTTCGAGGAGGTGGTGGCGCCCGAGGTGCTGACTAAGAGCCGCATCGAGATTGTCAAGGGCGAAAAACTCGACATTGACTTCGTCATTCAAGTGCTGGTAGAGTACGGTTTCGTGCGCACAGACTTTGTCTACGAGCCGGGCCAATTCAGCCTCCGCGGCGGCATCCTGGACCTCTTTTCTTATGGAAATGAGTATCCTTATCGCATTGAGCTGCTCGATGTGGAGGTGGAGAGCATCCGCACGTTTGACCCGCTGACGCAGCTGTCGCGTCAAAATATTGAGCGGGTGCAAATTGTGCCGAATTGGGGCACGGCGCACACGCGCGAGGAGAAAATGCCCTTGCTCCGCGTTCTGCCTTCGGATGCCGTTCTCTGGATAGAGGATGCACAGTTTTTGCACGATCGGCTGTTGGTATGTTTCGAGGAGGCCGAGCGTTACGCGGCTAAGCTCAGCGCTTTAGACCCCGAAGAAGTGCGTGCGCTCCTCAAAGAGCGAGCGTTTGTGCGGCCCATTGACGTTTCGGAAGCACTCCGCTCGTATGCGCTGGTTTTCAGCATACCCCCCACTGATCCTGCGCTGCTGGAGGCATTTGGCCTCGCACCTGCCCGTTAGTGGTCGAAGCGGTGCAGGTTGTAGCGCTCGATGACACCAATAAGCTTGGCTGAGTAGTTGCGGTCGGTAGCGTAGCCCAGCTCCTCCAATCCCTTGGCCCAAGCGCGGTAATTCTTCCCGTATTTCTTCAAGCGTGCATAGCGCCCGGTGGAGATCAGGATGCTGTGGGCACGCCAGCTCTCCCATGCTGTGGCATATTTGCGGAAAAAGTCCTTGTGGTGGTCGTCCTCTAAGTTGGTGCAGTGGCCTGGTCGGCAGTTTTTAGAAAAGCATTTAATACCAAAATGGTTGTTGTTCCTAACCGCGAGCGTGCTGGTGCCGAAACGGCTTTCTATTAGCCCCTGCGCCAGGGCTATGCTGGCCGGGACGCCGAATTTGCGCATTTCCTGGATGGCCACGTTGGAAAACCGCTCCACATAGCGGTTGACCTTTTCGGCATCGTCGTCGCGCACCCACACGGGAGCCGGGTCAGTAGCCTCCTGAGAGCCAGAGTGCGGCGGTGTGGGCGTCTTGGCAACGGGTGCCGGTGCGCCGGGCCTGTTGGCGTCGGGCAGTAACACCTCGCGCCCACCGGGCCTGTCGGGCCGAACGGGCTCGGGGGCCTCCACCTGCGAGACGGCGGGCAGATTTTCCTCCACTGCCTCGCCCCGCCAGACCACCGGTTGGCCCTCTCCAGTGCTCGACACGGGCAAATCAGCGTCGTTCCGGGCGTCAAGAACAAAGTAACCCAGAGCGCCCAGCACACCGATCTTCAACGCAACTCCTCCCTGCAAGAATAGGCTCTTAGCATAATACCACCGAAACTTCAAGGCTACCCAAAGACGCTGAAGGCGAATGCCCAGCATGTGCGCTATTTCTTGTGGGCTGAAATCCTCCTCTACCGGCGCAGGCGCCATACCGGGTGCTTGCGCTCGGCGACGCTCGCGACGACGCGAACTCGTGTACCTTGCCTGCTGAAAATCGTCCTCCGATGCCGCTTGCCATTTTGTCCTTCCCATGACGGAGTCGAAATTTTAAAACTTTTTTATTTGAAATTAGGACGCTGTTGCTCCCGTAGCAACGGGCCGATTTTTTATTAAACAATAGATTTTCAGAGGGTAGTGTAAAAAAATCAGGCTTTAGGGCGGCCTCGTTCATCAACGAGACGGCCCAGCAAAGGTAAAGAAAGTCGGATTTTTAAAACAAAAAATTTTAAAAATAAAAATCAGCGACTCACTCCGTGATCTTGCCGAACCTCAAAGGGGTGTTAGGGCGCAAAAACAGTGTGCCCGTAACAGCAATGGTATCACCCGGCTGGAGGCCTTCGATAATTTCGACTTTATCGGCCTGGCGAGCGCCTGTTTTGACGACGGTGGGCACGGCCTGACCATTGCGGCTGACAAAGACAATTTTATCGCGGGATTTGGGCACGATAGCCTGAGCAGGGATGAGGAGCGCGTCGTTGCGGGTTTGCAGTTGCAGGCTGACTTCGGCGAACATGCCCGGGGTCAGAGTCGTTTGTGCAGACGACGCTACGGTGGCACGCACCTTGAGCGTACGGGCCTCAGCGCTGATGGCAGGCTCCGAGGCAATGACGGTGGCTGAGTACGTTCTCGTCTGGCCCTGTACCCGAAAGGTAACTCGCTGTCCCGCCCGAACGAGGGTGGCAAACTGCTCAGGTACGGAAAAATCTAAGCGGAGGGGGTGGGTGGCGCGCAGGGTGGTGATAGGCGTGGCGGGCGACACGTAGGCGCCGAGGCTGATCTGTCGGAGACCGATGACGCCGCTGTAGGGAGCGCGCACCTCGGTTTTGCGCAGTTGGGCACGAGTGAGGTCTATGTCGCTCTCCAGCACGCGCACTTGTAAAGCGGCGGCATCGTACTCTTGCTGACTGACGCCTTTTACCTTGAGCAACTCGCCCAACCGTTGCTCAGTCAAACGCGCCTGCTGCAACTGCGCCTCCGCTTTCTTGAGTTGGGCTTGCAAGTCTTCATCGAACAATTTGAGCAGTAAGTCGCCCTGGCGCACCGCTCTGCCCTCCGGCAAATGAAGCATGACCACACGCCCGGCAGTCTCAGGGTAGAGGGTGGTCTCCTCCGCCGGTAGCAGAGTGCCGGCAGCCGTCAGATCGGCATCCAACCGGGTGGGTTTGACCACATACCCCTCCACTGCCGCCAGCGCATACGAGGCACGAGTAGGACGCCCTTGCTCATCGGAGGGACGCCGACAAGCGGGCGATAAACACAGGTAAAGGAGGCACAGCACCCGCAAAGGCCCGCTCAACACCGCTCTCGCCAGCGGTGGCGCAATAAGGGGCAAATGATTGGAGGCAAGATTCATGGCACGATAGAAAGGGAGCTTTTACATCCCCCCTCCAACGCGCAAACTTCTGTTAATTGCGCCCACAGAGCGCGCTTTTTACGACTAAAAAACACCTCATTGGGTAGGCATGCACGACGCATTTCAACTATCGAATGCGCTGACTACTGACTTCTACCTGCAAAAAAGCCTGCGCATTAACGCAGGCTGTTGAACGGACGCATTTCCTCACCCAGCCAGTTTCGGTTCCAATCATCAACAGGTATCAAACGACTGGCCTGCCGCTTCACACGGCGGGTCAGATATGCCAGTGCCAGGCGGGGAGAAATACGCCAAATGCGAATGAATTTTTGAAAGCGCTTAACCATGGTTGTGTGCCCTGTGTTTGGATTATACATCGTTAAATTGACAACGAGTTTTAACTTCAAAAAGTCTTCCAAAAATGGCGTGGTCTGCGCTAAATATTCATAAATTAACATAAGTACCCTGCTGCTCCGCTCAGTTCATGGAAAAGGGCGTTTTATTCTCGCTTATTCAGTGCCCAAGTCTTCCGTCCCTGCGTGTAAATGTCTGCACGCATAGGCACGCTAGTGTACCTTTGCCGCCCTAAGTGCACGCGAACTAACCTGTTTCCCTTTTTCATGGCTCAAACCCTGTCTATTGTCATACCTGCCTACAACGAAGAGCGAACCATCCACTTGATCTTGGATAAAATCAAGGCAGCGACACTGCCCGAGGGCATACAGAAGGAGATCATCATCACCAACGACTGCTCGAAGGACGACACGGGGGGCGCTATACGCCGTTACATGGAAGCCAACCCTGATATGAACATACGCTACTTAGAGCACAAAGTCAACCAGGGCAAGGGTGCAGCGCTGCACACAGGCATTCAATACGCTACGGGCGACTACATTGTCATTCAGGACGCTGACTTAGAGTACGACCCGGCAGAATACGTGCTTTTGCTCCGGCCAGTGCTGGAAGGCTACGCCGATGTGGTGTATGGCTCGCGTTTCATGGGCGGGCGCCCGCACCGCATCCTGTTTTTCTGGCACAGCATCGGCAATAAATTCCTGACCTTTCTGTCGAATATGTTCACCAACCTGAACCTGACGGACATGGAAACCTGCTACAAGCTGTTCCGCGCCGACGTCTTAAAAAGCTTAGACCTGCGCGAGAAGCGCTTCGGCTTTGAGCCAGAAGTGACGGCAAAGGTGAGCCGCGTGCCCAACGTCCGGATTTACGAGGTAGGTATTTCCTATTATGGCCGTTCCTACGCCGAGGGTAAGAAGATTGGCTGGCGCGACGGTTTCCGGGCCATTTACTGCATCTTGAAATACAACGTTTGGGCGCGCTAACGGCGAGCAACAAAGCGGCAAAAGTCGGCGGCCCTTTGCAGCGATCGGCCGGTATAACAGCGTCGCGGATGCAAGAGCCGCTCGAACTGGGCCGCAACGGCGGGCTCTTTGTCTATGAAGTTCATCAGCGTGCGCAGGGCCTTGAAATAGCGTACAGGGTCGTGGTGTTGTGGGATGTCGCGGGCCTGGAAGGCGACCATCGCTCCGACGAAAGTCTCGAAGTCGTAGAAGCCGTACAATTCGGGATACCGGCAGCTTAAGTATAGCGCTATCATACGGTAATCGTCGTGGTAATGGTTGTTCTCCACGGTGGTTGGGTGGGCCTGTTTGTAGTCGGCCAGCAGGGCATCGCATCCGAAGAGGAAGCGGCTAATGCGGGCCTGAAGGTCGCGCGTTTCATTAAATAAGTCGTCGAAGAGCGCACGGGTAGTCATTGGGTCGGTTTGCCAGAACAGGAGCATAACGCGCTTGGGCTGCCAGGAGCCCTCTTGCCAGAGGCGGCGCGTGCGGCTGTTTTGCAGGCATTGGTCGAACATGGCTGCCGGCTCAGGCGCCTGCGGGTTCCAGTGGGATTGGAATTGCTGGATGACCTCCCACTCGTAGTCGTAGGGGTGGGCGGTCAGTCCGCTTAGCCATTGGCGGTACTGCCCGATGGCTTCTTGAATGCACGTGAGCACCATAGCGGACAAACTGAGTTATTGCAGCGCCAGCACGCTCAGGTCTACCCTTTGCCGCGCAAGATGGTCTGATAGCGCGCGCTGTCGCGTAGGAGCTGAATAGCGGTTTCCACTTCTGGGTCGTTTTTAAGGCGTTTGCGCACCTTTCCGCGCTGGAAATAGACGCGCCCAACGATTTCCTGTTCGATTTCGCGGACGATGCGCGCGCGGTCGCGTGCCATTTCGCCCGTACGGTCGGCTTTTATTTTGCGCTCTAGGGCCTGGATTTCGGCTTGCAAGGCCAATCCTTCGCTGGCTGCCAAGGTGGCCAGTTCGCGCAGTTTTTTTTCGGACTCCGTCTCGTACGTAAACTGGCGATGTTTTACGAACTGCTGGAAGTCGTCCCAATCCTTAAATGTGAAGGTTTCGATGGAGTCCACGGCGTTAGGGTGTTTGCGCATCCATTCGCTGACGTAATCAAAGATAATGTGTTGCGTCAGCAGGGCCCGCACGAAGCCAGAGGCAGTGTCAGCGGGCAGGATGATGTCAGGCGTTATGCCACCGCCATCGAGCACCGGGCGCCCGTTGCGCGTGCGGAACACGGCGCGCTCGGCATCAGGGATGTCCACCGGCTCGCCATTGCGGTAGCGCACCGACTGGATGCAGCGCCCCGAGGGGATGTAGTATTTGGCAGTGGTGAGTTTAATCTTGGCGTTGTAGCCGATGTCGCGGGTGTTTTGCACCAACCCTTTGCCGTAGCTGCGCTGGCCAATCACGACGGCGCGGTCTAAGTCCTGTAATGCCCCGGAGACGATCTCGCTGGCAGAGGCGCTGCGTTTGTTGATGAGGACAGCAACGGGTATTTTTTCGTCCACAGGGTTGAGAGTAGTGCTGAAGCTGCGATCCCATTCGGGCACTTTGCCGCGCATGGCCGTGATGAATTCGCCGCGCGGCACGAAGACATTGGCTACATTGACGGCTTCGTTGAGCAGACCGCCGCCGTTGTCGCGCAGGTCGAAGATGACGCCTTTAAGATTAGGGTGAGCGTCCTTGAGCGCCTTGAGTGCGTCAGCGACGTTTCGGCCTGCGTTTTGGGTAAAGGTGTTGAGGTGGATGTATCCGATGTCTTCGGCCACTAACCCGCTGTGGGGGACGTTTTTGGCCTCGATTTCGGCGCGTTCTATGGTCAGGCGCAGTTCTTTGTCTTCGCCTGGGCGGCGCACGGTAACGTCCACTTTCGTGCCTTGTACGCCGCGCAAAAAGGCCATTACGTCCTCGGCACTACGTCCTTTGGCGCTCTGGCCGCTGACGGCAGTGATAGCATCTCCGACTTTTAGGCCGGCCTTGTGCGCGGGGCTATCCTCCAGCAATTCGGTAACTACGACCCAATCGCCCATTTTTTGGGCCTCTAAGCCAACAGCATTGTAGCGGCCATCATACAGGTAGCGGTAGCCCTCAATGTCGGTTTCCGAGATATAATTGGTGAAAGGATCCAGGCTGCCTACCATAGCATCTATGCACACGCGCATGAGCTTGCCCGGCTCTAGCTCGTCTACATAGGAGTGGTTGACCTCTTTGTAGGCATTGGCGAAAATTTCGAGATTTTTGAGGATCTCAAAGTAGCGGTTGTCCTCGAAGCGTTTAAAGGCCAGCAGGAAAACAGAGGTGATGGCAATGAGGATGAGAAGGTTTTTTTTGCACATAGCGATTGAATGTGTCTAAGCGGAGGGCATTGCCTCTGGCGCCAAAGATGCTTCGGACGTTGCCTGGGTTTCTTCAACGCGCCGAATAAAGATTTCGTTAAATGTAGGCAATATTTCCTCGAAGTGGGTAATGTGAATGTCGTGTTGGATGAGGTAGCGCAACAGGGCGTTGCTTCGGCTTTCTTCCTCGTTGAGTTGCACAACCACGGCGCCATCGGGGCGGCTGACGACGCGGAAGTGTTCAGCAAAGTCAGTAGGTAAAGGATCAGCCGTCTCGATGCGAAAGAGGTTTTCTTTGAATGCGTTTTTGATGGCCTTTACCTCGCCGTATAGAACATTTCGCCCTCGGTTGATGAGCACAATGTGGTCGCACATCTCCTCGACCTGTTCCATGCGGTGCGTGCTAAAGATAATGCTGGTGCCGCTGGCGTTGAGTTGGCGTATTTCATCCTTGATAAGCGTGGTATTAATGGGGTCTAACCCGCTGAAAGGTTCATCTAAGATGAGTAGTTTGGGCCGGTGTACTACGGTGGCGATGAACTGGATTTTCTGTTGCATGCCTTTGGAAAGTTCCTCTACCTTCTTATCCCACCAGCTTTGAATGTCGAATTTGTCTAACCAGAAATTCAGCTCGCGTCGGGCATCGGCGGCGGACAGGCCCTTGAGTCGAGCCAAGTAGAGCAGGTGCTCGCCTACCTTCATTTTTTTGTACAACCCGCGCTCTTCGGGCATGTAGCCAATCTGGCTGGGCGAATTAGCATTCAGGGGCTGGCCATCCAAAAGGATGATGCCTTCGTCCGGGCCAGTGATGGTGGTGATCATACGAATGAGCGAGGTCTTCCCTGCGCCGTTAGGGCCAAGCAGGCCAAAAATGCTGCTCTTAGGTACATCGAAGCTGACGTGGTCTACAGCTAAGTGCTTGTCGTAGCGCTTGACGACGTTTTGAACGGAAAGGATCATAGGAATACGGCCTTTTCAGCGGACGGCACTGCGCAAAGGTATGGGGGAAGGGGCAGTATCTACCGTAGAATTTGCTGAAGACGATCCCTCGAAGGGTTTCTACGGACTTTGATAAGATATAATGTTTAGAATTTGTACAAAAAATAAACATTTTACTGAAAAGGTAAAAATTTTTGAAGAACTAAGTTAAACAAAAAAAACGCACCTGCTGTTAAGGGCATGTCTGAATATCCAGACGGTTAACCAATCAAAATTTTTAGTGTTATGCACAGTTTACCAAACTTGTTGCTGTTCGCCAGCCTCTCTCCGAATGATTACGTCGGTTTCACGTTCTTCACGGGCTACATGTCCATGTTGGCGGCCTCAATCTTCTTCTTTTTCGAGCGTCAGCGGGTGGAAGGCAAGTGGAAGGCCTCGATGCTGATAGCGGGTCTGATCACGTTCATCGCCGCCGTACACTACTTCTACATGCGCGAGGTGTGGCTGACGACGGGCCAATCGCCTACCCAGTTCCGTTACATTGACTGGGTGTTGACAGTGCCGCTCATGTGCGTGGAATTCTACCTGATCCTCAGGGCTTTCGGCGCCAAGATCGGCCTGCTGTGGAGGATGATCGCCTACTCGCTGTGGATGCTCATCGCGGGCTATCTGGGCGAGACAGCCTATCGCGACAACAGCGTGTTGTGGGGCTTTATCTCCACCATCGGCTATGCCGGTATCCTGTACGAGGTGTGGTTGGGTTCTGCCCGTAAGCTGGCCAACAATTCCGATGATCCCAAGCTGAAGGCGGCGTTCTCCGCGCTGGCGTGGTTCGTGTTGGTGGGTTGGGCCATCTACCCGATTGGTTACATGGCCATCGAAACGGACGGCTGGTTGCGCAACGTGATTTCCGTGCGCAACATGGACTTAGTGTACAACATTGGCGACGCTGTTAACAAGATCGGCTTTGGCTTGGTCATCTACAGCCTTGCTATTGGTTCTTCGCGCCAGGAGGCCCAGGCAGCCGCCGCTTAATCCCTAAAAAATTGCCGACGTAATCACCAACACCAAGGGGCCGGATACGCAACGAGTATTCGGCCTCTTTTTTCTTTACCTTACAAAAACACGCGCTCATGACCACTTATTCACCGCATACGCAGGTCGAAATGCCGTTTTTTGAGCAGACCTGCCAACTTTTTACCTGTGTTGAGAAACACGATTTTGAGACCCTGAGCCAATTATGCGACGACGACTTTGGCATTGTGGATATTGCCCCCGATGGCAGCAGCGTTGTCATTCGAGACCGCGCCGGCTGGGAGCAGTGGTTCCGCCATCTGTTTCAGCAGTTAGACGAAATGCAGGCCCGCACGTACACCCACATCGAGGACTACCGCAGCCTGGTCTACGGAGATATGGGCTACTGCGCTGTGGAGTTTTGCCAGCACTTGGAGGTAGGCGGGCAGCATCATAAGTTCTACTGCGTGGTAACCATCATCTGGAAGAAGATGCCGGACGGCTCGTGGAAGGAGTCGCGCTGGCACTGCTCCGTGGTGCGGCGCGAGCTGGCAGCGTGAGCACCGGTCTCCTGGGGCACTTAAGAGAAGCACGCATGTCTGAATTTGGCGCGCCTTTTTGGGCGTTATGCAGCGTTCTATGCGCCCACAGGCGGCTGTTGTAGCCATTAAAAGCCCTTAAACCGGCGTTAATGGCAGGTTAAACTGGCGTTCGTCTGCGCAGAAACGTCTGCATAACTCATACATAATCAAGGCGTTTACAAGAACTTTGGCAAAATCTTTTAACACCTCAGCTGCAACCTTTAGCATGCTGATGCGTATCCTCATTACCCCAAAGACGCCGATGCCCTACCTTTGTCGCACAATGTTTGACCAAAAAAGCACCGTATTTATGTTTAAAAAATGCTTAGCCACGGCCTTTTTCGCTATTGGCCTCACCGCTGCTGGTTTTACCCAGCGCATCGCTTACGTGGATGTGAATGCCATTCTGGAGAGCATTCCCGAATATCAGCGCGCTCAAGAACAGTTGGATAAGCTGGCCACCCAATGGCGTCAGGAGATTGCTCAGGAGCAAGACGTCATCAAGGGTATGTACAGCAAGTATCAGGCCGAGCAAGTGCTGCTGAGCGACGAGCAAAAGCGCCGCCGCGAGGAGGAGATTGTCAACAAGGAAAAAGACGTGCGCGAGTTGCAGCGCCGCCGTTTCGGGCCGGAAGGCGAGCTGTTCAAAAAGCGCGAAGAACTCGTGCGGCCCATTCAGGAGCGCGTTTATGCTGCCATTGAAAAATATGCCAACGACCGGGGATTTGAGTACATCTTTGAAAAAGGCAGCGCCTCCGGCATGCTCTACGCCGATAAAAAGTACGACAAAACCGAAGACATCAAAGCCATGCTGCGTCGCAATTAAGGCCGTACCTTTGCTGGGCTTTCTTGCGGCGATATGAATGACCTCTCTTGAGCGCAGAAATACGTGAAAAAGCGCTCAGTTTTCCTGCCGGCATCTTTGATAGAATCGGTTATTGAAGCACTTGACTATGAATAAACTGTTTTTCCTGGCCCTGCTTCTTGCGCTGTGCAGCGCTACAGGATTTTCCCAAAAATTTGGTTACCTGAATTCCGCGGCCTTACTGGCCGAAGTGCCCGAGGTGAAGCAAGCAGATGCCAATCTGAAGGCATTCCAGACACAGCTGATGAAAAAAGGCCAGGAAATGGCCAAAGAGCTCCAGGAGAGGGCCGCTTCATTGGAGCGGAAAAAGGAACAGGGTACCATTTCGCCGCGCGACTACCAGGCTCAAATGGCCAAGCTTCAGGAGGAAGAGGAGGCGATCGGTAAGTACGAGCAGGACGTCTATGCGCGATTAGCCAAAAAGCGCGAGGAAGAGTACCGCCCGATCCTGGATCGCGTGAACAAGGCCATGGAAGAGGTGGCGCGCGAGAACGGCTTTTTATTGGTGTTCGACAGCAGCACACAAGTCGTGGTGTATGCCGAAGAGTCGCTCGACCTGACGCCGTTAGTGAAAGCCAAATTGGGCATCAAGTAATGCCCGGCCCAATCGGCATCTTCGACTCGGGCTACGGAGGGCTGACGGTCTTCCGCGAGATAGAGGCCTTGCTGCCGCAGTACGACTACATCTATTTTGGCGACAACGCCCGTGCGCCTTATGGTGGCCGCTCCTTCCAGACGGTGTACAAGTTTACGCTTCAATGCGTACGACACCTGTTTGAGGCAGGCTGCCACTTAGTTATTCTGGCCTGCAATACGGCCTCGGCTAAGGCCTTGCGCACCATTCAGCAGTGCGATCTGCTCCACTACGGCCCACACTATCGGGTGCTGGGCGTCATCCGACCTACCACCGAGATCGTTGGTCGCATCACGCGCACTGGTTGCGTAGGCATCCTGGCAACGCCGGGCACGGTAAAATCTGAGTCCTACGTCATTGAAATTGCGCACTTTTTTCCCGAAGTGCACGTCTATCAGCAGGCCTGCCCCATGTGGGCGCCGCTTGTCGAAAACAACGAACACACCGGCCCGGGTGCAGATTATTTCGTTGAGAAGGACATCCGCGCCCTGCTGGCCCAGGCCGATTGCATAGATACCGTCGTGCTGGGCTGTACACACTATCCTCTGTTGTTGGATAAAATCCGCCGATACCTGCCGGCGGACATCACGCTGGTCGTGCAAGGCCGTTTGGTGGCCGACCGCTTGGCCGACTACCTGCGCCGACACCCGGAAATAGACGCCCACTGTAGCAAAGGCGGGCAGCGCGTCTTCTACACCACCGAGACTCCCGAGGTTTTCGATGAAAAAGCCAGCCTGTTTTATGGAAAGCCTGTGCAATCGCGCCACTTTAGCCTCTGAGAAATGGCTTGCCGGCAAAAAGGTGCTTTTGAAACGCCTCAGCGCGGGAAAATTTAACACAGTCAAAAGCCGCTCTGTGCCCTAACTTTGCCAGCCGAAAATACGCACTCGGTCCCGTAGCTCAACGGATAGAGCAACTGCCTTCTAAGCAGTAGGTTACAGGTTCGAGCCCTGTCGGGATCACCGGTTCTCAGAACCTGTTTGAACCCTAAGCGTCTGCCCGGTATTCCGTCGAGCCGCCTGAAGGCGCGGCGCCTGGCGCTGCTAAGTGCGGGTGCATGGATGCGAAAGCAAGCCTTTTGGCCTTTCTTTGCCGCTCGAAAGCCAGCCCATGCTGGTAGGATATCCTATGCAGCGCACAACTGAATCTCCGCGCCCAGGGCCTCTCTGTCGAATGCTTCACAGAGCACTTCTCTGGTGGTGTCTGGGAGCAGCGCCACTGACCGCTATCGCTCAGAATGCTTCTACCGATACCCTGACGCCGCCGCTGTTGAACGACTGGCGCGCTCGCTTCGCGCTGCCCAACGGCGGCCACATAGACCTCAACCTGTACATCCAGTGGTGGAATGTCCTCAACCTGCGCTTTGCCGGCTACGATGGCCCACCTCGCTACGACATGTTCATCCGCCGCGGGCGTTTGGGTACCACAGGGCGCATTACGCCGCGCATTTTTTACAACGCCACCTTTGCCTACGACGGCGTGGGCAAGGATAGCCTCTCGGCTGCTGCCGGCGTGCCTAATGCCGAGGACAACACCACCTTCTTCCCGAGGGATGTGTTCGTTACCTATAGCCTGCATCCGCTGCTCAACGTGACCACAGGGTACTTCCGGCCTCGGGCGGGCAAGGAGTCGTTTTACAGCTCTTCGTTTGTCATTTCGCAGGAAAAGTCCTGGGCCAGCTTTCAACCGCGCTTCCACATGGTAGGCCGCGGCATTGGGCGCGAAACGGGCGTCAACGTCGGCGGCTTGCAACTCTGGCGTGGCTTTGGCCTGATGTACGACGTAGGCCTGTTCGACTGCAACCACCCGCGGATCGTGGGCGATAACTCCATCTGGACGCCGCTACTGACCGGTCGCATCGTCGCTTTCATCGGCGACCCAGAGGTTACAGAATATACGCTGACATTCGTCCAATCGGGATACGGCCAGCGCAAAGGGCTGAGCATAGGGGCTAACGCCAGCTATCAGCGCCGCACGCAGCTGTTCCGCGACAATACTTTTGGCGGCGTTGATGCCCAATTAAACTACGGCCCGTTGGACGTGCTGTTTGAATACAACTGGATGTACCGAAAAAACACCCTCGGCGACGCCCGCTTTTTGCCCACCACCGACCGCATGCTGACGTTCAAAATCGGCTGGAACTTTCTTTTCCCTGACCAGACCATCTTGCAGGCCGTTTTTATGTACAGCGACGAGCGTGCCGATGAGCAGTTCACGGAACGCAAAAACCCATTTACGGGCTCCGACTCCCAGCACGTCATAGATATCGGCGTCAACTATTTGCTGCGCCGCGACCGCCTGAAACTGGGCTTGCATTATTTCAGCGGAGGCAAAGACGTCTTCGCCCCTCTGGCGCCCTATCGGTATGTAAATGCCAGCGTGCAGTTTATGATGTAGGGTTCGAGGAGGCCTCTCAGAGGCTATGTATCCATCTTCGGAGGGATAGACATCGCCCACGGCTACTTCTGCGCCTTGCGTATTAGCCAGAAGGCCGCCGCGGTAAACAACAGGTTGGGTATCCACATGCCCACCAAAGGCGGTACACTGCCGCTGGCCGCGAACGATATAGCGAACTTGGACATGAGGATGTAAATGGCGCCCAGTCCGATACCTACGGCCAGATGCAGCCCCATGCCGCCGCGCACTTTTCGGGCAGCCACAGCCACGCCGATGAGGGTGAGAATGAGGGTGGTGAACGCATCGGCCGTGCGGCGATGCAGCTCGATCTCAAACTGGCGCGAGGTGATGAGGCCGCGGCTGCGATCGCGTTCGATAGCCGCGAGCAGTTCGGGCGTAGTCATTTCTTCGTTCAGGTTGTGAAACCACACAAAGTCCTGCGGCGTCAGGTTGAGGGCCGTATCTAACGGCCTTTGGCCATATAGGAGCGTCTCCCGAAGGCCTTGAAAAGTGCGAATATGATAGGAGCTTAACCGCCAGCGCTGGGTCTCTTCTTGCCAGGTGGCCTGTTGGGCCTCGAGCAGGCTGGTCAGGCGGTTGTTGCGAAATTGATCTACTCGCAGCCCGATAATGGTCTGGGTGTTAGGGTTGTAGTCGCGCACAAAAATGCGTGTGTCGGGCGCCACGAGCAAATAGACGTTGCTGTTGCGGCCTTTGGGGTCTGTCCACACGTAGGTGCGCTCAAACTTCAGGCGCGACTTGCTGGTCTGCGGCACAAGAAAGTGGTTAAGTCCCAGATGCAGCAACATGATGCCCACAGCTGTGAGCAGATAGGGACGCAGAAGGCGCTGAAAACTCACGCCAGCGTTCAGAATGGACAGAATTTCAGCATTGAACGCCATGCGCGAGGTGAAGAAAATCACGGCTATCAGCACATACAACGGCAACAGTAAGCCGGCCATGTAAAAAATGAAGCCTAAGTAGTAGTCCACCAGGATTTCCTTCAGCGTGCAAGGCTTTTCAATGAACGACTTCACCTTCTCGCTGAAATCAATAGCCATCGAGACGAGCGTGAAGATGAGCAACGAGAAAAAAAACGTGGAGACGTACTTGCGGGCGAGATATCGGTCGAGCGTCTTGAGCATGGGCGCGGAGGCGCGTTGTGGATGTACTGGAGGTTTCAAAGGGCAAAAATGAGGAACCGCAGGGAACTTCTTCCGACGCAATGCGTCCTGTTTAGGGCGTTCTGCGCGTTATTGCCAGAACCGGGTGCGCCCTTCTCGGCCAGTTGTTCCGAGAAGAAGGCGCGCCGGGTTCTCCTTGTGGGTCATCAAAGGGCAATGTCCTGGCTCTGGAGGTACTGCATCCAGCCGCTGACCGTGCTGGTCTGGGCGGTGATGTCTTCTAAGACGATAGGGCAAGGCTCGGGGTGCTGTTTCATCTGAAGCAAGGCAACGTATTGATTGAGAGGGAGGTGGAAATTGCGGCCATGCTTATCGGTAACAAACAGCTCGACCTCCAGCCCGGCCCAAAGCGGCAGGTTCTTGTGGTCGAAGAGGGAGAAGCACGCTCTGCTTTTGCGCTCCAAGATCATGACATTGGCCGATACAATGGGCGAGCCGTTGGGCGCTCGGAAGGCGGCGAGTACGCGCGCTTCGGGTTGCCCAAGACGGAAGATCTGGTCGTAGTTGTACAGGCCGAAGCCGCTCAGACGGAAGACTATGCTTCTGTCTTGAAGGCCAGCGACCGAGATGGTTTTTGCTATTTCATAAAAGTGTTCGCGTTCGCGCAGGCGGTACTGGCGGATGGCTTCCATGGCCTGCACTTCGTCCGACATGGCGCCGCTTTTTATCAGAGCCTCATAACGCAGGACCATGCGCGTTTTTTCAGCCTCAAACCAGGCGATCCACTCGGTATCGCTCATGCACCACTCCTCGGGTGTCTGGAAGATGGGCGCCGTGCGTAAGAAGGTTTTGAGCGCAACAGCGGTCTGGCGGCTGGCCTCGAGGCGCTCCTGGCGCAGGCGGCGATAGGTAGCCAGCACTTCGGCAATGTTTTCGGAAACGTTGGAGTGGAGTACTGCGAAAAAAGCAATTTTATCGCCTTTGTCGCTGAGCATTTCCACTTTGCAACGCGATCCGTTGTCGGGGATGACCCAGAAGCCGTTCCATTGGGTGTTTTTATACTCTTTGAGATCAACGGCTTGACCGTCCACATCGGCGGCTTTGATGAAATAGCAGTCTTTGAGCGCGCTCAATTCCGCTAAGTTGCCGCTGCGATCCTGCGGGAAAAACTTGTCTTCCTTGTCGCGGTCATGGACTAAGCGCACGGCGCCGCGGTCGGAGTGGTTTACTACGGCCTCCACCGACAGAGATGGGTTTTTGCGGAACCAGGTGGGCATTTTCATCTTGCCCGTGGCCAAGTGATAGCCCACTTCGATGCCTTTTGCTACGTCGGCTGCCTTAGGCATAGAGTCCTGCACTCGCGTAGCGAGTTGAAACACGCAGGGATCGTTTTTAATGCGGCGGTTGTTGGCATTGACCTCTTCGGCACTGACGACGCGGGCCTGTGTGCCGGGTGTGTCGCCGGGCGCCATGGGCACGGGCACGTATTCCCATTGGCCGCTTTGTTCGTTGAGGAAGAAGAGGTTCGCGTTGGCCAGCGGATGTGTAGGCGCGAACTCAACTTCATAGGTTCGCTGCGGAGCTATGAGCAGCGGTTGGCCATCTTGCTCCACGCGTACTTCGAACATGCCGCCGGAGTTGAAGAAGAAGTTGCCGCGCTCGTCGGCGAAGTGCATCGGGATGCCCGAGGCTAAGAAGTCGGCGATGGAACGATACTCGCGGAAGCGACAGAGCACCTGGCCGCGTGCGGTCTGGCCGGCAGCGTCCACCAAAGCGCCGGCAGGTATGCGTATGCGCGTGCCGGTGGTTGGGTCCTGGTAATTTAGCCCGGCTTCGGCGTCGAAGGGAATTGCCTTATTGGGTACCTTATTAAAGGCCATGGCGCCAGGCTGGGCAATTCTGCGCGTTAGTGATGTGGGCGGTGGCGTCGCTTCTGGCGCTACAGCAAAAGGCATTTCTTCGGCGGGCGCTTGAAGCGTCATCTCTTGGGCGGGCGCTACCGGTGTTTTGGCAGGTTCAGCGCCTTTCCACCATACAACACCAATCATGATGGCTGCTGCAGCCGCTGCGGGCAACAGCCATTGCAGGCGGGCCGCCCAGGCCCATTTCGCATTCAGCGGCGCCTGCGCTTTCGCAATTTTCGCCCACACCTCTGCATCCGGCGTTTGTTGGACTTGCTCCAACTGATTGCGAAGAAATTGCTCTAAGTTTTTATTTTCCATGACATTTTTTTGAAAAAATCGAATAAATGAATTTTTTAAGCCTTCAGTATGCCGGCTCAGCCATCAACTTTCCCAGCAGGAGGCGCAATTGGCGGCAGGCGCGGACGTACTGCGAGCGCACGGTGCTTTCGGCAATGCCCAGCATTTGAGCGATTTCATCGTATTCGTATTCTTCCACACAGCGCAGGTTGAATACGGTGCGGTAACCGTCGGGCAGCTGTTGCACTAAGGCCAGAATGGCCTCGGAGTTCAGTTCCTGGTCGGGGCTGATGCTGGCATGGTTGCAGGGGAGGTGTTCGTAGTCTTCGGCAAAGCGCAGGGGATTTTTTCGCCGCAGGGTTTGCAGGATGCTGCGCACCGTTACGCGCCGCAGCCAGCCGTCGAGTGAGCCGTCGCCCTTGAATTGTTGGAGGTCGCGAAAGATGGTCAGAAACGCTTCTTGCAAAAAGTCCTGTGCCTCAGCGCGATCGCGGGCGTAGCGCAGGCAGACGTTGAATAGCGGCGTTTTATAGTGCTCGTATAATTGGCGCTGGGCAGAGCCATCGCCTCGGCAACAGCGAGAAACGAGATGCAGCATATGTTTTCAGGTCTGTTTTTGCGCCCCTCCACCTAAAGGGCAGATGAATAACGTTGGCCGGCTGCGTAAAAGGTGCCCAACGTGGCCCGGTTGCTGCATGCGTACCGCTTTTTTTTTCAGAGCGCCGGTATCTGTGCGCTTCAGGGGCTCAAGGAAGCACCTCGAAACGGGCAAACAATTCCTCTTTGTACCAGCCTAAGGCGCGGGTTTGGGCAATGACGCGCTTGTGGTGTTCGCCTCGATAGGCAAAATCCATCATCTCTCTTCCTGTTCGCCACAGGCTGAAGGTAGCCTGCTGCACCATCGGCAGTTCGCCGATGCCGATGGCGTACTCCAGACCCGGGTGTGCGTGCACAGAGCGGCTCACGGCGGGCACCTGGCTCCAGAATCGCCACAGATGTCTTTTGCGGATAGTGGCGCGCGTCAGCACGGCCGCCGGAGCGGTGGGGTCGAACGCCTTGACAGTGCGGAAAGGCATCTGGCCATCCCATAAGCCGTGCGCCATGGTATTGGCCAAAAAGACATGCCGTTGTTCGGCGGCCCGCTTCGCATAGGCCTGATAAACAGGGTTTTCTTCGAGTGCTGCCTCGGCGGCTTTCCGGTCTTCCCAGACGGACAGAATGCCGTATACACTCCAATTCGGACGAATGCCGAAGCCGTTTGAACCGCCGCTGCCTAAGAACTTGAAAAACGTCAGCCCGGATGCCCCTTTCAGTCGGCGCGGCGCCAAACCCATTTGGCTAAGCGCCCAGAACCTGTGGGTAAAACCCGAAAAATGATAAATGGAAACGGTGGTAGTCTGCATGGAGCCAGAACAAGGCTGACTTTTCTGATGTTTAATTTGCTGATGTTTTTTAGTTTATTTTAAAAAACAAAATTTATTTTTTGTGTTGTTTAAAGAACCTTAGGCTCATTTTATAAAAAACAAAATTTAAAACAGGTCAAAACCGAGGCTTTTGGACGTGAAAATTGGTATTATTGGTGCAGGTATTTCAGGGTTGGCCGCTGCGGTTCGTTTGGCATCGCAAGGGCACGAGGTTGAAGTTTTTGAGGCAAACAGCTATCCGGGCGGTAAACTTTCGGCTTTCGAGCAGGATGGTTATCGGTTTGATGCGGGGCCGTCGCTGTTTACGATGCCGGCGTATGTGGAAGATCTGTTTCGCACAGCCAGAACGCCCATAGAAGGGCGATTCAAGTACATTCAGGTTCCCATCACCTGCAACTATTTCTGGAATGACGGTACGCAACTAACGGCCTGGGCCGATACTCGGCGTTTTGCGGCGGAAGCCGAGCGTATCCTGGGCGTGCCGGCCCGGCGTGTGCTGGACTATCTGGCCCTGAGCGCAAAGAAGTACCGCCTTGCTGGCCACATCTTTTTGGAGAAGTCGCTCCATCGTTGGGATACCTGGCTGAGCGCTAACGTGTTGAAGGCGCTGACCTTTTTGCCGGGCTTCGACCTGTTTACCTCGATGCACCAGGTGAACGAGCGCTGGTTTGGGCATCCGAAGCTGGTGCAGCTGTTTGACCGCTACGCTACGTACAACGGCTCCAACCCATACAAGGCGCCGGGCATGCTGACGATTATCCCGCACTTTGAGCACAACCTGGGCGTGTATTATCCGGAGGGCGGCATGCACAGCATCACTCAGGCCGTTTTTGGCTTGGCACAGCAGCTGGGCGTGCGCTTTCACTTCGGCCAGCGCGTAGAAGCCATTACAACCGACCGCAGCCGGGTAACCGGCCTGCGCACGGCTGAGGGCGTGCATCGCTTTCAGGCGGTAGTCAGCAACATGGATGTGTACTATACCTACAAGCGTTTGATGCCTGAAGAAAAGGCGCCTGAGCGCATTTTGCGGCAGCCTAAGAGCACTTCCGCGCTGATTTTCTACTGGGGGGTCCGCCAGGCGTTTCCGCAATTAGACTTGCACAACATCTTTTTTTCCGAGCGTTACCAGGAGGAGTTTGAGGCGCTGGAGCGCGGCGAAATCATAGACGACCCAACTGTTTACATCAACATCACCTCGAAGTACACGCCTACCGATGCGCCGCCGGGCTGCGAGAACTGGTTCGTCATGATCAATGCTCCCAGCCATCGAGGGCAAGACTGGGCTGCGCTCATCGAGCGGGTGCGCAACGAGGTGATAGCCAAGCTCGACAGGCTTTTGGGAGTCAATCTCCGGGCACTCATAGATACGGAGGCCATCCTTTCGCCGCCGGAAATCGAAGCAAAAACCAGCTCGCATCTGGGCGCGCTTTACGGCTATAGCTCCAACACACAAATGGCGGCCTTCTTGCGGCACGCCAACTTTTCGCGCCGCATCCGCGGGCTTTATTTCTGCGGCGGCAGTGTGCACCCGGGCGGCGGCATTCCGCTGTGCCTGCTTTCAGCCAAAATCACCAGCGAACTCATCGGACTTTCTTCTCAGTCATGATCCAACGACTTACCCAACGCTCGCCCGACCTCTTGCTGGGCTTCTGCGCTGCCGTGTACCTTTTTGGCGTTGCGGGCATGCTCTCGCCCGCCCGGCCCTGGTTTATCAGCCAGACGCCCATGAGCCTGCTGCTGTCTTATGCTGTCTTGCTGCTGTTTCATACGCCACACACGCGCGGTAGCGCTGCTTACCTCTTTAGCGCTTTTGCCGTAGGCTTTGGCGTCGAAGTGCTGGGGGTGAATACGGGCTGGCCTTTCGGCCACTACGAATACGGCTCGGTACTGGGGCCAAAGGTGGCCGGTACGCCGCTAATGCTGGGCATCAACTGGACGTTGGTAACGTACTGTAGTTTTTACGCTTTGGACCGAGTGCTGCCCAAGCTCTCCGTTGTTGCGTTTGCGCCTTTAGCAGCAGCGTTGCCCACAGCCTTGGATTATTTGATAGAGCCGGTGGCCATCCACTTTGGCATGTGGACCTGGCCCTCTACGGGTTTGCCGCCCTGGCAGAACTACGCTGGCTGGTACGCAACATCGCTGCTGCTGGCCATTGTATGGCGCCTGACGATACCGCCTTCGCTACAAAATCGGGCAGCACTTCCTCTGTTAGGCTTGCAGACGGCCTTCTTTGCCGTTCTGGGGCTTGTGCTGGGCGCTGCGGGATGACGCCGCGTTTTTGCGAAAATCCGCCCACAGGCTCAAACGAGTTTACTGGCCGGACGGTACCTGGCAGCAAAAGTACGGTCAGAAGTCTAAGCTTGCCTTTGCTTACCGGTTCTGAAGTCAGGAGCTCCAGGTGCTGTTCCAGAAGGGAGGCCAGGGGTTGTCGTTGTGTTCCTGTTGGCGTCGGCGCGCTTCTTCTTGGGCTTCTAAAGCGCGTTGGGCTTTGGTTTTGTCGAAGGCGTCGCGCGGCAGGAAGTACTGTTTTTCGTCGGAGTCTTCTTCCCAGGTGTGGCGGTGTTCTATTTCGTCGTCTTCGAGTTCTCCTTTGAACCAAAAGGCCGTCAGAATGCCCGAGAGGCTGCCGAGCAGGTGGCTTTCCCAGGAGATGCCTTCCTGGTCGGGCAGAATGCCCAGGAACATGCCGCTGTAGAGCATGAGCACGATGAGGGCCAAGATGATGGAGCGGGCGCTGCGGCGGAAGATGCCGTTCCAAAAGATGAAAGCAACCAGTCCGTAGACCACGCCACTGGCGCCAATATGGATGACCGACCGGCCCAGCAACCATACCGCCAGCCCGGTCATGAAGTAGATGAGCCAGAATGCGCGTATAGCTACGCGCCGATAGAAGTACAGCGTCAGGGCAGTGAGCACAAAAAGTGGAACGCTGTTTGACATGAGGTGCTCCCAGCTGCCGTGCATCAGTGGGGCCGTAACGATCCCGCGCGCCCAGGAGAGGTGACGCGGCAGGATGCCGTACTCACCTGGGTCTGCGCCAGAGAGGTAGAAGTAAGTATGCACCAGCCATAGAAAAGCAACAAGCCCTGCTGGAAAGCGCAGGCTATCCAACAGATGGCGCCCGGTGGGCGCTACGGCGTCCTGGTCGGAGGCGAAAAGCATGATATAAAGTGCAGCAAAAGTAACATCTCTGCTCTGACAGGGTTTTGAGAACTCGGATATTTAGGAAAGTTTCTGCTCTCAGGAAGGCCTGTAGCTCCATGAATAACACTGCCATGGAGACTCCTATCTTTGCAGGCATGCTTTTGCTGTTCTGGGTACGGCGCCTTTTTACCGTTTTTTCAAACCCCGTTTTCTTCGCGGTATTCGGAGGTACATTTCTGCTTCTGGGGTCTTGTACCACATTCAAAACTAAACCTTCTGCCGCTATGGCTGAACCACTTTTCCGCATCCCATTTGATACCAACCCTAACCAGACGGTTACCTACCACGAGGCTATGGCCTGTTACGAGAAAATGGCCGAGGCTTTTCCGAAAATCTTTCGCCTCAACATGGAGGGGCCTACCGACAGCAACTACCCTTTGCACAGCGCTGTGCTTTCTACAAGTGGTAACTTCGAAGTTGAAAGCCTCCGGAAGGCTGGCAAACGCATTCTTTTCATCAATAACGGTATACATCCTGGCGAGCCGGAGGGGATTGATGCGACTCTTTTGCTGCTGCGCGACTTACTAACTCAGCCCGAAAAGCTGCGTTTGTTAGAAAATACCGTGCTTGTTATTGTGCCAGTCTACAACGTAGATGGCTGTCTCAACCGCGGCGCCCACAGCCGGGCCAACCAGAACGGCCCTGAAGCCTATGGCTTTCGCGGCAACGCCCGCAACTACGACCTTAATCGGGATTTTATCAAATGCGACTCACGCAACGCTCAAACATTCAATCACTTATTTACATATTGGATGCCTGACGTCTTTGTGGATAATCACACCAGTAATGGTGCCGATTATCCCTATACTATGACGCTTATTGCCACCCAGCATAATAAGATGGAGGCTCCCCTGGGCGAGTTCCTGCAAAAGACCATGCTGCCTGACCTTTACGCTCGTATGGCCCGCCGTGGCTGGGATATGTGCCCCTACGTGGATGGTCCTGGTGAAACACCTGACCAGGGCTTATGGGGCTTCTGCGATTACGGGCGCTTCTCCACCGGCTACGCTGCCTTATGGAACACCATTGGTTTCATGCCCGAAACCCATATGCTTAAACCTTTTGCCGACCGCTTGCGCAGTACTCAAGCGTTTTTAGAGGAGACTATCGCCTTTATGCACGAGCACGGCGAAGCCTTAGCCCAAGCCCGTGCTAAAGCCCTCGAACGCACCCTAACTAAAAAAGAGTTCGTCTTAGACTGGCGCATGGACCGTACCCAGCGTGACTCCTTCTGCTTTAAAGGCTATGCGGCCAAATATAAACCTTCTGAAGTGTCGGGCCTACCTCGCCTTTACTACGACCGCTCCGAAACCTGGGAACGCGACATCCCTTACTACAACACCTTTGTGCCCGCTCTTACAGTGGATAAACCCTGGGCCTACATCATCCCAAAAGCCTGGGAAAATGTCCTCTGCCGCCTCAACCTTAATCGCGTCCGATTAGAGCGCTTAGACGAAGATGTGCTACTCGACGTAGAAATGTACCGTATTGACTCCTTCCGAAACCGCAACGAATGGGAAGGCCACTACTACCACCACAACGTGCGTGTAACGGCTCAAAAGCGCCAGCACCTCTTCCGGAAAGGAGATTACGTCATTTTCACCAACCAGCCGGCGAATCGCTATCTCGTCGAAACGCTCGAACCGCATGCGCCCGACTCTTGGTTTGCCTGGAACTTCTTTGACCCTATCCTCATGCAGAAAGAGTATTTCTCTGCTTATGTATTTGAAGACCTGGCCGCTGATTTTCTGCGCCAAAACCCGGAAATACGCACTGAGTTAGAGGAACTCAAGAAGAACGACCCCGAATTCGCAGCCGATGGTCGCAAACAGCTGGACTGGGTCTATCGGCGCTCGCCCTGGTACGAACCTACCCACCGGCTGTATCCCGTAGCACGGGTGCTGCAGCCAACCACCCTGCCTTTGGTGCCGCCCGAGAAATAGAATTGTTCAACACCACCCGCTATCGTTAGTGCCTGCGCTGCTATTTACGTCCCTTCAGGCGCGGCTGGCGAGGGCCGGAAATTATTCACGCGCTCATCTCCTCAACCACCCAGCGCTCGATGTTTCGCGTCTGCGAGGACAACTGCACGCCCACGCCCACCACTGGCTTGCCCAGATGCCACCACGCCTCGTAGTAACGCTTCTGCCTGATTTGCTCCAAAGCCACCTCTGCTGGCTCATCTAATTTGAACTCCAGGATGTACACCCGACCCGACGTCTCCACCGCGCAGTCCATCCGCCCATCGGCAGTGCACACCTCGCTGTGCGCCCGCACACCCAAATACCGGAACACCAAGTAAATAGTCGCATGAAAAAACCGCTCCGGCCACTTCTCGTGTAGCCAGTAGGGCACACCGCTGAACACACCGCGCAACAGCCGAAACACCTGCTCCAAATCGCCCGCCTCAAAGGCGCGCTTCAGGCCGATGGCCAACGAGGTGCTCTTTTCCACCTCCACGCCGGAGAAGGCTTCCAGCAGTTGCTGCAGCATGGAGTCGCGCACTTCCTTGTTCGGGTAGTCCAGCGTCAGCAGGCCCTCTTCGTCGGCGCCTGTGATGGTCAGGTAGCCCGTCTGGTACATGAGGGCCGACAGTTTC